>MHWG01000013.1:43888-48955 GCA_001824005.1 Candidatus Zambryskibacteria bacterium RIFCSPLOWO2_01_FULL_47_14 | reverse complement strand
CCGTTTGTGCTGTCTAAAAAGAACTTACTCCATGACCGCTTCGGAGATCTGCTCCAGTCTCTTGGCATCGGTTTTCAATCTGGCTACTGCCCTCTCGAGTTCGTCAAGCGTACGTCGAACAATACTCTCAAGCTCCCAAAACAAATATTGAGCAACCCGAGAGTACCGAGGTCCGAAGAACTCTCGAAATCCATCGATAGGAATCCAGACCACCTCGACAAGTGTTGTCACCATGCGGTCCTCATGTGGCACCTTTTCATAGTGATGCAACAGTAGGAAGAGACTTTCGTCAGCCCACGTGTGATCAGCTGGTCGGCGCAAGACAAGCTCTCTTTTATCTACTCTCTTCACGTATGCTTCATGCCCCCATCTTTCCGCTACTTCTTGGTGAACAGTCACTTCATCAGATTCGTTTCTGCCGTAGGTGATAAATTGGCTCAAACAACCTCTCGAAACTCCTTGGACTTGAGTCTTCCACGAGAACCTCTCCCCAGGTTGAGATTGCCCGCCCCTGGTTAGTTCAGCATCATCTGTGATATCCACATATTCAAGCGGATTTTGACGCTGCCCGATTACGAAACTTCCAGGTCGACGTCGGAGGTGATCCTTGAGCTGCTTGAAACCACGAAGATCTCTGAGAGGAATGTTCTTGAGTGTGTCTCGAAGAAGATCATCGAACTCTGCCGGATGAAGTCTAGCAAGACTCACCCTTCTTAATCCAGTTACCAGATCTAGATCCCTACGCGCTGCCGAACGAGCCCTGTCCGAAGTCATGGCTTTTCTCCTTTGAACACAAGGAACTATGCGGGCCGAAGCCTCGCTGCCACCACTCTACATAAGCCTTGGTTGAGTAGCAAGACATGCTATGAGAAAAATCTGGCCATGCTTGCGAAGCTGAAAGCATGCTTTCAGCCAAAGATTTTTCGAAGAGCATGTCTTGCGGATTATTCTTCCTTCAGGTTTAAACAAATTGAATTTATACAGTATCTCTTACCAGTTTTGGTGGGACCGTCTTCGAAGAGGTGACCTAGGTGAGCTTTGCAGTTTTTACACTTTACCTCCGTTCGATGCATGCCGTGGGACTCATCTGGCACCAATTCTATATTTTCCCGATTAGCTGGCTCATCGAAAGATGGCCAGCCTGTACCAGAATCAAATTTCGCTTCGGAAGAGAAGAGCGCTGCCCCGCAATTTTTGCAGTGATACATTCCCTTGTCCTTGGTGTAGACATACTCACCGGTGAAAGGCGGCTCAGTTCCTCCCTGCCACATTACTTCTTTTGCTAAGTCACTCATGCTTTAAGTGTACCAAACCTAAAAAGCCATATGGCTTTTTAGGTTTGCTTTAGCTATTTAGCAGAGCTCTAGTCATAATTCCCACTTGGCCTGCTGGCGGCAGACCATTGGCCCGTTGGAAGGCTTGCACTGCCCTTCTCGTAATCGAGCCATAGTAGCCGGTAACCGAACCATTGAAGTAACCCATTTCTCTTAGTCTCAACTGGAGAGCCACCACTTCCGGTCCTCTCGAGCCTACTCGAAGCGTTGAGGTGAAGAGGAAGCTGGCATTTGCTCCCAATACCTGGCCCGGAGGAAGAGAGGTCTGTTGAAGAATGGTCAGACCGATGGCTTGGCCAGGGATGAGAGAAGCGGTTGGAGTAACAGTAGCTGCCACAGTTGGGCCTTGGCCTTGACTGTTACCACTACCTCCGCCACCGCCGCCGTTACCACCTGAGCCACCGCCGGAACCACAAGCTAGAACGATCACAGTACGTGTAGTTGTTGCGGTAGCACTGCCTTCACCTGTCGCGGTATATGTGATGGTGTAGGTGCCTGGCTCGTCGATGTTTACACTGCCAGAGGTGGTTGTTGTCGCACCGACCGAAACACTTACCCCCGGATCAACGAAGCCGTTACAGCTAAACACTGTCATGGTTTGATCGCCATTCAGGGTAATAGTTGGCGACGTTGTGGCAGTGCTCGTAGCTGTACTTGTCGAGGTGGTAGAGTGCATGATGTCGACAGTAGCCGTAGCGCTGAACTCACCTTCGGTATTGAAGGAAACTACCGAGAGAGTATTGGTGGCATCGGCTGTTAACCCTACATCGAGAAACCAAGTGCCTCCCGCCGTGGTTGAAGCGCTTGAGGTGCTGGCCCCACCTGTCACTTGGATGGTGGTAGTGGCGTCAGCCGTACCCACCAAAGTGATTGGGTTCGTGGTAGTGGCCCCAGACGGAGTAAGGATTACTGGTATCGAAGGCACTGCCGCGAAGGCGCTTGAGACAAAGAACATTGATGAGAGGAGGGCTATAGCAGAGCTCTGCAAAAGCCTTTTGCTGTTTAGCATAAATCTCTCAATTAGCTGATAATTAATGCTAATTTCGCCTTATCGGCTTGTTTCTAGAAACGGCAGAAGACAGCACTTCTTACCTTGTCGCGATTGACAGCAGAAGTGAAGCAGACGTTGACAACCTGCACGACAGTAGTAATGTAGAAAGTGGAGGTTAAGTGGAGGTCAACATGTGGTATGCAGTTGGGGGATTTATCCTCCTGCTCGTCGTGATCATCTTCTGGCTGGGCAGGACCGCCGGTAGCAGGAACGTCAATCACATTTCGCCGCGGTAACCGCGGCCCCGTCTTTTGCGGCGGGACGGAATTCCGTCCCGCCGCTTTATTTTATTTTATTTAGGGTATTTCCTTATTTGATTTGATTCTTCTTCTGATCGCTTTGATGGCCCAGACAATTGATGCCACAATCGCGGCCAAGACAACAAGGGCGATTAAATCAATCCAGAGCCAATTCTTGTTTTTCTCTTCGTGGAATGCAGGCAGGGTCGGAAAAGGCTCTTCCGGCTGAAGCAAATTGAATTCTTTGGCTTGGGAAATCTGAAGCGGGATGTCATCAAGCCGCTTGGACAGAAGCACCTGATTGTTTTCGCTATTAGATATCTGCAGGATGGAATCAGAAACAGAAATATTGCCCGTTAACAAAACCGGGATTGTAAACACCTGCCGAGAGGGAGCGGGCATTTCGGCAAAAGATTCTCCGTCAGAGCCGACCACTTCATAGATATCGTTTTCTCCCCTCTTTATAACTGCGAAAAACTCTTTGGCTATCTCGGAATCTCCATTCAGCAGGCTCAATTTATATGTCCCTGTCTCTGCACTCTGAATTTCTGTCTGCTCAATCACTCTTTGCTCCACATCAATCACTTCAAAAGCTTGATCTTCCGGCTTAGCAGAATCATAAGCCAGACTGATCAAGAGATAATCAAGGGTAGCCGCTTGAGCCGTACCGGCGGCCAGCGTAAAAATAACAGCAACGAGAAAAGTTTTTCTAAGGGATAAAACCATATTCTTTAAGCAATTCCTGTTTTTTCCCATATCTTAGATCATAAGGACCTTCCCCTTTTAACAAATTATCCGGAGACATAATTTCTAATTCAGTAAAAGTGGCCACATCTTCCGCATAAGTAATAAGATTGGTAGCTCCATAAGCTCTTACAAAACCGCAATGAGGGATAAATGGATCTTTCTCGTTTGTCCAGCTCCCATTCTGGATAGGTAAATAGCGGCATGATGTTACATCTCCCACAATATTATCCCATTTCCCCTGGAAACCAAATAATTTTGATATTAATGCTGTTCCACGATAATTACCCTTATAATATTGATGTAATTTATGAGCAGATTCGTGAACAACGCCATATTTCATATATTTCGAGAAGTCGCTTAGGTAAATTCCCGGCTCAGTAGTAGGGGAGCATCCTCCAACTCCGAATCCATAATTTGTATAACCTTTAGGCGTGCAGTATAAATATTGAGCTTGTTCATCCCAATACTTGTTCTCAAAAATTGTCAAAAATATGTGCAACGGCTTATAGGCTCCGTGGGTCATAAATGCCACTCCTTCTTCAGTTGCGTCGGCTAATATCTTAACTTCATCATTAGCTTCCGGCCACCAGCCGTAAAATTTAACACTCTTGCTGTTGGCAAACCGGCGGTTAAGATATTGTGTACCGGAAATATTAATGAGGAGACCAAGCCCTTCAACGCTATCACCGGCAGATTTAAGAGTAATTATCGTATATCCCGGCAAGGCCGTAGGTTTGATTCTGACATAAAACTCGAGTTTGGTGCCGTCAGCATTGGCTTTCGGTTCTGTAAAATATACCGCCCTTTGGCCGTCTATACCCATTCCTTCCTGGAACTGTCCTTTAACCACTTCAATTGATTTGACGCATTGCAGGTTTTTGCCTTTGATAACTTCTAGGGTGTCCTCATCCACAAATTCCACTGGTATTCGGTCATTGGCCCGTTTGCCGGCACGAAGGGAGAATTCCGACAGGCTGTTTACAACAATTTTCGCCGTCTGGCAATCAATCCCCGTCTTAGAATCTTTAAGCTGACTTACTGCATATTTCAAAAGCTGTTCGGTTTGCGGCTGACTGATGCCGCCGGAGACAATTCCCGTGTCAATCTTGAAAACATGAGTTTGCTTACGCGCCCGGCCGCCGCCCTGCGGACTGACATATCCTTCATCGCCAATGTCGGCCGCCACGCTATTATATTCCCTGTATCTTTGAACCTCATAAACTGCGCTGGATAAATCTTCATATTTTTCCGCAGCAACAGTAATCGAGGCTCCGCTTCCGTGGAATCTCAATTCGCATCCGTCTTGTCCGCTTTTTTCCGCCGTGGCAATCTTCTTGCCCAAAGCCGCACTAATCTTGGCCAATGGATAAAATTTCAAAATTGCCTGCGAACAAGTATTGGCTAGAAGGTCTGCGCTGTCATCTCCGCCGGGATCGGCTTTGACTCTCGAAACTGCTTGGCTAAGCAGTTCTATGACATCGGCTTTTTTCAATTTCACGCAACAGCGGGCTTCGACTTGGAATACGAACCTGCCTTTCCGAGCCTTGCCGGTTTCCTGGTCGAATGTCGATTCTTCGGGGACAGAGAGCTTCTCCCCTTCAAACCGCGATGACCACTTCATAGCCTCGCTCACGCTGGCAAGCTCGAATACATGAGCTGTGATGCCGGCATAAACACTTTTAGGAACTTCCGCCGG
>MHWG01000013.1:18325-43866 GCA_001824005.1 Candidatus Zambryskibacteria bacterium RIFCSPLOWO2_01_FULL_47_14 | reverse complement strand
TCAGGCGCCGCTATGCCATCGTCTCGAGTTTGCCGCACAGACGTTTTCAACACACCAGCCACAATATTTTGAGAAAAATATTTCAGAACTTTCTCGCACCCTTGCGACTGATCTACTGCCGGCGGGATGTAGAGCTTCGGCTCGACATTCGGCAATTCGCTAACTTCGGCAATTGGAGTGGAGGGAAGCGGCGATGGTTCCGGAGCGCCTTCCGGTGGCAGTTCTGTCGTGATATCCTCCGGAACACCCGGAGAAATCGGAGGTTCGATAAGAGGTTCGTTAACTTGAATCGAGCCGGGCAGAGCTTGATAAACACCATCTACCGTATTTTCAACCCTATTAGGAAGAGTGGTGGTAAAAAAATTAAGTACAGCATTTATTACCCGTCTAAATTTGCCTGCATCATTTATTGGCTGGCTTAGCTCACTGTATGTATTGTCCTCCTCAATATCTCTTATCGCATAACTTGAGAGCGGCTGGGCAAATGCCGTTATGAGAATGATAATTAGAACGGCCAAAATAAAAAGATTTTTATTATTGTGCACTTGGAGTGTTCTCATAATTTTACCCAGAAATAAAACCTTTTATGGTTAACATCTTATTTAAGTGAGGCTCATAATTATTAACTTTCTGGTTGAGCATAATTATTGCGTTAATTTTATTCGATGAATAATACCCATACTAACCATAAAACCAATGGAAGTGGCAGAAGGAGTACTGCGAAAGCCACGCCGGTATGGTTTCTCTTTTCTAATTTGCGTGAAAAATATTTTGAAGCCAACACCAGAATAAACGGCCCAAGCATAAAAGTTAAATATAAAAGTTTGTTTCCTCCAGCCATACCCGGAGACAGAAGCATCCCAAACGCTATAATTGCCGCAGTTAAACCATAAATTGGCAGGAGAATCATCTTAACAATAAATAATGGGAGGGACTTCGTTACTGTTTGCTTTTGTTCATTGCTAAGTTCCTGGTTTGGCATAATTATTGCGTTAATTATCAATATACCTCCTCGGTGATTTTTCCTTGCTCGGAGGCTGAGAGTATCGTGGCCATATCTCGATCATAAGCCAATTCGTTAGTCTGCTTCCAACCATCAGCGGTCTGCTTAAAATCTATTACGGTATAACCCTGTTCACCCGGGAATTGAAGCACTATCAGGAGATGGCCCTTCTTGAATGGTATCTTCCATCTGGGAACATAGTAATCAAATCCCACGAAATAACTTTTATTCCTTACCCGAATTTCAGAATCATTTAACATTTCCCTGACTGCATCTTGTTCGTCAGCGGCAAAATTTGCAGTCATCCACCCCGAGTCATCTGCTTTATTGGCGCTAAAAAATGATTGAGCGGCCTTCTCCAAAGTTTCCCAGGAAGCCTGACCCCGGGTTATGGGGTAAACATTCTCCGGGGCATAAGCGATAGCCAGCAAAGATATGAACCTGCCTTCCTCCGTTGATTCTCTCGGGAAAGTTAAAATTACTTTCGTTTGGGAACTCCGCTCCAACGGCTTTTCTTTTGAAAAGATCCAATATCCCGCTCCGATAAGAACCACCACTCCGGCAATTGCTATAATTTTAGCCATACTTCAATGCTATCACTTGGTGCTCATTTCCTCAAGAAAAATTTTTTGAGGGTGGCAAACCAGCCGGATTTCGCCGCGGCCGCCACCTGCGTTTCGGTGGCAGTTGTAGTGGCGGCCACAATTGTTACCCCCTGCACCACCCCTCTCTGTTGTGCAACACTCGCTGTCGCATCGGGCTTTTGCATGCTGGCTAACTGATTTTCTAATCTGCTTAACTCATTTTGAATCCTAGAAATTTCTTTATCTTTCTCGCCGGTATTTATGACTGCCATATTCCCAGATTTGAGACCGGTAACAGCGCTTGATAGAAAGAGTGTTTGCTTGGCCGATAAGATAGTGTCTGGTGGAAAAATATAAGTTTCCTCCCCTGCCACCAAGGCTTTGCCATAGAGATTGATTTCGTAAGTTGAATCATTCTTCAATTGTACTTTTTCACTATCGGCATAAACAATACTCACTTCCGGCTCGATGATTGTGACCTTGGTCCTAGAGACGAAATTGCCTTTCGGTGTACTCGCGTTTAGCACCACGACGTATTCTCCGGGGTACTCATAAGCGTGAGTGACTAGTTTGCCATAAGAGAGCCCCCCGTCGCCGAAGTTCCAGCGGAAAGAATTCTCTCTGGAATCTAGAAGATTTGTTTCCGCTTTAAATTCAATCGGACTCTTGACCGAGCTCAAGCGCTCGCGGCCGGCGCTTACAGAAATGTTTAATTCACTGGTACTGCTCGTTGCCGGACTGGAGGAATAATGAGTAGAGATTGTCGGCTGAAGGGAGTAGTTGACAGTCGTAAAACCTCCGCCCGTGCCTCCGACAGTAGCTGCCGAAGAGTCACCGACAGTAATGTAGTCCTTGATATTGTTGTAAGTGACATCGCCGATGCCGCTGACATTTTTGATATCTTCTATTTTTTTAAACGAGCCGTTAGTGTTCCGGTAATCGATAATCGCTTGGGCTTTGCTGGGGCCGATACCGTTTAGAGTTTCTAGCTCGGTCTGGGAGGCGGTATTTATATTTACAAGCGCGGCGCTAGCGTAATTAATAACAGCAAGACTAATCGCCAAGATAAGAACGAAAACAAGAAGAAACTTGAAAAATGTTTTATCGAAAAAGCGCATGTATTAATTATATAACAAAACCGCTCCGACCCAGGTCGAAGCGGTTTTGTTATATTGCTTGGGAATAATTAATTCCCAGAAAGCTCGTTAATCTTGGCGCGAGTCTTGGGCCCGACAGTGCCATAGCCTGGCACACCCGGTTTAGCGATGCCGTATTGCTCTTGGAATTTCTGCACGGCCTTGACGGTAAGTGATCCGAACATCTCTGTCTCTCTGCCCGGAGAACCCGGACCAGAAGAGGCCACAGCGAAACCACGGGTATTCAAGAATTGCTGAAGAGTCTTAACGCTTGAGCCGCGAGAACCGGCCGATAGATTGCTCGTAATCTTGCCGCTTACGGCAGAGACTTGAGCCGCCGGAGCGCCGGTCAGTGCCTGCATTTGAGCCTGAAGGGCGGCAATCGCCTGCATGATGGACTGAATTTGAGCTTCTTTCGTAGAATAGGTTGCTTGAGCCGCCACAGGAACTGGATTGGGAGCTACAGCTACCGTAGTCCCACCGCCTCCGCCGCCGCCTCCAGAACTACTGCCGGAAGAACCGGTGCTACCGGAAGTGCTTTCCCCAGGACCAGAGCAGGCAGTACTTAATGGAGTAACCACAAGAGTAGTCTGACTTGACGCAGTAACCGTTAGGGTTGAGGTAGCAGCAGTACAGACATAGTCTACTTGAGGAGCATTGCTACCGGTATAGGTCACATCGTAGACCATCTGGGTATTGCTCGAGGGAGACACTTTGAGGTTTGAGCCTGATTGGAGAACTGCGGTGAAGGTTCCGCTACCAACGGCCAGACTCTCTACCGCGGCATCAGTACCCGAGACATCCAGAGTGATGCTGTTAGATGAGATGCGCGCGTTGGTAGTGAGACTGACGTCGTTGTAAGCGGCGAAGGCCATTGCCGGCAGAAACGACCCGAGAACTAGAGCTGGGATTAGTAATTTTTTCATGAGTCTGAATTAATCAGATTAGTTTGAGACAGCTTTGATAACTGCGAAGTTAATGATGATTGCGCCAGTTTCTGCTGTGCCCGCTGCTACGTTACCGTTATGAACAGCGATTTGGAATGAGCCTGCGGCGACTGTAGTGACTTCAACAAGCGTACCGCCACCGTCAGAACCGGACCGTTGAGACACGACAACCACATCACCGACAGCGACAGAGGTGTTCGTAACCGTAAACTTAGCAGTTGCTTCTGCCGCTAGAGAAGCGTTGTGAGTCGTGATTGCGCCAGAGACCCCGGTACAAGTGACTCCAGTCGTACGGTTAGTATCCTGAGTAACTGCGCACCCTGCACCTGTAGCATAACCGATTCCCGCACTTTTAGATGATGAGGTAATTGTTCCGGGTGAGGTGAGTGTGCCCACAACTGCACTAGCGGAAGCAAGATTTGTGGAAGAAGCGGTAGTAGAGAAGGAATTGGTAGTGGTAGCGCTTGTACCAGTGGCAGTAACGAAGGTAAATGCCTGCAGGGTACTGGAGCCCACTACAAAGAGATCACCAGAACTATTGATGGTACTGGTCGCCGAACCGCCAAAATAGGCTTTGTCGTGTACCGAAAAACGGGTTGACGATGCTTGGATCATTGAGGTCAGACCGGTGAGAGTGGAGGCTCCAGTTACACCAAGTGTGCCGGTAATTGTCGCATTGCCATCTGTTGCGATGTTGGTGCTAATGGTTGTCACCGCGTTGGCTACAAGCGAGACGACCAAAACACCGAAGATTACGGAAAGGACGACAGAGATTATCTTCGTCATCCTGTCATTATTAATTGTATTCATACCTAATTATTATTGATTTATTATCCTACTAACACGTTTTATTATCTCACAATTCTTCAGAAAAAATAAGCAATCCTTCTGTGGATAACCCCGTAAAGCTCGCTTGTGCTCGCCACGGGGCAAGCAAGTAATAAGAAAAACCGCCCGAAGGCGGTTTTTCTTATCTCTGGTTAAGCCAGAGTCTCTAATCCTAAACCCGGATTACGGGAAGGATACGTCAGCAGTCCTCCAGTCAGCCAAACCGGACATGAAGGTAGTAGTGGTTGCGCCAGAGTTGTTCTTGGCTACCCACTGAACACCTTCCATCTGGACGGAGTAGGAGCTGATAACGGATAGAGGTGTGCCGATAGCGGCATCGCCTGCCTTACCAGGACCTTGTCTACCCAAGATGTTGAAGGTAACAGGGAAGGAGACTTCAGTTCCTTCAGAAAGCTTGCAGCTTTCTGTTCCTTCCGAGACACAGATGCTTGGGATCGAGTAAGAGGTCGAGGTTGCGAACGAACCGATCGAGGTATCGTGACTTCCATTCCTGTACACCTTGAACGAAGTTGTTGAACTTGCGAACGTAGGAGTACCGGAAGCGACAGTACCGAGGAGCAGGTCGCCACCAAGAGCCTTGATCTTGACGTTAAACGTCGCGCTCAAGGTTGAGGTTGAGGTCAAGCCTGCAGCCGGTGCGCCCTGAGGCACGCCAGATGTGGTGATTGACTTCGAGACCAAGGTAACCTGAGGACCAACCTTGCGGATGGTGAAGGTTCTGCCTTGGGCTGAACCAGCTTCGGTAATAGCAGCACCAGCAGAGTTCTCTGCAGTTACGTCTGCAGTATCGATGTCTGCAGCGAAGGTGTCAGCCTGAACACTGGCATCGCGGACGTCAACCTTCAAGGACAGCACCTTGGTGGTGTCCTTAGGAACGACCCAGTCAATGTCAGTAAAGGTAGCACCGCCAGCAGTCAAGGAAGTACCAGCAACCGAGGCAGAACCTACGAGGGTAGAACCATCATAGATGTAAGCCGTAGTTGTGGTAGCAATCGTGGCACCACCGCGAACGAGGTCAACCACGAGGTCGGTGACAGTCACCGCGTCTTTCTCAGCCTTGAAGTCGAACTTAGCGAGCTCAAGGAGATCGCACTCGTCGTTGTCAGTATTGCTCTCGCAGATTACCTGCTGAGTCTCTGGTGTGGACGAGTTAAGCGATACCGTAACAGTAGCCGCATCTACGAGATCAGCCGCGGAAGAAAACTCGCGGGTGAAGGCCGTAGCCGGACCGTACTGGTTTACGCCAGCGCCGTCAACAGAACGAACACCCTCAACCGGAACACCGAGGGTCCAATTGTCGTTGTCGAAAGTGGAATCCCATGTGGTGTTAGCGTCAAGAGCGACGGTCAGAACCTTGATCTGGTTCTTTGGAACGACAAAGCCGAAACCTGAGATGGTGATGAAGTAATCAGAACCATCCTTAACTACAGTATTGGCATTGAGATCAGACGAAGCAAGAACGGTTGAACCGTCCATGATGTAGATCTTGCTGGCAATCTTTCTGTAGAAGTCGTTGTCAGCATTGCCGCTGGTAGTGGCATCGAGGTCAAGCTTGACTCTTTCAATTTTCATATCAGAGCCTTTAGCTTCGATCTTAATACCCATGACAGCTCTCATGTCATCATTCTCGTAAAGCTTCGTTCCTGAAGCTGGAGAAGGATTGACAGAAACCGTGATAGTGCCTTCTACACCAGGGGTGGTGATTCCGCCGCCAACCGTAGTGGTGGTGCCGGATCCAACCGTAGTGCCCGGAACAGTGCCTGTCGCGCTAGCAGAAGCATTGAACTTTGCTCGCGAGATGGGACCGAAGTAACCGACTGCCGGTGCTACACCGTTGGCTGCTTGCCATTTAGCTACTGCGGCTTTCGTAAGAGAGCCGAAGTAACCCATGGCAACGCCAGCAGGCATGGTGAGGTAACCTTGAGCGACAAGAGCCGACTGAAGATTTACAACCGAATTGCCTGAAGAGCCGATCGTGAGATCGGAGTTGATTGCGTTTACAACTCCTGCGCTAGGAGCTCCCTGAAGAGCCGCGAGCTGGGCCATAAGTGCATTGATCTGTGCCTGGAGTTCGGCAACCGTCACAGCGCCCGCCGTATTAACGGAGAGGCCGAGAGCGAAAGTCACTCCCACTGAAAGGGCAGCGATCTTTGCAATTTTGCTTTTAATCATTATTTCTAATTTTACTTTTAATTTGCCGGCAACGGTAAAGCCTTTACCGGCAAGACACACAGCTAGATTATAAAGGAGTGACCCTTAAAAATCTAAATGCTCTGTGGATAACACCTATTCTACGTCTTTTGGATATTTAAGCAAGAGTATAGCGGCTCCATCTTTTCTCCCCTATTTTCTTCAATATTCCGGCTGCTACCATGGATAGGAGCTCCCTTTGAATAGTTTTCTCGCTGCAGCCGCTTATAAGGGGAGAAACGTCCTTTATCATGATTTCTTTCTTACGCTTTAGAAGTCCAATGATTATGCTTTGGCGGCTGTTTTTCTTTACCGAAACGGCCCCGAACTCCTTAAGTTCTTTGGATGCCGGTCTGGGTAATTCTCTCTTTACTGTAAAATTGTCCTTTATCTTCTCCGGCTGAAAAGGTTTCGGCAGAGCTCTTTCTTCCGGTATTCCGTCTTCCAAAAACATTAATTTCAAAGGACTTTCCATCCCCTGACCGAATTTGGCCAATTCTTGGGAAACAATTTCATAGTTTGAATCCGAAACAAGTCCAGCCGTTTTAGCAAGAGAAAGAAGAGCATTCAATTCTCTTATTATATTAAATTTGTCTTTTACTCCCTCCGACGCAAGATCTATTGAGAGAGATCTGATCTCCCATTTGAGTGGCTCCTGGTCGGGGAAAAAACTCGTCAGAAGATAAAGAGCGGAAGCTATTCTGTCTGTTTTTTTAGTGTTATTGGACATTTATCTTGTGTCTTTTTTATATGTCTTTTAAACATACCATATTTTGTCCCATATAGCAAGACTTGTCCATTATGATGCTTAGGGACAAAAATTGCAAATCGCGTTGGTTCTGAAGAAAGCATAATATGCTTTCTTCAGTGTGATATCATTTAAGATGAATTAATGGCTAGAAAAAATAGAGGAAAAGAGAAGATATTTGACAGCGATGCCGGCCTGTTTTTGAACTTAATTTCGAGAGGAACGTTCAATACCATCCTGGGTGTGTTTTCTTTAGTGGTTTCGATCTTTCTGCTACTTGCCGCCTTAGGACTCTCTGGCCGGGTCGGCGCGTCGACTTACGAAGTCCTCTCGTATCTCTTCGGCGTGGGTTATTATCTTATGCCTCTGGTCTTCCTTATTCTCTCAATATCTTTTATCCACGAGCGAGAGCGAACTCTGGCAGGTCCGCAAATTTTCGGCTCCATACTCTTTTTTATCTCGGCGTTAGGTTTGGTAAATCTCGCCTCGAACCGAGGAGGCATTGCGGGAGGGATCATCTCTCAACCGCTCTCCTCGCTCTTCGATATTTACCTTACGGCCATTCTTCTCGTTGCTCTTATCGCCATAGCCATCCTGGTGATCTTCGACATCAACATAAAATTTGACGTTCTGGCCATGCTTAGAAAAATGTTTTCAAAAAAAGAGAGGGGTGCCGAGCCCTCCCTCGCGGAAGAGGCCTTGTTTGAAAAGGTGGTAGCAAAGATTGATATGGATAAAATAGTAGAGAAGAAACAAGGAACAAGGAACAAGGAACAAGCGGACTCGGAGAGCTTCACGCCGATCATGGTACGAAAGAGCGGCAAGATGTGGGCCCCTCCCCCACTCTCGCTCCTCGAGGGCGATAGAGGCAAGGCAGGCGTCGGCGATATCAAGGCGAACGCCAACCTCATCAAGCGCACGCTTCTTAACTTCGGCATCGTAGTCGAGATGGATGAGATATCGATCGGCCCGTCTGTAACGCGCTACGCATTGAAACCGGCGGAAGGTGTGAAGCTTTCGAAAATTCTCGGACTCCAGACCAACTTGGAACTGGCGCTTGCTGCGCATCCGGTGAGAATCGAGGCGCCCATCCCGGGTAAGTCGCTCGTAGGCATTGAGGTGCCAAATACACAGAAATCAACCATCGGTTTAGGCTCGCTCGTTGCCGATCCGGCTTTCAGAGAGCATACCCTGCCACTCTACGTCGCTTTGGGCCGCGACATTACTGGTACCTCCCGCTACGCAAACCTCGACAAGATGCCCCACCTCCTCATCGCCGGCGCCACCGGTTCCGGCAAATCTGTCGCCATCCATGCCATCATTACTTCCCTTCTTTATCGCAATCCGCCGGAGAATTTGAAATTCATCATGATCGACCCGAAGCGCGTCGAACTTACTCTCTACAACAGCATTCCACATCTCTTAACACCCGTCATTACCGACCCGAAGAAAGCCATTCTCGCTCTCAAGTGGGCGGCTAAAGAGATGGAGCGCCGCTATGACATCTTGGAAAAATCGAGCACCCGTGATATTGAAAGCTATCACAAGAACATCCTGGCTCCTTCATTGGAAAATTCAAAATTGAAAATTAAAAATTCGGAAGCGGAGCTTCCGGATCCAATGCCTTACATTATTATCATCATAGACGAGTTGGCCGACCTCATGAGCTCTTACCCGCGCGAACTTGAGGCGGCCATAGTCCGCCTGGCACAGATGAGCCGCGCCGTGGGTATCCATCTCCTCTTATCTACACAAAGACCATCAGTCAACGTCATTACCGGCCTCATCAAAGCGAATATTCCTGCAAGAATCGCCCTCCAAGTAGCCTCCCAAATCGATTCGCGCACCATCCTCGACACCGCCGGAGCGGAGAAACTCCTCGGCGCTGGAGACATGCTCTACCAAGGAGCAGAGATGTCGAAGCCCATGAGAATCCAGTCCGCCTATATTTCGGAGAAAGAGGTTAAATCCGTTACCAAATATTTGCGCGACGCTTATGCCGAAGAACTCCAGGATGAGATTAATTTCTCGGGCGAGAATGTTTCGAATGCCATCTTCTCCGCCAATCTGGGCGATGATGACAATATGGGGGACGATGACGAGCTATATGAGGAAGCGCGCGAAACCGTCATGCAGGCAGGCAAAGCCTCCACCTCGTATCTCCAGAGGAAGCTCCGCGTCGGCTATGCGCGCGCGGCGCGGCTCATGGATATGCTCGAGGAGCGAGGTGTCATCGGCCCGGGAGAAGGAGCTAAACCCAGAGAAGTGATCAATGCCCCTCGCTTCGACGATTCCGTGGAAGCAAGGCTTCCACAAAATGAAGCCTTGCTTCCAGACGACAAAAATGATGGTGATGAAAATTAATCTCGGGGTTAGGCAATGGATTCTCGCAGTCTTGTTCCTTCTTCTCGCCACTTACATACTCTTCCAGGCGCGCTTCATCATCTTCGGTCCGGAGATTGTTATCGAGAATCCTCGCGACGGTGAGCGGTTGGCAAGTACCTTGGTCCTGATGAAGGGCCGCACCGAGAACATCGCCGGCATCAGCCTAAACGACCGGCAAATATTTACCGATGAGAAAGGCTTCTGGGAAGAGAAATTGCTCGTTTCTCCCGGCGCCAGTATAATGACCGTGAGAGTGCACGACCGCTTCGGCCGAAAGCGCGAGAAAAGCGTGCGGGTAATATATAACCCCTAGTTCGACAAGCTCACTATAAATAACATGCCTACTAAAGATAGGAAGGAATCAGCCAATAATATTGACAGCACTCTTGACGCCATCCGTACCAAGTTCGGCGAGGACTCGATAATGAAGTTGGGCGAGAAGCCGAAGGTCGGAGTGGACGCCATATCAACAGGTTCTATAGGACTCGACGCCGCCTTAGGAATCGGCGGCGTCCCTCGCGGCAGAATTATTGAGATCTTCGGCCCAGAATCTTCTGGCAAGACTACGCTCTCGCTCCACATTATTGCCGAAGCGCAGAAGGATGGCGGTATTTGCGCCTTCATCGATGCGGAACATGCCATGGACCCGGAGTATTCCAAGCGGCTCGGAGTAAAGATAGATGAACTCCTCATCTCCCAGCCGGACACGGGCGAACAGGCGCTTGAAATCGTTGATTCATTGGTACGCTCGGGGAAGATTGATGTCATCGTTATCGACTCGGTCGCGGCGCTTACTCCCAAGGACGAGATCGAGGGCGATATGGGCGCTTATCATGTGGGCAAGCAAGCCCGGCTCATGAGTCAAGCGCTAAGGAAGCTCACGGCTCTCGTCGCCAAGTCAAAAACTGTTGTCATTTTTATAAACCAAATCCGCATGCAGATAGGCGTGATGTTCGGCAATCCGGAAACGACGCCCGGAGGCAAGGCACTCAAGTTCTACACTTCCGTGCGCCTCGACATTCGCCGTATCGCGCAAATCAAGAAGGGCGAAGAAATAATGGGCGGCAGAACGCGCGTAAAGGTGGTGAAAAATAAAGTCGCCGCCCCCTTCAAACAAACCGAGTTTGATCTCATGTACAACGAAGGGATCTCGCGCGAAGGAGAACTCATCGCCCTCGGTGAAAAGTTTGGCCTGATTCAAAAATCCGGCAGCACTTACAAATACAACAACGAGAAGCTCGCCGTGGGCTACGACGCCACTCGCCAGTTCCTGAGGGAAAACAAAAAAGTTTCTGGGGAGATTTTAAAAGAGATTAGAGCGAAACTTAAAGAGGTATAGTTCCTCCCTTACTCCTGTATCTCATCCTTTTCCTGAAAAGTTTTTCTCTGAAGCCTCCCTCTTTTATAAACTTCTCTTCAAGCGATGTATGTAATTTCTTCTGGAGATATATCGCTTGGTTGGTTAAGGTAAGCATGAGGTTTAGGGCATGACACTCATCCTTAGGGAAGTCTGGGAAGTTAGGGTTGTCAGGGAGAGTCTTCGTCTTATTAATTGATTCCCATACTTCCCCTATCTCCCTTACTTCCCTTTCCGATTTCTCTTTTCCATAAATCTCAATTTTATTTTGTCTCCCGTAAGCCAAGTAGTCCTTGAGGAGCTCTTCAAGAGAAGCTGAGTTTATGCCGACTAATTTTATATATCCCTCAAGACTCGCTTGCTGATTACCTTCAAGTAAGTTTTGCATTCCCGATCTAGCCGCCTGCACCATCTGATCCTGAGTTCGCCTTGAAGAAAGTTTATGGAAATATCTCTTGCAAAACTCCACTGTATAGTCATATATCGGCACGGTAATCTTATAAGCTAAAAGGTATTCATATCCCGCTTTTCCTCCCTTACTTCTCTGATCTCCCATATCTCCCTTATTCATATTTGATATTATAAGCCACAATATGTAGAATGGCGCTCTATGCTTGATTACAACGAAGCGACAGTACACAAATACATTATTTTCGAAAACGAACCCTGGGAAGTAATTGCTTCTCACGTCTTCAGGAAACAGCAGAGGAAACCAGTAAACGCCGTTAAGCTCCGAAATCTCATTACTGGGCGCATTACCGAAACTACATTCCACGTCTCCGACAAAGTCGAGGAAGCTGACATTGGCAAGAAGGAAGTGAAATATCTTTATGCCAACCGCGGCGAGTACTGGTTCTGTGAAGTAGGTGACCCATCAAAACGCTTTAAACTACCCGAAGATATGATCGGCCCGGGCGCGAAGTTTCTCAAGCAGAATACCGTCGTCAATGCCATGCTCTTCCAAGACGAAATCATCGGCATCTCCTTCCCAATCAAGATGGAGCTCAAAGTGGTGGAGGCTCACGACGCTACTCGCGGCAATACTGCCCAAGGCGCCACCAAGGCCGTGAAGCTTGAGACTGGAGCAGAAATCCAGGTGCCAATGTTTATAAAAGAAGGTGATACCGTAAGAGTTAATACGGAAACCGGTCAGTATACTGACCGTGTTTCTTAAATTTCTAATTATTCTAATTAACCTAATTGACCTAAAATTGGGTTTTGGGATTTGAGATTTATTTAGAAATTAGAGCAATTAGGACAATTGGAAATTATCTGGACACGTATGGTAACAATCCCATATATCTGGCTCGTTTGATGGCTGTGGCGAGTTCGCGCTGGTCGATCGAGGGGATACCAGAGCGCTTGCGGGACTGGATCCTGCCGTGCGGAGTAAGAAACTTCTTAAGTGTTTCGACATCCTTGTAGTCGATATGCTCAATCTTATTGTCTTTGAAATAATTCTTTTTCATTAGAATGGAATGTCGTCTGCGTTAATGTTTTCCTCTGGATAATCGATTGCGTCTGCCGGTGGAGCTGGCTGGTCTTCCCCCTTGGCCGGAGCTTGAGCTACGGGAGCACCCATGCCACCAGGACGATTGCCGAACTGGATTCTGTCGGCTACGATCTCGGTGCGATAATTCTTCTTGCCGTCGGGGCTATCCCAGGAGCGCGTCTGCATGCGTCCCTCAACCAAGGCGCTTGAGCCCTTGCGCAAGAATTGCGCGGTAGTCTCGGCCTGACGGCCGAAGACCACTACATTGTGGAACTGTACATCTTCCTTCTTACTGCCGTCCTTGTCCTTCCACACGCGGTTGGTGGCGACGCCGAAAGATGCCACTTGAACTCCGGAAGGTAGCGAGCGGAGTTCCGGATCGCGAGTGAGATTGCCTATAATGATGGCCTTATTGAGATACATACTATTATTCTACTGCCACTTCTTCTTCTATGCGAGTCTCGGCAGGCTCTTTAACTTCTCTCTCTTCCAACTTCTTCCTCGCTTCAGCAAAGGTAAAGGTGGCCTCTTTCGGCGCCTTGACGATGAGATGGCGGAGGATTTCCGACATTTTTTCGACACTATCTTTTATTTGTGGAACGGTATTAGGCTCCGCTTCAAATTTAACCCAACCGACATAGGCCTCGTTGACTACATAGCGGGAAGACCCAACGGTTTTCGACATGGTGTAGGCCAAAAGCTGTCTGAAGGGCACCTCGCCAGCAAAGACATTACCGCCCTCTTTGGCAATAGCGGCCTTAAGGGCATCTTCGACCATCGGGAGATTGTCCTCGGCGATCGACGGCAATATTAAGTATCCCAGTTCGTAAATTTGCATGTTGGGCTACATTATCATACGAAGGGCGTTCTCGACAAGGGCCTTTCGGACTTCTTCGAAGTCCGAACCCCTGATCTCGGCAATCTTCTTGGCCACTTCCACGACATAGCTCGGCTCGTTCCTCTTGCCCCGGTAAGGTACGGGCGCTACGAATGGAGCATCTGTCTCGGCCATAATCGAGCTTAAGGGCACTGATTTGATAACCTCATCATACGAGTTTGCAAAAGTGATAACTCCGGTAAACGACAGGGTAAACCCAAGTTCGATGAATCTCTTTGCTGTCGTCAGATCACCGGCGAAAAAGTGCACATTCCCCCGCAACTTGGCGGTTGGACCGCCAAGTGACTCCAGAATTTGCAAAATTTCTTCATACGCATCACGGGCGTGAATCATGATGGGCTTGTTGTGCGCCATGGCGAAATCTATTTGGTTGAGAAACAGTTTTTTCTGCCTTTCGAAATCTTGTGTCTTGTCCTGATGGAAGAAATCCATACCGCATTCCCCCACAGCAACGACCTTCGGTCGACTTACCAACTTATCGAACTTATCAACTTCAAAACTTGCGGACACATTGTCCGCAGGGTGAACGCCAATGCATGCGTAGATTTCCGGATATTGTTCTGCCAATTCAACAGTGCGTTTCGATGACTCATAATCCGTACCGACGACTATGGTGCGCGTCCCAGTCTCCCGCATCCGGCCGATGACCTCTTCCCAATCCTTCTCGTAGTCCCCGAAATTCAGGTGCGAATGAATATCAAAGTATTTAGGCATTATTATTTTCGCAAAAATAGTGGCACTTCTGGCTTTTTATTGACCTTGATCAGTTCTTTGATTTTTGCGGAAGTTTCCGGCATAAGTGGATTGAGCATGCGGGCAATGGAATAAAGCTTTTGAACTAATCCAGAGATTATATCTTTGTCTTTGGATTCCCAGGGTTTTTTCTCCTGAATTTCGCGGTCAAGAGCGCCAATTTTATTCCAGACGTAATTAGCAGCTAAATTAACTTCAAATTTATTGAGGAGGTCGAGGTATTCGCTCAAGTCTTCCCATTCGGCAATCTCCGTGGGCTTGTCTAGATTAGATTCTGCCAGAGTCATGATCCGTGAGACAAGATTGCCCAAACCGTTGGCAAGGCCGGAGTTATAAGCATCTTTAAATCTCTCGATGGTAAACGGGCTGTCTTCAAACGAAGAAATTTCTCGTAAAAGGAAGTATCGCAGAGCGTCAGTGCCGTATTCTTCCACTATATCCAGAGGACTAATGACGTTGCCTAGGGACTTAGACATCTTCACTCCGCCTTCGCCTGTAACAAATCCGTGGTACACAATATAATCAGTGGCTTTAAGGCCGGCCGACATAAGCATGCCCTGCCACATTACCGATTGGAACTTCACCATATCCTTGCCGGCAGTCTGCACCGTGGTGCCGCCTTGCCAGAATTTCTCGAACAAAACATTATTCTGCGGCCAGCCAAGCGTAGCAATGTAATTTATAAACGCTCCGAACCAGACGTACATCACTTGTGTGTCATCGCCCGGAATCGCAATCCCCCAAGCAAGCCGCTCCTTGCTTCTGGATATAGAGAAGTCATCCATTGCCCCTTGCACGTATTCAAGGGCTTCTTTTCTGCGCCATTCGGGCAGAATAACATTCTCTTGCGAAAGGTATTCAAGCAATTTTTCCCGGTACTTGCTTAGCTTGAAGAAATAATTTTCTTCCTCGATCATTTCCGGAACCAGATTCGGATGAAAAACACATTTCCCGTCAACAAAATCTTTTTCAGTCAGAAACTTTTCGCAACCAACGCAATACAATCCTTTATATTTCTTCTTATATATATCGCCGTTCTGATCGCAGAGCTTCCAAAATTCCTGCGCCGCCTTAATATTCGCATCGCTTGTCGTCCTGATGAAATTATCATTTGAGAGATTGAGTTTCTTTGCGAGATCAATAAATTTCTCCGCGTAATAATCAACATAATCCTTAACATCCTTATTTTCTTTCTGGCTTCCCTCCCAAATTTTCTGGCCGTATTCATCAGTCCCGGTACTGAAAAAAACCTCTTCTCCAATCAAGCGTCTATACCTCGCTATCGCATCGGACTGCACCAGCTCCAAAGCAAAACCGATATGAGGATCGGCATTCACATAAGGAATCGTTGTTGTGATATAAAAACTTTTCTTATCCATTTGGCATCGCGCTCTTAGCGATCTTCCTCTCTTCCAGATCGTTTACGAATTCCATAACCACCGCGGCAACCGGCACCGAGATGATGATGCCGAGGAACCCCGCCAATTGCCCGCCGATGACAAGCGCCAAAATCGAGATGATAGCCGGCACGCCGACAAGCTTCTTTACCACCAAGGGGTAGATGACGTGATTCTCAAGCTGTTGGATTAGAATATAGAGAAGACCTACAATAGCCACAGTCGTCATGCCGCCGGCAGTATAGGCGATAAAGAGAGCAGGAATAGCCGCCAAAACTGGGCCGAAGAGCGGTATAAGCTCGAGCACTCCCGCGAGGAAGGCGAGGAGGAGCGCGTGAGGCACACCGATGATGAGAAGGCCAACATAGACCAAGACCATGATGAGGACAGCTAAGAGGAGCTGGCCCTGCATCCAGTAGCCGATCTTTACCTGCGATCGGCGCCAGAGCGAGATGGCATAATTCTCGTGCTTTAAGGGCACAATGATTCGGAGAAATTTGCCGATGCCATCTTCCTGCACCGCAAGGTAGAAGGAGAGCACGATCATGATTACGAAGCTCACCACCCCGCCGAAGACAACAGAAACGGTGGTGAAGACTCCTTGCGAAAGAAATTCCGAGAAGGTGTTGAGGTAAGAATTCAAATCTGAAAGAAGGCCGCGGGTATCAATCTGGCCAAAGATATTCTGGGTCTTGAACATGCCGGAGAGGACATTATTGTTCACGATCGAGTTCGAATAGACGGTAAGGGTCCTGATGAAGCTCGAGACTTCGCCTATGAGCGGCAGAAGGAGGAAGTAGAAGAAGCCAGCCAGAAACAAAGCCCCCAGAATATATACCGCGATAACGGTGGGCAGACGCGGAATACTCCTTCTCTTGGCCCATTGGGTAACCGGCTCGATGGCCGAAGCAATGATGATCGAGGCAATGACAACCAATATGAAATCGCTTATCTGATAGAAAACGTAGGCCAAGCCCACTACGACCGCCCCCCTTACCCAACTGCCAGTGGTTATAGAAAGTTTTTCCATGGGATTATCTTAGCACTTATTTGAATGACAGCACCTTCTTGACCGGCTTGGGGTCGGCAATGTTCCCCACGATAGCAAGATTGAGCTTCTCATCGCGGAAAATTTCTTTGGCTGTTTTCATGATATCTTTCGCGGTAACTTTCCTGATTTCTTCTTCTACCTCCTGAGGAGTCTTGAGTTTGCCGCTCCCTATTTCTTCCGAGGCGTAGAACTCGGCCAATGAATCCGTGGTTTCCAAATCCATGTAGAGATGGCCAATGTGATGCTCCTTAGCTTTCTCAAGCTCTTCGTTTGTTATAGGAGAGAGCGTTAGCTTTTTGCACTCTTCCAGAAGAGTGCTTACCACTTCTTTAGTACGTGAGACATTGATCCCCGTCGCGATGGTAAAGAGGCCGTGGTCTGTGTACTGGTCATGCCCGGCACGCACGTAATAACATGCACCCATCTCATCGCGAAGTCTGGTAAAGAGGCGCGAAGACATGCCTTTGCCAAGAATCTCCGCGAGCAAAGCGGCAACCGGAGAACGCTTGTCCTTGGCTCCGTAAGTGCGAAAGGCCATGACCATGTGACATTGGTCAGTCTTCTTCTTGTGCACGGAGAGGCCGGGTGCGCTCTGTTTCTCTTTCACCCCAAGCTTGCCAAGCTTCTCGCCTTTCGGTATGTCTTTGAAATTCTGCCTCACGGCTTTGAGAACCACTTGCTCGGAGATATCGCCCGCCACGACAACAATGGTTTTATTTGCGACATAGTGTGCTCTCCGGTACTCGACGAAGTCTTCGCGCCTGAACTTCTTGATATTCTCGCGCGGCCCAATAATCGGCCTGCCCGCCGGCGTATCGCCATAGACAAGAGCCTCGAGCACTTGCCAGACATAGCGCTGTGGCAAATCCTCGTACATGGCAATCTCCTCGAGTATGACTCCTCTCTCCTTCTCCAAGTCAGTCTCCGGCAGGATCGGATCGAGATAAAGATCGGAGATAATTTCAAAAAGTTTGGGGAAATGCCTCTTGGCCGCCTTGGCGTAATAGCCGGTATATTCGTTGCTGGTGAAGGCATTGTTCTGGGCTCCCAAGGAATCGAGCTCCTTGGCTATCATGCTTGCCCTGGGCCTAAGTGTCGTGCCTTTGAAACACATATGCTCGAGGAAGTGCGAGAGCCCGTTTTGATCCTTGGCTTCGTAATTTGAGCCCGTCTCGACCATGACAAGCACCATGACGGAAGGGTTGCCAGCGACCGGCGCCGTAATAACCCGCAAACCGTTCGGCAAAGTGGTTTTCTTGTATTTCATGCTTGTATAGACTACTCTCTGGTAAGACTTCTTTCAAGGAAAGGGAAGAACCATGACCCTCTTAGACATGCAGCACAGCGAGCGCCAGATGATGGTTCGTGAAATCATCTTGGCCGGAGGAAGCTACCGGTTAGCAAGAGACATTACTGGCCTTTCGCTCGGCACACTGAGGCAATGCGTTCGAAGAGATGCCGAGGTAATCAGTGCGGTAAACGGACGCCATCGCCACGACAAGACCAAACGATTGGAAGAGGAAATGATCGTCCGCAAGATACTCCTCTCGCTCGTCGAGGACTTGAAGGATGGAGTTGCCACTTCGGGCGACCTCTGGAAAATACGCCTGATCTATCTTATAGACCGATGGATCTATAAGATGAATCAACCGCAAACGCGCTCAGTCCACTGACTGAGCGCGTTTAAATTATCTCTTTCAACATTTATAGTGATGCATCGCCTAAGATTGTGCTACGGTACTTTTGTGCGACCGCATAAAGATAGCGTATGTATAAAACAAAAAAACACCGTGCGGGGCAGCCAACTTGCGGCCACCCTAACCCTTAATTTTAGAAACGAGATCAGAAATAGAAACTCTTTCCTGTTCACCTGTATCACGATCGCGGACTGTAACTGTGTCATCTTCGAGAGTTTGGAAGTCGACGGTGATCGTCTGGGGCGTTCCTATCTCATCTTGGCGGCGGTAGCGTTTGCCGATGTTGCCGTTGTCATCAAATTCAAGATTTGAGATTTGTAATTTAAGATTTAAGAATAATTCACGGGCCTTGGATACCAATTCTGGTTTATTTTTAAGAAGAGGAAATACAGCAGCGCGGACAGGGGCAATATTTTTGGGCAATTTTAGATAAACTCTTTTCTCTCCGCCCAATTCATCTTCCGTATAAGCGGATAAGAGAACCGCGAGTGCTGTGCGGTCAACGCCAAGAGATGGCTCTATGACATGTGGCGCAAATCTTTCGCCACTTTCATCATCGAAATAATCAAGACCATGATTTTTCAAATCAAAATCGGTGCGATAAGCCAAACCCCACAACTCTCCCCGGCCAAAGGGATAATCGAATTGGAAATCGATAGTGCGCTTGGAGTAGTGAGCTCTGTCCTCTGCCGGCACTTCAAACTCGTGAGCTTGCACACCGAGCTCAACCGCGAAGCTCGCCATGATAGTTCGCCATATTTCAAAATATTTTTCCCAATCTTTTTCTTTTATAAAATACTCCAATTCCATCTGTTCGAATTCTCTGGCACGAAAAATAAAATCTCTCGGCGAGATTTCGTTTCTGAAAGACTTGCCGACTTGAGCAATGCCGAATGGCAGCTCGGGGTGGTGCGAATCAATAACATTTTTGAAATTTGCAAAAATTCCCTGAGCTGTCTCTGGCCGCAAGTGAGAGATTGTCGCTTCTTCTCCCGTACCTACTTCAGTCTTGAAGATTTCGTTACCAAAATTGGAGACATGCCCAGAAGCCTCTAGAACTTTTGGGCTGCTGATGATCGATGTTCTAATACCGTATATTTCATCCCGATCGGAAACGAAGCGGCGCCACCAGAGTTTCTTTATATTATCGAGAAGCTCGTTGCCGTAATGGCCGTAGTCCCAGAACCCCGAAAAGCCTCCGTAAATCTCGGAGTTCGGATAAACAAATCCCCTGCGCTTGCAAAGAGAAACAATCTTCTCCATTTGGTCTGTCATTAGGACTTGATTGTAAATTAGAAATTGGAAATTGTAAATTTCGTCACTTTTTAGTGACGATGTCATCTCCCTGGATAAATGCAGGATCGTAAGGGAGACGGGTGGTAAGCGCCGGGCTTGAGACGGTAACAGTCTTCTCGCTCTCCGCTTCGCGACCAGAGAAAACGATATTGGAGACAAGCGTCGGCGCAATACCGAGCTGGCTTAATGAAGGCGTCAGGGCAATCTGGAAAGCCACTTCCCGGCCAGAGGTAGAGTAACCAGAGCCAGAAGAAAGATCCCTCAAGTCCCATATTACTGTGTTCGTCTCCAGATCGTAGGCAATATTTTCGCTCGCGGCGCTCTCTACGGCTACCCAGCTTACTCCCTGGCCAAGGCGAGCCGTTACTTGCGCGTCGAGAATATCTTCGCGAGTATTGCCGACGTTCCAGACTATCGAATAAGTCGTCTCCGATTCGACCTTAGGCGGTATTGGCCCGGTATTTTTGAAAGGACCTATGGAATGGAGCGCTTTTGAGGACAAGGTGACTTGCGAAGCGATTTTTACAATGCGGGATTCGGTTACGGAAACGGCATTAGCCCCGACAGGGGTGCCGATGAGAGTAATTTTTATGAAAATTTCGCGGCCGCTGGAAGATAAGCTCGCCTCGGGCAAAGAGGCGAAGGAGAAGTTCACCGCACCCTCTTCTCCCGGCGAGAGGAGGGCGGCGCCAGTAGAATTAAAAAGACTCCAGGCAATTGCGTTGTTGCCGGAATTATAGAAACCGTCGTTTTGCGTCCGGACGGAGGCCTTGTCCAGAGCCGCTCCGGTAATCACAGCTTCCAGGCGAGGATTCACGAGCTTTTCCGGCAAATTGTTCTCGAATCGGATCGAGGCGGACACTGCGCCTCCGGCCGGAGCAACGTAAGTCCCGGACGTTTCGCCGTTAAAGCTGGTTCTTAAGGCGATCGAGGGTCGTTCAACGGTTACCGTCTTCTGCATAGCGATAAGCACTGATTTGAAGTTCGGGTTGGCTTCGCCGTTGTCTGATACTCCCATGTAGAAGCGAAAGGTGCGTTCATCCTGATTTTCCCCCGCCAGGCGGCCGCGGATCTCGATCGTCTTCTCTGTCCCAGGAGAGAAATCACCGAGTGCCCAGACATTGTTCTCTGCTACCGCGGCTGGTAAAGCGGAGTCAACGCTATAGCCGTAAGGATACTCGGCCCGGAGCATGACATTCTTCAATATTTCGGCCGAGCTTAATTTTAGCTTTATCCTGGTGGTGAAGGTATCGCCGGAGGTAACTGATGACGGACCCTCAATGGAGATAGTCACAGGTGCGCTGCCTATGGTCACTTCATAAATCTTATCTTTATGGAAAGTGGCGTTGGAACCCCTCACCTTGTACTCGACAGAGAACTTCACCTCCTTCACCTCCCCAGTCGTGCCAATTAAGACCATGCGCACGTTCTCGGCCGCTTCGTCGCCGGCTCCTATCACTCCCAAATCCTTTTTGCTGAATGTAAGCGCTCGGCCTGTGTCCGCCGGATCACGACTGCCCGATGGGTACTGGACGGAAAAATTGGCAAGCTCGAGATCAGTGTTGTTTGAGTTCTTGATCGTAACGCCGAGCTCGAGTATCTCGCCAGCCGCCACAGTCGTCGGCCCAAGTACCGATATGTCCACGTTTTTCGAAGAGATGAAGTTCGATCCACCGAGGAAGATCACCCCTGCGACAACAATGGTCGCCACGAAGAAGAAAAGCGCGAAGGCAAAAAATTTCTTCATAAATGGATTGATCTCCGGCACTTCCCGCTCGTGGGTCAGAAGCTCGTTCAATTCCGGCGATTGCCACTTCTCGCTCACTACCGGCGTCCCGTCCGTCGGGACGCCGGTAGTTGGCGCAAGCGACGAATGTCTACCTAGAGGATCATGGTAGCGTGTCCTTGAGTAGAGAGCGCTGTCGAGCTCATCTACTTTGCTTGGTTCTTCGTTCATATTGGTGCATTATAACACTTCTAATAAGAGCTATAAACGGGAATGACTAGCATTTAAAACAAATGGCTCACCTCGAGGCCGTCGTTGATTGCCTTGATGAGCTCTTTTTTGGGCAGATCGAGATCTTCTTTCCTTAGATAACCCAGATGGTAGAGAATTTGCGAGACGAGAGTGGTTTCGTCGGATTCGATATATTTTTCCACGGCATCGAAAAGTTCCGGATGCGACGCTTCGCCGACGACAAGCTTCTCGAGCAATTCAAGCGGCTTGGATTTCTTGAGGCTTTTTATAAGTTCGGCGGAAGTCAGCCGCCAGAATTCTTTGCCCCGCACCAAGGAGACGGTCGAGAGAGAGACCGGTTCGAGCGAGCCGCGCAGTTTTGACACACTCTTCCTCACTCCAATGGCATGCGCTCTCACCAGCCCGAAGTCGCGCGTGAGTATGGAGTAAAGCCGGTCTGCTTCCTTGATTGGCCGCTCCGAGAGCACGATGCCCTTAGTCGTGTAGATGTGATAGGACATGGAAAATTTCTAATTGACCTAATTGCTCTAATTATTCTAAATAAATCCCAATGGCCAATTGGTGCTTGGTAATTTTTTTAGGTCAATTAGGTTAATTAGAATAATTAGGTTAATTCCGTATTTGTTGCACGCTCGATTTCAACCTTGTGCCTCATAAACAATTTTCGATCATTTTCAGACACGTTATATTCAGCTTTTTCTCCCGGTTTAAGGCCCTTTTCTTTCCTCCAATCTTGAACTACTCGAATTGCGTCGCGCACTTTTCCCTCCTCGATGAGCTCCGGCGTGAGTGCAGTATCGAGGCTCACGTCGCTCTCAAGAGCGTTGTTTATCTCAACGATTTTGACATTCAATTCATCTTTGATTATCTCTAGATATTCCGGATCGAGAGCATCCGTCCTAATTTCGAGCTTAGATAGGGACTGACGAACTTTGATATTTGCTTTCTGCCGAGCCTCTAGAGCAAGCGAGACTATTCTTCTAGTTTCAACCATATCTGCCAGCACTTCCCTCTCCTTGCCTAGGAGAGGGCAGGGTGAGGTCGGTATAGGCCACTCCGCCAGATGCACGCTTTCAGGATCTTTATCATTTTTCACCTTCTGATAAATCTCTTCGGCGATGAATGGCATTATGGGGGCAATAAGCTTTGAGAATTCGAGGAAAACACCTCTTAAAGTCCCAACAGCCTCTTTGTCCCCATTCCTTAACCTTTCTCGAGAACGTCTGATATACCACGTGGAGAGGTCGCCTACAAAGTCTTTCAAAGGTCTCGTGGCACGGACAGTATCATATTTATCCAGAGCTTCTGTCACATCTGTGATAAGTTGATTTAGCCTGAGAATTATCCAGCGATCTAAGACATTTTTACTTTTGCTTGAAGCTTCTGTACCTACTGCGTAAAGCTCATAGAAGTTAAAGGAATTGGCAAGAATATTTACCAGCCTGGTCTCCACTTCTTTCACCTCTTCGTCTTTAAAGAGCATGTCTTCTGCCTGCATAACCACGGAGGACATAAGATAATAGCGGAAGGCGTCTGCGCCGATGGTATCGAGAAGCACCAGAGGATCGGTGTAGTTGCCTTTCGACTTGCTCATCTTGGAGCCGTCTGCCGCCAACACATTTCCCGTTGTTACAACATTTTTGAAAGCAATATCGCCGAAGAGAATCACCGCCACGGCATGCATGTAGTAGAACCAGGTCCTAGTCTGGGCAATGTATTCGGCTACGAAATCTCCGGGGAAATGAGATTCAAAATCTTTTTTATGCTCAAAAGGATAATGGTATTCGGCAAAGGGCATTGAGGCCGCCTCTACCCAGCCGTCTATCACTTCTGGAATCCTTTTAAGCGGCCTGCCGTCCTCCGTTACCAGCTCTATCTCGTCAATGTACGGCCTGTGGAGATCAAGCTCGAAGTTATCATTGTGAGGATAAGGTATGAAGTCAAAATCATTTACTTGCGCAAGATCTAGTCTGAAATCAATTAGCGCGTTGAGCGGCCCCTGATGCGAGACAATGACGATTTTCTTGTTCTGATACTTATTTTCGATTTCAAACATGAAGTCCATGGTTCGTTTCCTCATGCTAGAAATATCTTCTCCGGGGTGCATTTCCCGCAATCGTTCATCAATTATAAAATTCTCTTGTATAAGTTCCGCCGTTTCCTTACTGCGTGGGAAAGGCGAACAGAATACCAAATCAGAATTCTCTGGTTTGCTCACCGTAACTTGTTTCTTGCCGCGCTCTGTCAAATGCACGTTGGGATCTCCTTCGAGATCGAGAACATTCCTCACGTTGTGATCCGCTTCCCCGTGCCGCATGAGAAAATATTTGTTGCCGGATTTCTTAGTTAATTTTTTCAACTCCTCAAGAGAACCGACAATATGCACCTTGCCCTCATCATCTTTCCAAATCGGCAAAGGCGAGGCCCAATAGCGATTCCTGGAGATCGTCCAGTCCGGAGCGTTTTCGACAATGTTTAAGAATCGGCCGTGCTTTAAGTGATCTGGCACCCAGTTCACCTTCTCATTGAGCTTTATCATCTTGTCCTTGACCTTCTGGATGTTGATGAACCAGGAAATGAGCGCGTTGTAGATAAGCGCCGTGCCGCAACGGTGGCAATGTGGATACGAGTGTGTATGCATCTCCCGCTTGAACATGAGGTCACGCTTCTCCAAATCTTCCTTGATGGTCTTTTCGCTTTTTTTGAAATATTGTCCGCGAATGATCTCCGGCGCGGCGGAGTTGAAGTGGCCTTTCTCGTCGAGAAGCGGCACTTGGGGCAAACCTTCCTTCAAGCCAAGTTGGTAGTCATCTTCTCCATAGAGTACTGCCGTATGCACAATGCCCGTACCATCTTCTACTGTTACAAAACCTGCTGTATATACGCGATATGCTTTCGGATCATCGGTAATTCTATAGAGTGGCTCATACTCAAGACCGGTGAGTTCTCCCCCTTTTATTTCTCGCACAATTTTATAATCATCTTTACCAAATACAGCTTCCAGTCGCGCCTTAGCTAAAACAAATCTTACTAACTCCCCAACTCCCATATCCTTCTTCTCTATTTCGACATAATCAACATCGGGATGGACTGCTAAAGCCACATTGCCGGGCAAAGTCCAAGGAGTGGTTGTCCAGGCGAGAAGCGATCTATTTTTTTCGCCTTTAACCCTGAATTCGACCGTGACTGACTCTTCAGCCACATCCTTGTAACTGTTGTCCATGGCGATCTCGGCCTTGGCAATCGGAGTTTCGCAATGCGGGCAATAGAGAAGCACTTTTTTACCTTCGTATAAAAGACCTTTTTTATCTGCCTCCTTCAATGCCCACCAAACACTTTCAATGAAAGTGTTATCCATAGTCTTATAGGCATTGTCGTATTCCACCCAGCGGCCAACTCGATCGACATATTTTTTCCACTCATGAGCATATCTAAGTACCGAGGATCGACAAGCCTCGTTGAAAGTCTTGATGCCGAATTTTCCTTCAATCTCGGTCTTATCCTTTATACCCAACTCCTTCTCGATCATGTTCTCAATCGGCAGACCGTGGCAATCCCAGCCCCAACGGCGGCGCACGTTATAGCCGCGCATTGTTTTGTAGCGGGGAATAACGTCTTTGATAACAGAGGAGAGCAGACTGCCTGCGTGCGGCAGACCAGTGGCGAAAGGCGGTCCGTCGTAGAATATATATTCCTTTTTCCCCTTCGACTGGCTCAGGGTCTTCGAGAAAATCTTGTTCTCCTGCCAGAACTTGAGGATTTCCTCCTCTTTTTTAGCTC
>MHWG01000013.1:10445-18311 GCA_001824005.1 Candidatus Zambryskibacteria bacterium RIFCSPLOWO2_01_FULL_47_14 | reverse complement strand
ACGGGGCAGGATACCTCTAAGTAAGTTGCGATGATGAGAAGGTGGCTCGCACTCTCTGGAGCAAGCGACGATCCCTATATGCCGCAGGGACAGTCTTTCCGCCACTGCCAAAGTATGCAATGAGCCCGCACATCTTCTCTACCACTCGATTGAGCTCATCGTTCTGTAGCCAGGCGTCGTAGGAGAGAGCTTGATTGAGCTCAATGACGGCATTCGTCAAACGTTTGACTATTGCTTCTTCGCTTTCGCCGCGCCCACGAACGCGAAGTCTTCTCTCCATCTCTTCTCTCGACGGCGGAAGAACGAAGATGGTGCGAACATCCTTGTACTTCTCCTTGATCTCCCTTGCGCCCTGCCAGTCAATCTCGAGAAGGACATTGGGATGGACGAGCTCGGATTTCGGCGTTCCATAATACTTGCCGTGAACCTCAGCCCATTCGGCTAATTCCTCGTTCGAGACCATCTGGGTAAATTCCAGATTGGAGATAAATCGGTAGTGCTTGCCATTGATCTCTCCCTCCCCCTGCGACCGTGTGGTGCACGAGATCCCTAGATGCAAGATGGGAATGCGACGCAGAACCTGTTCTACAACCGTCGACTTGCCGCTGCCAGAAGGTCCAGAAACGATGAAAATCATTTGAACTCCTCTGTTCGAGAACTCACAAAGTCTTGCGCTACTTTATTACATCCTCTCGGGTGCTGCAATACCCAATATATTCAAACCATTTTTCATCACAATTTTGAAAGCTTGAGTTATAGCCAGACGATAGTCATCACCAATAATTTGCTTCTGAGCGTAAAAGTTATTGAAGCTCGCCGCAAGCTCGGTGAGATAAGTCGTTATATAATTCGGCGCGTATTCGGACCCGGCCCTCTCGACAGTTTCGGGGAAACGGTAGAGGAGACGTTCAATAATTCTGGTCCCGCCCTCCCCTGCCAAGGGGAGGGTTGGGAGGGGTTTAACCCCCTCTGCCTTCGGCATCTCCCCCTTTGCAGGGGACGAAGACTTTCCTAGCACCGAACAAGCTCTCGCATGCGCATACTGCAGATATACTCCCGAATCTCCCTCGGTCGAAACGGACTTTTCGAAATCAAAAATAATATCATTACCAATTGATTGTCTGAGAATCATGTATTTGATGGCCGCAATCGCTACCTGCTCATCGCCTTTGGTCCTCGTCTTCACTTCCTCTATTAACTCTTCGGCCGAGATGACAGTGCCAGTGCGCGAACTCATCTTGCCCGTCGGGAGCTTTAATATACCGTGCGAGATATGCTTTGTTTTATTGGCCAAATCCGGTAAGACCTTGGCCATTGCCTCTAAGACAACTTTGAAATAGTCCTTGATTTCATTTGCCGTCACGATTACGGAAAGATCATAGGGATATTTCTTGTATTTAAGTTGCGCATTGCCCAAATCTTTTGCCTCGTACGTCGGGAGTCCGTGAGAATTGATAAAAACTCTGGTATGCGAGCCCTTAAATACGACCGCCCCTTCTGATTCCTCAAATACTTTGCCAAGATTGTCCAGAACGATTTTTTTGCCTATCTCGGCAGTCTCGCTTTCAAAAAAACTGAAATCAAATCTGGCGCCGATGCTATGATATATCATAGCAAAGTACTCCAGAGACTCTCTTAATCCTTTTTCATAAATTTGATTTATTTCTGGATTTGATTTTTCATAAATTTTTTTGTTTATTTCTTCAATTTCCTTCTTCGCTTCTAAATTTTCCCTATAATCCTTATCTCCATTCGCATAAGCAATTTTCCAATCATCGCCCTTCTTAATTCTATAAACCGCTTTAGCGACATGCAATCCAACGTCGCCCTGATAATTCGCCTGTTTCACTTGAGCTCCATTCCACTCAAAAATTCTGGCAATAGTAGAGCCGATGACATTTGGCATTAGGTGTCCAATGTGGAATTCTTTAAACGGATTCGGATCCGTATGCTCCACCATTACCTTGAATCCCTTGGCGTGTTCGCTCTTGCCGAAATTTTCTCCCTTCTCAATAATTTCTTTCAAACTGTTTTGGAAAAATTCTTTTGAGAGATAGAAATTGATGAAACCTGGGCCGGCCAACTCGACCTTTTCCACCCCACTTGGCGGTTGGACCGCCAAGTGGTCGTAAATTTCCTTGGCTTTGCCAGTTTTGATGCCAACGTTTGTTGAGTAGTCCCCCATTTTGAAATCGGCCGGATGCTCAACGGTAAAGTTCTCTACCCCGGAAACTTCTTTTATTAATTTTTCTAATTTTTCTTTCATCAAATTATTTCGCACCATTTTTGCTTCTCACCCATTTGCCAGTCAGTTTTTGGTGCCACGCGTTCGGGTTGGTTTTTTGTATCTCATCCCACATTTTCCTCGCAGTCTTAGTATAAAGCTTCTTGGCCCTGACGTGGGGACGATGATCTTTCAGCATCCCTATGGCGGAGGTATCTCCGATTTTCGCTAATTCTCTCAGTTCGAGATCAACGTCTAGATTATCAGCATCTTTGACTATCTTGGCCTCGAGAGAATTTCTTTCGCTATATTCCTTGAGAAGCGCGGTGGCCTCTTTTTCAAGAACGGTATCGCAAAAAATATGCTCTTCCGCCAGTTCCTCATGCCTGGTCACGTAATTTCTGTGCATGAAAGCGATATCTCCGGCCCGCGATTCGCCAAGGTCGTGCACCAAGCACATCTTAAGAACTTTTGCCGTGTCAGCTTTCTCCGCTACAGCAATCGTCCATGCAATCATCGTCATCCGGAAAATATGCTCGGCGATGTTTTGAACTCTGCCAGTCAAAACCTGCTGCCAGGCGCGAGGCACGTTGCGCAGAGATCCCATTTCAAACAAAAAATCTATATCTCTTTTTGTCATTTTAGGTTCTTAACGTCTTGTCAATTTTCCGGGCAATCTTTATCATATCCTTTTCCTTCTTGCCGCGCGTTGTTTCAGCCGGAGGACCCAGGCGGATGCCGGACGGATCGAAGGGCGAGCGGGTTTCTCCTGGAATGGTGTTCTTGTTGCAAATAATTCCTGCTTTTTCAAGCTTGGCCTCCGCCTCTTTGCCGGGCAGGCCCTTGCCTCCCATCCATGTGTCCACCAGGAGAAGATTAGATTCAGTCCCGCCGGAGACGATACGCCATCCGAGCCTCGAGAGCTCTTTGGCCAGTGTCCACGAATTCTTTACCACCTGCTTGGCGTATTTTTTGAAAGCTGGAGTAGAAGCTTCTTTGAGAGCCACAGCCACGGCTGCAATCTGCCCCAAATGCGGACCTCCCTGAAGGCCCGGGAAAATTGCTTTGTCTATGAGGACGGAAATTTCTTTGTCCCCTATTTTCTTGTCCTTCCTGCTAAAGATTATGGCACTTCTCGGACCGCGCAAGGTCTTGTGCGTGGTGGTAGTAACCACGTCCGCGTATTGAAACGGAGAATTATAAACACCACCCGCAACCAGCCCAGCAAAGTGCGACATGTCTACCATAAGAAATGCTCCGCATGAATCTGCGATTTCTCTGAATTTCTTGAAATCAATCATCCTGGGATACGCCGTGAATCCAGCCACGATGAGTGCGGGCTTCTCTTTCTTGGCCAATACTTTAAGCGCTTTGTAATCGAGCATTTCGGTCTTCGGGTCAACACCGAAAGGTATTTGTTGCCAGACCTTGCCAGTTATAGAAACTTTCTGCCCGTGAGTAAGGTGGCCGCCTGCCGTAAGCGTCATGCCCATAATTTTCCCGCCCATGGGAACGAGCGTCAGATAAACGGCCAAGTTTGCCGGAGAACCAGAGTGCGGCTGTACGTTGACGTGCCAGAGCTTCTCGGAGAGGCGGAAGGCCTTTCTAGCTCTTTTTTGACAAAGAATTTCGAGCTCGTCTGCAACAGGGTTACCGCCGTAATACCTCTTATGCGGATACCCCTCGGCGTATTTGTTGTCGAAGATGGAGCCAAGAGCGGTAAGCACGTCTTTTGAGGCATAATTCTCCGACGGGATAAGATTGATAACGCTTTTCTGCCTCTTGGTCTCCTTTTCTATCAGTTTCTGGATCTCTTTGTCTTTCATGGTCTATGCCCCCATGATAGCCTATTAGACATGGTAGAGTAAACGTGTAGTATAAGCCTCTAGATAACCAGTTCTTAACGCTAGAAAGGATTAGGTATGCAACCCAATTATAAACCATACACAGACCGTACTCCAGACTTCCAATACCAGGCTCTCTTGCGCAGTTCTCTCCCAGCTTCGGTTGTGCCAGAGGGCAAGGGCGAGTACGTCAAGAACCAGTTCCAGGACAGCGGCCGGTTCAGCAACTTCGCCGCACCGCCTCTCGACTTCAAGTTCGAGAATGGGTTTCCTCTCATCACCGAAAGAAAGATCGGGTTCTGGCCGAAATTCATCAATGAGATGTGGGCCTTCATGAACGGCGCCCGCACTATCGATGAGCTGCGCCAGTATGGCGACGAGAAGACCTGGCCCAATTTCTGGGAACACTGGGTCTACCCGGAGAAGTGCGTGCAGTTCGGCTTGCCTGCCGGAGATCTCGGCGACGGTTCGTACTCGGTGTTCGGGAAATATCCCGCGCCCGACGGCACGAGCTTCAATCAGTTTCTGACTATGATTGACCAGATCAAGGATTTCCCGAGTGTGACCACTCACATGGTCACAAGCTGGATGCCAGTCTACGCTCTCGGCTCAAGGAAGAATCCTAGGAAAGTCGTCGTTGCACCATGCCACGGCACCGCCGTGCGCGTAATCATCAACGATGGCAAACTCACGTTGCAACATGTTCAGCGCTCTGCTGACATGCCAGTCGGAGCCGTCGGCAATATCATCGGCTACGCGGCCGTGGCGCTCGCACTGGCACGGCTTCTCAACGTAGAGCCCTATCGGTATGTGCACTTCTTTATGGATGCGCATACCTACGAGAAGCAGATTCCGTGGGTCCAGAAAATCCTCGAACGGGAGCCCAGACCGTTCCCGACGCTCCGCATCTCCGATACAGCGCCGAAGGATTTTCTGGCCTTACGAGCGGAACATTTCGAACTTACGGACTACGATCCCCATCCGTCCATGAATGACATCCCCGTCACGGAGTAACTATGCTGAAGATCATCGCGGCAGTTTCGGAAAACGGGGTCATCGGAAACGACGGGGGTATACCCTGGAAATTGTCTGATGATATGAGGCGATTCAAGGAGAAAACCGGTAACTGCCCGATCGTCATGGGCAGCAAAACATACTGGTCGCTTCCAAACCGCTTCCGTCCATTGCCGGGCCGAGAGAATCTTGTGCTCACGCGGCATCCGGCACAATTCGAGGGCGAGAACGTTACCATGCTCGACGACTTTCTAAAAGTCGTCGCGCGGGCAAAGGAAGAGGAAGTTTGGGTAATTGGTGGAGCCGAGATTTACAAACTCGCCCTGCCATACACCTCCGAGATGCATATCACCCGGGTCGATCTGATCGTCGCCGGCGACACCTTCTTCCCACGATGGAATGATGCCGAGTGGCGTCTGGTCTCGGCCGAGGAACATGAAAAAGACCGTGGAAACGAGCGTGGATTCACCTGGGAAATCTGGGGACGCGTGTAGAAATCAGCCGGCATCGCGAAGATGCCGGCTTGTCTTTTGGAGAAAAATTGATCAGAATGACCGCAAGAATATTATGAAAAATGCCAAAATGCGCAAAGATAATGCCCGAACTCCGGAACAGCTGGCAAGAATGCGCCATTTGGGCAAAAGTATCGGGTGCTTCTTTTGCAACAGTAATTATCTTAAGGTCGGCGCCTCTTCGGCTATCCGAGACGGCCGCCACTGGTACGTGAAAAGAAATGATTACCCTTATCAAGGTAGCGTTCATCACTACCTTATAGCAAGCAAAAAACATATTGCAAAGATTACGAATGTATCAGCCCCTGCCTGGAAAGAACTTCTCGAAACAGTAAGATGGATTGAACGTAAATTTAAAATCCGGGGTGAATCGATATTTGTCAGGTCTGGCGACATGCGCTACACGGGTGCGACGCTCGACCATTTGCATTTCCATTTTCTAGTCGGCGGTTTGAAAAAGAAAACTGGCACTCTCGAAGATAATATCCTTGTCACTCTTGGACACAAATCAAATCAACGCCCGCGTTCTTGAGTATCCTTTCTGCATCTAAAAGAGAGTAACCATCTTTGTAATAAACTCCTTTAATACCGGCATTGGCTATGGCCATAGCACAACTCGGACATGGGAATGTAGTCACATAAAGTTCGGCATCGAGGGTTGAGACGCCATTTTTAGCCGCTTCCGCAATCAAAGATGCTTCTCCATGCTCAAATATTACTAAGTCTTTGATAGCCTTGCCTGCGTCGAAATTCGACCGTGGCTCACCTTCAATATAAGCTGTATTTTCTGTAACAGCATGCTTGTTGTGGCGCGAAGAAATTACCTTGCCATCTTTGATTAATATCACTCCGACATGACGCCACCAGTCGGAGCTTTTTTCTGCTTCCGCCACAGCAAGACCGAGTATTTTTTTATCAAAATTGTTGCTTGAAACAACTTGATCCGGGTCAACAGGTTTTCGAGTAATGACGTTCATCTTATTCCATCTCAAAAAAGTTGTGTCCCAAACGATTTTCTTATCTTGCAGATATTTATCTGCTAATCCCCTGCTAATTTCATCATTAGATAAAATAATTTCCTCAAAAGCAGAGAGTTCGTCTAAATTATCCTTTTCCAAAATGGAAATTTCCGGAGCCAGATTTAACGATTCGGCTTCCAGTTTAATTAGTTCCGATGGAAGAGCCCGAATATCGCGTTCGAGATGCGGAAATTCACTTGCGAGACTTTTGCCGAGCACGTATAACTTGTCTGGCTTTTGCCTTTTGCAGATTTCCAGATGGCCTGCGTGAATGACCGGGAAGTATCCTATTAGGGCTTTCATTTTTTATGTCGATAAGAAACTCTTTAATAATATTCGATATCTTAATTGACAGCTGTTCCGCCCCGCTGACCATCATCTTCCTTAGCTTGGCCGTCGTCGAGGTCGAAGATTGGGCGGGCAAAACCTTGATGCTACCGCAGTATTTTATCAGATTACGCTTATCTTTTTCCGTAAAAGTGGTGGTGGTCTGTGACATTACCAGAACATCCGGCCTTATAAGCTTAATCAGATCGTACTCATGCTCATTTAAGCCACGCGGAGTAACGATGTCAACCATACGAAGGCTGGTCAAGATTTCCAGCCGGTCATCGAGCGTATCAAACGGACGATTTGGACCTTTTATACTTCTTGTCAGTTCATCTGTATCAACTCCGATAATTAAAATGTCGCCATGGCTTTTTGCATTCTCTAAATATCTCTTGTGCCCAACATGGAAAAGATCATAAACTCCTTGGGTAAGAACAATGCGATACCCAGAATCTTTAAGAATATTTACCACCGAAACCAGCACGTTGCGGCTTGGAATATAACGGTCTTCGAACCTTAAACTGCCGCTCAAGATATTCTTGACCAGTTGTGAGTTTCCTCCAGCTTTCATGTGTTTTATTTTACCTCAACCTATGCATACTTTCCTGCTGAAAAGTTGCGCGGGCCCGCCTCGGCCGCCTTCGCGGCTTCCGGCCCGTGGATGTTTCTTATTTCACCTCTACGCCCATCGACCTTGCCGTGCCGGCGATAATCTTCGAAGCGGCAGCGAGGTCGTTGGCGTTGAGATCGGGCATCTTCTTTAGGGCGACCTCTTTGACCTGCGCTTTGCTCAAAGTGCCGATCTTGGCGGTATTTGGCGTGCCGGAGCCTTTATCTTTCTTGAGCGCCTTGAGAATCAGCGCCGCGGCCGGCTCAGTTTTGTATGAAAGTTTATAAGTGCGATCTTCGTATACTTCTACAAC
>MHWG01000013.1:0-10432 GCA_001824005.1 Candidatus Zambryskibacteria bacterium RIFCSPLOWO2_01_FULL_47_14 | reverse complement strand
TTCGTATACTTCTACAACGGTTGGTACAGTCTCGCCTTTCCTATCCCTAGTCTCGTCGTTGAAGCGCTTGACGAATTCGCCGATATTAATGCCGGCCGAGCCGAGCACCGGCCCTAGTGCTTGCCCCGGCACAGCCGCGCCTCCCGGGATTTGCATTTTTAAGACTTTTGTAACCTTTTTGGCCATTGCCGATAAAGGTTATTAAAAAACGCTGTAAAAAGCAAGCTAAAACACAAAACACAGGAACCAGAACACAAATAAAACACAGAACACAAACTATTGAAGCACAAACTTTTTGGTCTCTAGGTTCTGTGCTTTTGGACTCTATTTGTGCTTTGTGGAATCTGTGCTTTGGGCTTTTACACCTTTTTCACCTGTAAAAAATCTAATTCCACAGGGGTTTCGCGGCCGAACATATTGACCAAGACCTTCACCTTCCCTCTCTCCTCGTCTATTGAGGAAACTTTACCCTCAAGCTCCTTGAACGGTCCGTCAACAATCATTACCGCATCGTTCTCCAGGAGATTGATTTGGTGCGTCACGCGGTCGGCGCTCATCCTGGCAAAAAGCGTTTCGACTTCCTTCTTCTCAAGCGGTACCGGGTAAACGCCGGAGCCCACGAAACCCGTTACTCTCGGCGTATTTCGAACCACAAACCACGAATCGTCGGTCACGATCATATCGACTAGGATGTAGCCGGGATAAATTTTCTCCTCCTCCTCGACTCGCTTGCCCGCTTTGATCTTGACTTTCTTCTCGGTCGGCACGATAACGTTGAAGATCTTGTCCTGCATGTCGTAGGACTCGATCCTCTGCTTCAAGTTCCTCATCACGGCATTCTCATAGCCAGCGTAAGTGTGGATCACATACCAGTTCCTGCCTTCGGATAATGTTTGCTTGGCCATGGTTAGTTAAATAAGTTGAAGAAGGTAATAAGTTGAATAAGTTTAGAGGATAAACTTTTGGAGGATAAGAGAAAGCACGTAGTCGAAGAATCCGAGATACGCCGCCACGACTATCGATACAACAACGACTATGGCGGTAAAGACGATCGCCTGGCGACGCGAGGGCCACACGACGTGAGAGAGTTCCCCCCTCGTATCTTTAACATAGTTAACGAATCTCGTAAGTAACATTGACGACCACTTTAACCTTATTTTCGCCAGTTGGCAAGGTCGGCGCTTTTGCTGGCATTACTGCCGAGTCGCCTCCCATGCCGAGCGCTTCGCGGTAATAAGGGATCACGCCGCCGTCGAAGCTGTCGGAATAACTCACCACCCTCACCAGCCTGACGCCCAGATCGTTAGTGAGAACGCCGGCCTTTTCTCTAGCGTTCTTTATGGCCAGGGCACGCGCTTCGGATCTCAATTTCTCCGGATCATCGATGGTGAAGGAGATACCCGAGAGATTAGTAACCCCTTTCTCGCCTGCCGCGGCGAGGATCTTGCCAGCGTCATCGGTCTTCCGGACCTTGACCGTCACATTGTGGCTTGCGGTGTAACCCTCGAGATTTTGCCTTCCGGGCGGGCAAGAGAACTGGGTGCAAGGCATCTGCGTGTACGAGTAGCGCGGGTAAACAGAGTAATCGGTGGTCTTTATATCTTTCTCTTCGACACCGAGCGACTTTACCGCTAGAAGCACGGCATCCATCTTCTTTGTCACTTCCTCCTGCGCCGTGCTCACAGAGTTGGCATCAGCAGATACGGTGAAAGAGAATGTCGCGAGATCTGGAAGAGCGTTGACTTCACCTTCCCCCGTTACGGTGATCGTGTTGTATGAAGGAGAGGTGTTCTGGAGATCCTTGAGAGACGCAAGGGTCCTTACCCCCAGGAAAACGGCTAAGATTATAAGCACAATCCAGGCCCACTTATAAATATCCTGCAAATTTTTTGTTTCCATACCCGCATTATAGCAAATCCAAAGCTCGAAGCACGAAAGAAAACCCATCCGCAAATTTTACCCTCCCCTGCCAAGGGGAGGGCTGGGAGGGGTTATATCGGATTTCGAGCTTAAAGATTCAGTCTCCTTCTCAAAGAGCGATTTTCTTCCAGAAAAATGTTGAACATGAGGATGGTAAAGGAAACTGAAATGAGGCCCAAGGCAACACCCGCGATGATGTCTAGCGTCCAATGCGCGCCGAGGTAAAGCCGAGAGAAACAGACAATGATCGCTCCGGCAATCGAGCCAACAATGAGAGTAGTCTTCTCCCAGACGCCCTTCATCTTGCCGAAGAAGATGTAGGAGAGCAGGAAGAAGAATGAGGTAGCAAGCGTCGCATGCCCGGAGGGGAAGCTCCAGCCCTCCGCGGCGTAAATGTCGGAGACGGGCCGGCTGATCTGGAAAATATTTTTAAGAATAGTGAGCGAGAGCACCGTAACAATCAGAGCGGTAAGGAGAAGCATTGCGTCATAGGCGTTCCGTCTGATGATGAGCATGATAGAAATAAAAACTGCAACAGAAGCGAAAACGAATGGATTGCCGATGCGCGTTGCCCACACAAGTAAAGTGGTAAGAACGGGCGTCCTCATGCGCACTACGGCGCTCTCGATGACGGAGTTTAAGGGTTGGAGGTCACTCCCGGAGAGCAGCCCCTCGATGATGATGACGAGAACAAGCCCCGCGATCATGTAAACGAGGAGGAAAAGAATATTCTTCGCCCAATTCGGGAATCCCATATGTGATATAAGATTATAACACCTATCCCGTTCGAAATTCAGCGGGTATTGAGTTATAACAAAAATTATATGATTTTTAAATTTCTAATGGGATGAAAGTACTTCCATCTTCATTCTTTGAAAATAAAACTTTAAAAGTTGCCAGAGGTCTCATTGGAAAGTATTTGGTAAGAAAATATTACTCGACTCCGCGTAAACGCTACGTCGTAGCGAAGGAAAAGATTATCGAGACAGAAGCATACGTCGGTCCGCGCGACTTGGCCTGCCACTCTTCGCGCGGCAAGACCGCAAGAAACGAGATGATGTTTCGCGAAGCCGGCACTATTTACGTTTACTTCACTTACGGTATGCACTGGATGCTAAATATTGTGACAGAAGAAAAAGATTTCCCCGCCGCCATTTTGATAAGAGGCACGCAAAATTTCAAAGGCCCAGCGCGCCTGACGAAAGCGTTGCGTATAGACAAAAATTTAAACGGCAAAAAACTCGGCAGAAAAACAGGTCTTTGGATTGAAGAAGATTTGAAAATTGAAAATCGTAAATTGAAAATTCTCCGACTCCCCAGAGTCGGGGTCTCATACGCCGGCGTATGGGCCGAGAAACCATATAGGTTTAAATTGGAGAAATGATCGCACATCTTGCACGTCTGTGGTATTATAAGGAAAATTATGAAGAAAAAGGGTGTAGCTAGAATTAAGAGCAGGCAATTCCCAGTATTGGTCGAGAAAGACCGAGATGGGTTTTATATTGTTGAGTGCCCCCTTTTTAGTGGTTGCTTTACTCAAGGCAAAACTATGGACGAGGCGCTTAGAAATATTAAAGAGGTTATCGAAATGTGTCTTGAAGAGAAAGAAAACCGAGAAATTCTTGCTCATTATCATCCCAAAGAATTGAGTTTGCATAGCATTAGCCTTTAATGCCCCAGCTTCCAATCTTATCCGGACGCATCCTCATAAAAATATTTATAAGGATTGGTTATATTATTGTAAATACTAAAGGAAGCCACGTTAGATTACATCACGTAGCAAGAAGGCCCATAACCATCCCCAGCTACAAGACTATTAGCCGAGGCCTTTTGCGGCAAATTTTGCGCCAAGCTGATATTTTACCGGCAGAATTTCTAAAAATGTTTAAATAAAAAGTGTGGATTATTTTTGGAAACCCGGTTTCCAAATTACTGCGAATAAGTTTCATACTTATAAGTTCCTACTAAAACATATTGCGTTAGACCTCTAACGTGATTCTTTTTTTCGAACTTAGTAAGATTTGAAGTGAATATTCTGATGCGAGGTAAACATCTTCCGGTAGAAATTGAGCTCGGGGTCAATTTCCCTCGCCGTAAAGAGGATCTGGTCCGCTCCTTCCCAGAGCAGAAACCAGGACGCCGGCTCGAGAAACACGACCAAGAACGACTGCAAGAGATCATCTGACGGATCGCCCGAGAGTATAAATGTGGCAAGCACCATAGATATTACGCCGAGAAAGATCATGAGTATTCCGCGGTTTTTGGTCTTCCTCTTCTTCTTGAGCTCTAGGCCGTAATGCTTCTCGAAGTGTCCGGCAAGGCGCTCCTTGATAGTGGACTCCTCCGACTCGCTCCTGGTATTCTCCGGCACAGAGATAGAAAGTTCTATGCCGGAATGGTCTTTGTCGAGCGAGGCTCGTCTAATCTCATCGACGAAGTCAACCGAGAGAGCACGTTTGGAGTAAGGGCGCATGTCGAAGTCGGAGAAGATGTCGTCGTAATGCTCGAGTTTGAGAGATATTTCCTGCGTTGTCATATTTCTTTTTTGTTATTCATTTCGACAAGCAACTTCTCAATCCTTTCGACCTTATTCTTGAGATTGGAGAGGAACATTTCTTCGTCCTCGATTTCCTTCAAAGTTTTCTCCTCGAGCTTCTTCTCGCCGCGCAGGCCAGAAATGATGATCCTGTTGCCTAGGAATTCCGTCACCAGGATGCCGAGAGACATGAGGATGAGGATGCCGCCCACGAGCGAGGCTTCCGAAGGAATACCCAGAAGGTCCGAAGTCTCCCACACTCCGCGCCAGAAGGAGACAATGCCCACGCCGCCAACAAGGGCATAAATCATAGGATAATGGCTAAGAAACCCCCTCACCTTATCCTCGAACCGGTCAAACCATCTATTGATTCTTTTCATCCCTAAAGTATATCAGGTCTTTGGGGCGACTAGAGAGAATCGAACTCTCGCGACCAGCTCCACAAGCTGGGGTTCTACCACTAAACTATAGTCGCCATTAAGAACACCTTTATATCATACACTGCCCTCCTTCGTCAGCACGATCTTCTCGCTTGGCTTGCCACGTTTCTCTCCCTCATAAACCACATAGTCTACTGCTTCGAGCACTTCCGGCTTTACATCTTCAATCTTTTCCATATGCGGCTCGCCGGAGAAATTCACCGAAGTGGTAATAAATGGCATCCCTGCATCTGTCACCACCTGAGTAAACCAGTGTTTAGGGATGCGGACGCCCAGAGTGCCGCCGGTCTTTTTATTTACAATCAATGTATAGGGCCCGGGAAGATACTTATTTAAATTTCCAATTTCCGACCCGCCTGAATAATCTTCAGATCGGGCAGGTTTACAATTTTCAATAATCCATTCTTTGCTTGGAACAATAATGGAGAAGGGCTTGGTTTCTCGCTTTTTTATTTCCCGAATCTTTTGAACAGATTTGGTATTTGTGGCATCACAACCGAGACCATAGATCGTGTCAGTAGGATAAATGAAAATTTTCCCCGCTTTGATAGCCTCGATGATTTCTGATTTATTTTGCTCGACATATTTTCTATCAACCAGCTTCATACGAATTAAGTGTGCAGTATTCTTGAATTAGTCCGAACGCATTTTGCCGAGAAAGCCCCCCAGAATTCGGAGCGGCTTCGCCGCAAGATTTAACAATTTCCAATTTTTCTTTGGCGGCATCCAATTCAGAATTCGCAAAGCGAATACAATCAAATGATAAACTATTTAGAAATAAATGAAAAGAAAAAACCCGCTAGGTCCGAAGACATAGCGGGGAGCAGTGGGTCTGCTCAGTCCTTGTGGTCATCGTTTGTAGTCGGGACACCCGACATTGCGATGGCCGATTCGGTCGCACCAGGCCAGGTGGTCAGCTTTCTGCTTCGCGAGAACGACTGGTGGAATCTCCACCTGTCCGTGCTTCGGACAGCCGACGTTCTGGTGGTAGATGCTGTCGCACCATGCGAGATGTTCCACCTCTTCCCGCACCAGTACTTCCGGCGGAACCGTCACCTGCCCGTACTTGGGGCAACTGACGTTGCGGTGATAGATGCTGTCGCACCATGCCAGGTGGCCGGCGTCGTAGCTAGCGGTGTTGATGTTCTCGCTCCTCTGCGAAACATAGAACACCACACCGATCAGGGCGACGACTGCAAAGATCGCAAACTTCTTCATGGCAAACCTCCTCTTTTTGGTTGTCGAATCTGCAATCAGGCCACAATAGCCCGAATATCAGTCTGCCCAAAGGATAGCATATTTAATATATCCTGTCAAGCCCAACAAAAAAATCAGCATTTCTGCTGTTTTATAGTCTAAATCCTATGAATTCAATGATTAAAAATTTTTCTTTTCTTCATTCAAAATCGCCAATTCGTTTTTGCCCCGAAAATCCAATACGAATTAGTCGCCGAGCGAAGCGAGGCGAACCTTCAAAACTTGCAATTTCCTCAATGGTGCGCAGGAGAGGACTTGAACCTCCACGCCTTTCGGCACAGCCACCTCAAGGCTGCGTGGCTACCGTTACACCACCTGCGCGCTTATTTGTCAAGTAGAGCTAGAAATATGCTTTACAGACAACCCTATACTATCGAAAACTTTAGTCATTTTCAATCTTTTTCTAGATAAAGCAACTACCTCTTCAGAGTGGTACATCTTTTTTAGTAATACAAGTGATTCCCTTTTGGCATATTTAAGCTGATACATGGTTTTCATTTTAACTTTGTGCATGTGACCATTGATAGACAAATTTTCCATATTCTTTCTTTGAATCCAACTCATAAATTTTAGGCTTGCTGAACAAAAAGATACATAAAACATAAAACTTGATTTCCATCGAGGATCCCAGTAACTGTAAAAACACCCGTCTCCATCAAAACAACCCCGTAGAAAATCGTAAAAGTATTTATCAGGAATTCTTATTTCTCCGATAGTTTTAGATTTGGCCGGTGTAAATCCGATGGATACAAGGAAATCATAGAAAATACGATTTTTGATTTGCACCCTTAGTCCATCTTTGCCATAACCAGAACTTTTAGTACCTATTTTTAATTGTAATCCAATACAGTGATTAAAATTATCAAGCTGTTCTCTGTCTTTAGAAGTTAAATCCACTAGCGTGGTATATCGAGCTATGCAACCGTCAGTAGCCAATAGACCTATTGCATAAGCTAAATTAGCAGACCATTTAGTTTTAATAAGTTCTTTCGGCTTTGGTCCCCTTCTTACCCCAAGCATGACCTAATTATAACTTACTCAAGGTAACAACGTCTACCAATTTATCCACAGTAAATTTCGTGTTCCCTTAGGTTAATTCAGCTTCAACAGAAGCTGTTTCTTCTTTCTGCAAACGCAGATTTCTCATTTGCCTTGAGACTTCTTTGGCCGCTTTTTCGCGGATGTGGTAGAGCTTGGCACGACGAACCTTAGAGCGCTTGAGCACCTCGATTTTATCGATAACGGGAGAATAAAGCGGGAAGATCTTCTCCACCCCCACCCCGGAGGCGACTCGGCGGACGGTGAAGGTGGCTCCAGCTTCCCTGCCGTGCTTCCTCGCGAGCACCAGACCTTCAAAAGCCTGGAGACGGGTCTTGCCCTTCTCAAGAATTTTCTGCCAGACCTTAACCGTATCTCCCGCTCGGAGATCAAGTTTGGCTCGCTCTTCTATATTTACTGGGCTAAAAATGTTTTGCATGTGCCGGGCTAATTTAACATATCTAGAGCTTTTTGGAAATCCTCCGGGTAATTGGCCAGCACTCGGTGTTCCTTACCGCTGGTGTCTCGAAAAGCAACTTCTCTCGCATGGAGAGCCAGGCGCTTGAAGCCGAGTAATTCCGGTTTGCCCTTGGCATAAAGTTTGTCACCCACAACTGGATTCTGGAGCGCTTGAAAATGAACTCTAATCTGATGCGTGCGGCCGGTTTTGGGTTTTGCCTCTACAAAGGTGACACCTTTGTATGGATCGCGCTTAAGAACTTCAAAATATGTAACCGCTTCCCTTGCCTCGCCGAAGCCTCTAGCGGAAGCGGGACGCGCAATTCGTTTTCTGAAATCACTTTTGCTCCGGCCGATAGGCATACTAATAGTGCCCCTATCCTCTTTCACATTGCCATGCACGAAGGTATGATAAGTCTTCTCGATCTCCCTGTTTTGAAATTGTTTTTTGAGATGCTCGAAACCTTTTTGCGTCTTAGCAAGCAGAAGACAGCCTGAAGTCTCGCGATCTAGACGATGGACGATCCCCGGCCTATCTATCTTCCCCATTTTCTCACCCACATTTTTTGATTCCGGATATTTTTCGGCAAACCAATCCGTTACACTTGACTCCTGCATCCTTCCGTCTGGATGCACAATAAGCCCAGCCGGCTTGTTAATCGCGACAATATCCTCGTCTTCGTAAAGAATATCAATGTTCATATTTGGTGGGCACGAGAGGATTTGAACCTCCAATCCCGTAAGGGAACAGCGTTCTGAACGCTGCGCGTATACCAATTCCGCCACGTGCCCGTGCGGAAACTATACGATATATGATAACATCGTGCCATCGGGCGGTTAGCTCAGTTGGTAGAGCGCCTCATTTACACTGAGGATGCCAGGGGTTCAAGTCCTCTACCGCCCACAAAAACATATTTTGTACAGTTACAAATGTCCAAAATCGAGCGGATACACGCTGCCGCTGGAACGGACTTCGGCTAAGCGGAGAACTGTGGCCACAAATTCTCTCACCGCTTCTTCGTCTGTGATTGGAAACTTTACGATTGATTCATTTCTTATCTCTTGCCAATCTTCGAGACTGATATCAGCAGGCTTTAGCACCGGCCCTGGTGCAATGGAATTGATAAAAATTCCTTTCGGCCCGAGCTCGACAGCGAGCGCTTTCGTCATCGAAGCCACGGCCGATTTCGTAACAACATACGGCAAATACCCGGAGTAAATTCTCCCGAGCGCCGTACGATCGGAGACTGTGACAATATGCGACCCGGCAGGCATGAGCGGTAACGAATGTTGAATCGGCCAGAACGTGCCTTTGACATGCGCGGAGAAGTTGCCATCCCAGTCTTTTTCATTTATATCTTCGAGTTTTATCGGTTTGAAAATCGATGCGAGCAAAATTAGGATGTCGATCCTGCCGAATTCTTCTTTTATTTTTTCAACCGCTTTTTCAACACTTCCTTTGTCTGTAACATCGCATTGGATAATCAGGGCCTTGCCTGCATATTCTTCCGTCTCTTTTTTCGACGAGCGGTAGGAAATTATCAGCTTTGCTCCCTGTTCCAAGAGAATTTCGGCAACCTCCCGGCCAATCCTCTTGCCGCCCGTGATCCATACAACCTTATCTTTGAATATGTGATCACTCATAATTTTTGGTGTCCCCGGCAGGAATCGAACCTGCATCAAGTCCTTAGAAGAGACCTACTTTATCCATTAAGCTACGGGGACGTGCTTGGATATTATCATTTTCTACCTTTTTATTGAATCTATGTAACTTTTCAAAATCAGTGCGGCGGCGGAAGCGTCGGTCATAAGTGTCTCTCCCTGGATTTGTCTTGCTTCCATGGTGGTAAGCACTTCTGGATGCAGAACCGTTTTCGCTTCCAGACTTTCAAGCTCCGAACGGAATTTTTCAGCTTCATTCATAACCGGATTAGGTTCGCCTTTGTAATTCCTCGACTCTCCCACAACTATTAAATCAATTTTTTCTTCATTCTTAAACTTGATTATCTTCCCAATCAAGTCCGCGTCGTTCTCCCATACTGCGCGCGGCAGGGCAAAGGAGCCCGAATCGTCGGTCGAAGCGATACCCACTCGCTTGGTGCCATAATCAATTGCCATTAAACGCATAATTGAATTATAGTATAATTAAAAGAATGGAGTCGATTAACATCTTAGGGAACATTCTGGGAATCCACCCACTCTGGATTGTTTTGGCGATCATTTGGACCTTTATCTGGAAAGGTCTTGCTCTGTGGCGCGCCGCCACCTTGAAGCAAAAGTACTGGTTTCTCGCCATTCTCCTCATAAATACACTCGGAATTTTAGAGATCATTTATCTTTTCCTCGTATCAAAAAAATATAAGGTAGAATTTGTGGAAGAAAATCAGTAAAGTGAATGCCGGAGGGTTGGCAGAATGGTAATGCACCGCACTTGAAATGCGGCGGGCGTAAGCCCTTGGGGGTTCGAGCCCCTCACCCTCCGCCAGTTCAGAAAATGCAAATTTGAAGGGTGTGCCTCGTCCCGCCGTTGGCGGGACTCGGCTAGAATTTGAAAGGGCTTTTTTGGCGAAAAGGAAAAGCATTTATCAATGAAGGGCAAAAGAATTTTTTCATCTTAATTTTTTCTAAAACAGGAACTCGCAAGGGTTTTTGTTTTCTATTGATTTTTATTGGTAGTTCTGGTAAAATGCATTAGGCAACCTAAAAACCAAACACGGAAAGGAGGGCCTAATGAAGCTCTTTCAAACGATGACGGAATGGCTTCGCAAGCGCGGTTGGCTTG
>MHWG01000012.1:22246-24534 GCA_001824005.1 Candidatus Zambryskibacteria bacterium RIFCSPLOWO2_01_FULL_47_14 | reverse complement strand
TTCCGAAGACACCGTATTATTGCTTCGCTAACTCATCTGGATGCTCTGCGCATTCTGATGAACAAACAGCAATCGAGACGGCAGTTCTGGAACTCATCGAGAGAGACTCGTTCATGATTGCTTATCTAGGACGGCTCTCGTGTCCGACCGTCAATGAAGAAACCCTCCCGTCAGATATCCGGAAGAGAATATCGGATCTGCGGGAGATCGGGTTTGAAGTCTGGATTAAGGATCACTCCTTGGATCTAGCGCCCGTAGCTATGGTGTTCGTGCAAAATCAAGGTTTGTCGTACACCAAGTGCGCTTCATGCGCGAGCTTCAGCTTGGTTCATGCGGTTGCTCATGCATTATCCGAAGTGGAAGCATCTGTGTTGTCTCGGTTGCAAAATGGGCAGCCGACAGCAATAAAGCCCCACGATGTAGGAAGCCCCCTCGAGCATGGAAGGCTATACGCGAGCAAGCACTACTTCCGTGCGGCTGATTTCCTGGTTCGAGGCAAAGAATCAGTTTCATTTCAGGAAATGGGCTCAAGAGCATCCCGTTCTTGGCAAGAATTGATGGAGCGATTCACCAAGAATAACTTACGCCTTCTGACCATTCCGCTCTACCTTTCCGATGAGTATGGCGGTAGTGGGAACTTGCACATTGTGCGCGCCATAATTCCCGGTCTCATTCCGATGACCTTCGGTAATCGGCAGGAACCGGCCGGCATGGAGCGTATATATCGGATTGGAAAGGAATTCGGAGGCAAGGAACTTTCCTACGGAGAGTTAACCAAGCTTCCGCATCCCTTCGAGTGAGCTTGCGGGGTAGAAAGGTAATTACCTTTCTACCCCGCACTTATTTTGATAGTATTGATAAAAATATGGCTTCGGAATTAGCACAGATTGAATTTTACTTCCCCAAAGACGGGAAAAAAGCTATGGGCAAGCGGGAACTTGCCGATTTGATCATAGAAGAAATGAAGAAGAACGGCAGCATCGATTATAGTGGCTTTGCCGATGAGAAAAGACTTCGCGACGGCATTGAGAGCCATCTCGGCGATGTTGCTAGTTTAGGCTACGAAACTCTTTCTGGTGAGCAAAAACAACAAGCGGAGCACGCCATCAGGAAGACGATAGAGAAATGCAACGAAATTTTGCCGATACCGGTGAAAAATTATGTCTTTGTTTTCCCCTGGTCTCCCACGGAGGAATTCCGCATGTTCGGCGGATCTTTGGGGGTGGCTCCATATAGCTGTGTTTTCCATATTTTTCTTTCTCCTAGAACATGGTCACATGAAGCATTGACAAATACGGTCGCACATGAGCTGAATCATACAATCTTCTACTATCATCACTATGACAAGTTCAACAATTATGATCTGCTCGATAACTTGATTATGGAGGGGCTAGCTGAAAATTTTCGTGAACAAGTGGCAGACCTCAATCCCTCTCCGTGGAGTTCTGCGCTTACCGAGGAAGAAGCTTTTGCCTTACTCGCTTCACTTAAAGATAAGTTAGATTCCAGAGATGCGAATTTTTCTCAAGAACTTTTTTTCGGCAGCAATGAATATAGAAGATGGTCGGGATATTCGATAGGGTATTGGGTCGTGAAAAAGTTCATCAGATTAAATGAGGGCCTTTCGTGGGGTGAGATTATGAAAAAGGATTCTCGCGAAATTCTTGATGAAGCAATAAAAAAGTGAGTGTGACTGCCGGTGCCGCCACACTCACACAAGACCGGACGGAACTACTTCCCCGTACCGCACTGGCCGTTGCCCTGGCCAGTGTTCGAGCTGCACTGTTCCTGGCAGCGGATCGTGCCTGGAACCGGCTTCGGCTCGGCAACGATCTTCCAGGAAAAGCTCTTGGGCTTTTTCATAGACGCCTCCTCCTTTCCAATAGCATATTAACGTATATTTACTCAAAAATCAACAACAAAGATTAAATCTTTGTAATTAGTGATTCATTACCGGAGGGTTTGGCGGATCTGCGGGGCTCTTAGGGTGGAAGCTGGGGATAACTTTTGGAAAATGGCTTGGAATATGGGGGAAAGGGGAGAATTGAGGGATTTGACTTGACTTTTTGGGGGAAAGGGTGTCTACTGGATGTAGACAGCAAGAAAGGGGACGGGAAACCGTCTCTATGTCGCAGACCTTACATCCGCCAATTCCGGCGGGTTGAGGATATCCCGAACGAAAGCGGATTCAGTCCGCTTCGTACGGGACAGGGAAGGGAGGACCATCGTGACCAAGCTGTTTCGACTGTTCATCGTCGTTGCGCTGGCCGTGATGGTCAGCGTCTGCG
>MHWG01000012.1:21972-22224 GCA_001824005.1 Candidatus Zambryskibacteria bacterium RIFCSPLOWO2_01_FULL_47_14 | reverse complement strand
ATCGGGTCAATCCCGATTCGATTGCCACTCCCGGAATTCTCTTCAAGGCGTTGGGTGCCGGGCAGAGCGTTTCGATCGAGCCGGAGAAGGTGGATTTCCAGACGTGGACCAAGAAGATCTCCGTCCCGGAGAATGCCAAGGGTCCATCTCACGAAATCAACATGGGCGATCCCGCCCTGGCTCCGAATTCGTGGATGACCGCCTCGGACATCTTCGCCAGTAGCGTCCTGGTGGCCAAGGGCCCCTCTCCCT
>MHWG01000012.1:19569-21961 GCA_001824005.1 Candidatus Zambryskibacteria bacterium RIFCSPLOWO2_01_FULL_47_14 | reverse complement strand
GAGTATGGCTGGTTCCGGGTGGACGGTTGCGGCAAGGCCACAGGCGTCCGCTAACCTCGCTCTTTCGTTCTTCATTTCGTTCGAACGGGTTGTCTGTACGCAGACAACCCGTTTTCTATTTTGCAGCCGTGGTACAATTATTTATATGAATCCCATACGAAATCACGAACACGGTAGATGTACGGATTCAAGGTCTGAAATTACCACCTTAAATTTTTATAGGCATGGGCATCCAACAAATGTTCGTGTTCTATTTCGTACGGGATGAAAAACAGTTTAAAAACTCTTTTTGTTCTCTTTGTTCTGATAACGTTTTTTGTTCCGGAAAGTGTTTTTGCTCTTCCGGCGCGCACTTATAACACCACCTACCTCACAAGCACCAGCCTTTCTCAAGGCGGGGGGCCGATTTCTGTCGGAGGAGACTTCAGACAGTTGGCCTCACAACCAAATTGTCAGAATCCGCAAGAGGGAACGGTACCAAGAGCTAATCATGTTACAGACATATTGAATATCCGATACGAAATATGGCAGGTTGGAGGAGGAAATACTGGTATTGGCAGAACATTATATGGATCAGATTGGGGACTAGTTCGTGAGGGAGTGGAAACACTTTGCGGAGAAGCTTTTTGGGAAGATTATGATAGTGAATCTAATGTTTATCGTTTTGATCCAACTAATTTCCAAATCCCAACCCAGAGTCTTTCCCCCGGCGAATATTACGGCAGACTTATAGGCGAGAATACCCACTGCACGAACAAGAACAATCCGGACGATTGCAGTACGCAGAGCTTCGATGATTCGCCAGGCTGGTTTGCCTTCACTATCACAGCTTCTCCACCTGCGAGCATCTCTGTCCAATCGAATCAACCCACCGGCTGGACTATTACCGGACCAAACAATTTTTCCGGTAGCGGTACAAGTGCTACTTACTCCGGACCGGCAGGCACCTATACAATCTATTTCGATGAAATAAGCTGTTACAGCAGATCTTTCACTACCTCTCCTACACAAACCGTATCCAGCGGCTCGAGTATTACCTTTGTCGTCCAATATGATTACAATTGTGGCGAGCCTCCTCCTCCGCCTCCTCCGCCACCGCCTCCGCCAGGGAGTTGCGTGGATAATTCTACCGCGACGCTAATAAATAATTTGCCGGATACCTTGATCAGCGGCCAGTCCTACCCTTATACAGTAAGAGTGACGAACACCGGCGATACCAGATGGTATCACGGTTCCGTCTATCAATTTCATCAATTAAGCGGTCTCTCTATCAGTCCAAGCTACGGGCATTTGCCGACGAATATCTACCCGGGCGACTGGGTTGATTGGGGCTTTAGTCTGACGGCGCCGTCTTCTCCCGGCTCATATACCCTCTCAATGAGGATGGTGCATACGCCCGCCCTCGGCGGGGAATACTTAAAGCCTGACGGCTCGACATGCCCAGGGCCTTCGGCAGACACATACTTCGGCCAAACTGCCCAGAGGACATTCAATGTGGAGGCGCCGAGGTATGAACTTAGTATCACCGTCAACGGATCCGGTAGAGTTACGGCTCCCGGCATTGATTGCCCCGGAGATTGTAGCGAAACCTATACTTCTGGCACCAGCGTGCAGATTAACAGCTCTCCATCGGCTGGGTACTCCTTCACCGGTTGGTCCGGCTCTTGCTCTGGCACCGGTCAATGCCAAGTGACAATGGATCAAAATAGATTCGTTACCGCGAACTTCTCAATAAATTCGTACACTCTTTCCGTCAATAAATCCGGTTCCGGATCCGGCACTGTGAGCTCAAATCCTTCAGGCATTAACTGCGGCTCGACTTGCCAGGCGAATTACAATTACAATACGCAAGTCGTACTGTCTGCCTCCCCGGCTAGTGGATCAAGTTTCACCGGTTGGTCCGGCTCTTGCTCTGGCACCGGCTCATGCTCCGTCTCGATGACCCAGGCACGTTCCGTGAGCGCCTCCTTCACTCTCAATAGTTATACCTTGTCCGTAAATTCTTCCGGCGCCAACAATGTCTCCATTACCTCAAGCACCGGGCATGGCGGCAATACCAATTACAGTCTCGGAAGCATAAATTATGGCACCAGTATCTCACTTACCGCTCCGGCGACCAAGGGCAATGCCAATTTTAGCAACTGGTCTGGCTGTGACAGTACAAACGGCAACAGCTGTTCCCTTACCTTAAATAGTAATCGTACTGTTACGGCGAATTACGGCACCCCCAATTACACTCTCTCGGTTACAAAGTCTGGCGCCGGCTCTGGCACAGTCACCTCAAGTCCGGGCGGCATCAATTGCGGTAATGACTGTTCGGAAGATTATGCCAATCAGACGTCAGTAACCTTGTCCGCTTCTCCTTCCGGCGGATCCACTTTTGCCGGCTGGG
>MHWG01000012.1:8632-19555 GCA_001824005.1 Candidatus Zambryskibacteria bacterium RIFCSPLOWO2_01_FULL_47_14 | reverse complement strand
TCACCGTTATCAATTACACCCTAAACACCTCCATCTCCTCCGGTTCCGGTACCATCACTGGGACAGGCATCAGCTGTCCCGGCGACTGTACGGAAACTTATGCCTACGGCACGTCTGTTACCCTTTCGGCATCGCCTTCTTCTGGTTACTCATTCGGCAGTTGGGGAGGCAATTGTTCGGGTACCTCCCAGATATGCTCTCTGACCATGAATTCTGCGAAGAGCGCGAGCGCCTCCTTCGATCTCGTACCGGTTTTTGACTATTCGCTTGGGAACTCCGGCTCTTCATACGCTACCAAGTCTTCCGGCTATGTGTATACACAGAATGTGATTACCAAGACGCTTCTCTCCGGCACCACTCAACCTGTCTCACTCTCGCTCTCCGGCGTGCCTTCCGGCACTTCTTACTCGATCGCGAACAGCACCTGCTCGCCCTCTTGTTCCTCGACTATTACCTTCACGGTCTCGCCCTCTACCTCGTTGGGTTCTTACCCGATTACCGTTTCCGGCCAGCCGCTTGCCAAAGAGACTAACTTCAATCTAGTCATCTCCGGTAATCCGATCGGCACTGTCTCATGTGTCGGTTCTCCCACGGTCGCTCTGCTCGGCCAAACCGTTACCTGGACGGTAAGCGTCTCGGGCGGCACCGCTCCCTACACTTATTCCTGGAGCGGTACTAATATCCCGACTTCCCCCGCACCAACGTCCAATCCTTATACCAAAATTTACAGTACCATTGGTACCAAGAGTGCCCAGGCAACCGTTCGCGATATTGATGGTTTGCAGTCCACTTGTCCCGCCAGCACGGTCGAGATCCGCTTTAACCCCGAGTTTGAAGAATTCTAATGGCAAAGATGATATTAGTGGCTAACTGGAAGAATCATCCGGCGTCGCTTGCGGAAGCGAAGGATGTTCTTAAGAATTACGCGAAAGCAAAAGAACGTTTTAAGAAGCTCGCATTTTTTATCGCGCCGCCTCTGCCTTATCTTGCGGAGGTTTCAGAGCGGGCCGGCGGATTCTCGCACTTGGCGGTGCAGGACATCGCTCTCGTGCCCAAGGGCAATTACACGGGCGAGGTACCATTGGAAATTTTGAAAAGCTTCGGCGCGCGCCTCGCTATCCTCGGACACAGCGAGAGACGCGCCTTGGGCGAGACAAGCGCACAGGTATCGGAGAAGATTCGCGCCGCTTTGCGCGCCGGCATTACCCCGCTCGTCTCTGTGGGGGAGATTGAGAGAGATAAAGATGGCGAGCATTTCGAAATTCTTCGCAAAGAAATTAAAGCCTCGCTTCTCGGAGTAAGCCGGCAGTCGGCGGCCAAGATTGTTCTCGCTTATGAGCCGGTTTGGGTTATAGGCAAGAGTGCCAAAGACGCTCTGCCGCCTGGCGACCTCGCCCAATCGGTTATTTTTATAAAAAAAGTGCTTACTGATATCTACGGCAGGAGAGTTGCCGATAAAATCCCGATAATTTACGGCGGGTCGGTCGAGTCGGCCAATGCCGGAGCCTTGGCGAAGGAGACGGGAGTTAAGGGTTTTCTCGTCGGCCACGCCTCGCTTAAGGCAAAGAGCATGGAAGAGATTGCGAAGTCTTTGACGCAAAAATGATTCGATCAATCAAAGAAGCCAGAGATTTGAGAGGCAAGCGCGTCTTGGTGCGCGTGGACTGGAATATTCCCTTCGACTACCGCTCAGGGCAAGTCCGAGACACTTTCAGAATCAAGGCAACACTAGATACTATCCACTATTTACTATCTACCGATGCTAGCGTAATTCTTGCCACGCATCTGGAAACCGGCTCGATTGAGGATTTGCAAAAATTCGTGCCCGAAGGAGTGGAACTCTTGCCGAATTTGCGCGATAATCCGGGGGAAGAAGCGAACTCCGATGAGTTCGCCAGAGAACTTGCCTCGAAAGCCGACATTTTCGTCAATGAGGCCTTTTCTGTATCGCATCGCGCTCACGCATCGATTGTCGGTGTGCCAAGATTCTTGCCAAGCTACGCTGGGCTCCACTTCATGAGTGAGGTGGAGAATCTTTCAAAAGCGTTTAATCCGCCACATCCGTTTTTATTCTTGCTCGGCGGGGCAAAATTCGAAACGAAAGTCTCTTTGGTAGAAAAATTTCTCAATATCGCGGACTCAATCTTCATTGCCGGCACCAATGCCGTACCAGCGTACGAGACGGAGTTGAAAAATAATCCAAAAATCTTTTTTCCTCACGGTGACATAGCGGCTCTGGATATTGATGACGAAACGATTAAAAATTTGAAATTGAAAATTGAAAATTCGGTGTTCATTCTCTGGAACGGCCCGGTTGGGAAGTACGAAGATGGATATAAGAAGGGGACGCTGGCCATAGCGCAAATGCTTGCGGACTCCGGGAAGCAGGTAATTGTCGGCGGTGGCGACACCCTTGCAACTATAAAAGAACTTAATCTCTACGACAAATTCACCTTCATCTCCACCGCCGGCGGCGCTATGCTGGAATTCCTGGCAACCGGCACTCTGCCTGGAATTCGCGCATTAGAAAAGTAGTTTGAAAAACCGCGCTATCGTTTTGTGCTCAAAACGCACGCTCCACTCGTGCCGCCGCGCTCCGTGACGGTTTTTCAAACTACTTTTCTAGCGCCGCCTTAATTCTCCCTGCTTTTTCTGTCAGTCTATGTATAATTGGGAACAAATGGAAATAAAATCGACGCTTACAAACAGTTTAGGGCAGGTTTTGGACATTATTTATTGCGAAGGCAAAGACTCGAATCAGGGTTTAGAAGATAAGATACTTCAGGGCGTACATGCATTCTGCTTTTGTGGCGATAAAATGGCCATAGTGAAGCACGCCAAGAGCGGCTGGATGCCGCCGGGAGGTGCCATAGAGCCGGGAGAGTCGTACGAAGAGGCGGTAGTAAGAGAAGTAAAAGAAGAAACGAATATGAAAATCTTGAAGCAGGAGCTTATCGGCTATCAGGACATTTACGAGCCCGATAGGATTGTGAGACAGACAAGATCATTCTGTCTCGTCGAGCCGTATGGAGACTTCTCCGGTGACCCTGATGGAGAAGTGACCGAAATAAAACTCATCGATCCCAAAGACTACAAAAAGTATTTCGACTGGGGCAAAATAGGGGAAAGAATCATCGAGAGGGCAATGGAATTGAAAAAATCATTCCACAGCTGAAATATTACGAACCATTTACTATACATAATTTTCGTGATAAAATAAAAATAGGAGGTTCTTTAGAAAAAAGACCATGAACAAGCCAAAAATTCTCCTGATCCACGGGTGGGATCACGCAAACTATACCTCTTCGGGGTGCAAAAATGCGTGGTCAAAGCGCTCGAAATTCGTTAAAGCACTTTCCGAACTCTTCTCCGTCGTGGCGATCAACCTACCAGGATTCTGTGGCGAACCAGACCCGCAGCAACCTTGGAATCTCGATGACTACGTCAGCTACATCGACAAGGTTATGGTTCGAGAGAAACCCGATGCCATACTCGGGTATTCCTTCGGCGGAGCAATCGTTCTGCGATGGAAGAAAACGAACATGGACAAGAAAGTTCAAACCTTTCTCGTCTCGCCAGCAATCATTCGGCGATATGAGAAGGCCGATCTGAGCCTTCTTCAGAAAATACTGAAGAGGATGCTTCCCGAGAAACTCGTGTCTCTGCTTCGCGACATCTACCTCACGCAGGTGGTAAAAAACCCGTTTTACTCCAAAGCAACTGGAGTAATGCGGACAACGTACCGCAACATCGTCGCTGTGGATCTTCGTGACGATTTGCTGGGCCTTCAAGTCCCAGTCACACTGATCTATGGCGAGAAGGACACCGCCACCCCCCCAGAGTTTGTACGCGAGGTCGTCGGTAACGCAAGGGCGAGACACGAACTCTTCGTGATTTCCTCTGGTAGCCACGACATCGCAAACTCACACACAACTGAGTTGGTAAACATCATTGCAGAAGCAATGGGAAAGGAGGATGGAAATGATTCTCGATCTGAGGACACTTCTCGAGATACTGCCTGACGCGCAACCTTCAGGATTGAGCGGCCACGAACAGTTCGACCTGATCAATATTGCCCATCTAAAGCAGTTTGAGTCCTTGCCCCACGTAGAAAGAACCCTCTATTTCTGCGTGTACGAAGACTTTCCTGACGATGCGGGATGGTACAAGTACTCGTTCGACCGTTCGCTCAACATCGACAAGTTGAAGAGCGATGCGAGAGTGGTTTTCGTCATCGACGACAGGGTGCCCTTCGGTCGCATCATGGGAACCCCACACATTCGGGTCAATAGCATCTTTCGAGCTGTGGACCTGATACGTCAATACGTTCTCGACCGAATCAGACCACGAGTGGTCGGGGTAACAGGAAGTGTCGGCAAGACGACCACTGCTGCCCTGCTCCAACATGTGCTTGCGACGCGATTTGGTTGCGGTCGAGTGTACTCCAAGCGGCTAACCCCGCTGACCCTCTCCTCGTGGTTGGTCAACTTCCTCGAGGAAGCAAATAAGATGCTAGTCCTGGAATACTCGATGTATCGGAAGAATCACATCGGTATCCTGACCAACCTCTTACCACCGGAAATAGGCATCTTCCTCAACGTGAGGAGAATGCATCTAGGGGTCGAGGGCGTACACACTCTCGACGACATCATCGAGGGGAAACGAGCACTCGTCGACGGCTCACGCCTCGCGATTCTCAATGTGGATGACCAGCTCGTGTTGAGCCTTCGTAGGAAGCAGGACCTCATGTTCTCCTTACGGGACAGTGATGCTGATGCCTTTCTGTTTCAAAGGGGCGACGAGGCGACGGTGGTATTCAAGTGGAGTGAGCAGAGGATTACCTTCGCTCCCTACCTGAAGACCGACCTGTTCTATCGCCAGGTGCTAGCCACCTGTTTAACGGCAAGCGCTCTGGGCATACCTCAAGAGCTTTTGCGGGAAGCCTTGAACACCTTCCATCCTGCCGAAAATCGAATCGGCTGGGTGGAGATTGACGGGCAGCGGGCCATCTTCGATGGCGACGTAACAGCCGCTGGCCGTCTCGCTTCTCTTGCTGAACACCGATACTCGAGCAGTGTTCTCATGGTCCACAGCTTCGATTTCGGTGATGAGAACGTCGAACTGCAACAAGACGACTTCAACCGTGTTTTCTCGGCATTCACGGTTGTTCGAGTTTTGGACACCGAGGAAAACAGGGCTATCGCATCGCGATACTCCTTGAAGCATCTGATCTTCACGACGAAGAAAGAATTCTGTTCTGGACTGAATAAGTTCGAGTTCAAGATTCTTCACTTTGCCACCTACTTCAGGAAGCACGCCGATCTGAGTTTCTTGAAGAGCTTCATAGCCACCTGACTGAATATCGGGTGGCTATTCATTTGTGGATAAAGGCATTATGCCAGTTATTATAACGCTGATTTAATCCTCTCCGCATTTCCTTCAAAATCTTTTGGATCGCCTGAAGCATCATTCGGCCAGACCCAGATGTGGGCGTGGGGGATCTCGTCGCCGAAGATTTGTGAACGTATCATCTCGGTATTGAAAGCTTTTTGTTGGGCCAGAGCAATTTTTTTTACGATTTCAAAATACTCTCCGACATTTGGAACTTGCCAGACCCATCTGTGATGCTCTTTCGGAATCACTTGCACGTGGCCGACGCCGCGAGGATTAATATCCAAAAAGGCGAGGAAACTTTCATCCGCATACACTTTATTGGCCGGAATTTCTCCCGCCGCAATTTTACAAAAAACACAATTCGTATCATTCGATGTCATTCGCGTTGATTCGTGTTAATAATTTTCATAATCCACCAGTTGTCCGAGCGAATTGTAGAGCTCTATCGTCTCGTATTTGTCCGCCCACATTTCCCAGCCACGGCCGAGGAAAATTCTCCACGTCTTCAGGGCGAATTTTGGATCATTGCCATGATAGGCGAGACAGCCATCGTAGTTGTAGCGCTCTTTGACGAAGGTGGTGCAGACACTTCCGAGACGCTTGCCGTTGATACAGGTGCTACACTCTTCGCCATTATAATCTTTGTTCTCAAAAACGGGCATCCTACAGTAGGAGAGAGTGTTTATAAAGTCGCGGCACTCGCGGTCGAGATTCTCGATTCCCGGTTCTTCCGATGGTCTCGGGCAATTCTGTGAGAGAGGGGGAGTGAAGGCGTAATCTGGATGCCCCTCGATGTAGCCGGTGCAGATATTCTCTCTGAAGTTCTCTATTTTATAGGGTGTTTGCACCCCGATCCTGCCGGTGGTGATGACAGCCCTCTCTCCCGGTCCAAGGATGATCCTTGGAAGGACGGCCACATCGGCGGAGAAGCGCTGGAGCATGCCTCCGCTGTAAAAGGCGCGTTTGTCCTTGCCGTTTCTAAGCTGCCAGCCGCTGATATTTACGGCTTTGGCCCCATTGTTATCGATAGTGATGTATTCCTCGTACGGCTGATAAGCGTAACCGGCATTGCCAGAGCCGAGGGAGATGTGTTCGGTTTCGTAGGTTGTGCCGGGCGAGATGTCGGCATTACTTCTACTGTCGTAGGAATCGGACAAGAAACTGTCTCTGTTCGAATCAACGATTGCCCCCCGATCTTTAGCCGGCGTAATGAAGTAAATAAAGGCAATTACGGCCAAAATCAGAATACCGGAAGCTACAGCCGAACCTTTTTGGAGACTGTGATTCATGGGCATATATTACCATGCTAGAATACCCGCATGCATTTCCCTGATTTACTCGAAACTCTGCTTAAAGAGCGTGGAATTCTGGCCGAGGAGCGCGAATTTTTTCTCAACCCAGACTACTCGCATCTCTTTGACCCACTTCTCCTGCCGGACATGGAGAAGGCTCGCGACAGAGTGATCAAGGCGATGAAGGAGGGAGAGAGCATAACGGTCTTCTCGGACTATGACGCCGATGGCATACCGGGAGCGGTGGTGCTCGCTGACTTCTTCCGCCGGGCCAGCTATGAAAATGTCTCTTTCTACATACCTCATCGGCACGATGAAGGATTCGGGTTGAATAAAGAATTTATTGAAGAGTGCAAGGCGAAACTTCTCATTACCGTGGATTGCGGTATGGCAGATATAGCAGAAATTAAATTGGCAAAAGAGAAGGGTATAGACGTGATCGTCACAGATCATCATGAGTCAAAAGAATTACCAGAAGCTTTTGCCATAATTAATCCCAAGCGAGCTGGCTCAAAGTATCCGTTTAAGGAATTGTGTGGCTCGGCGCTGGCTTTCAAACTTGTCCAAGCAATCTTGGCCAAAAATTCTTTCGGAGTTAAAGAAGGGATGGAGAAGTGGTCTCTGGATATGGTGGGTATTGCTACTTTAAGTGATATGGTGCCTTTGGTCGGGGAGAATAGGATTCTGGCGTGCTTCGGCCTCGACGTTTTGCGCAAAACGTCGAGGCCGGGTCTCCTTGCTCTCTTTAATAATTTGAATCTAGACAGAAAGAGGCTCTCCGAAGATGATATCACCTTCATGATCACTCCCCGGATCAACGCCGCTTCAAGAATGGGCGTGCCGGAAGACGCCTTCAATTTACTAGCGACCAACGATGAAGTGGAGGCAAAAGTCTTGGCCGATCATTTAGAAAAAATAAATCATGAGAGGAAGGGGGTGGTGGCGAGCATGGTAAAAGAAGCTAAGAAGCTATTGGAAGCTAGAGAAGCTCTGAATTCCGTGATTGTTATCGGCAATCCGGAGTGGAAACCATCTCTTGCCGGTCTCATATGCAATTCCCTAGTGGAAGAATATGAGAGGCCTGTATTTGCATGGGGAAGAGATGGAGACGGTGTGATCAAGGGCTCTTGTCGTTCTTACAATGGCTATGATCTTTTCGAATTGATGGGTAAGGCAGGTGGCGTGTTTATCGAATTCGGCGGACATGCGGGCGCGGGCGGCTTCTCGGTCACGCTTGAAAATTTGCCAACACTCGAAGAAAAATTGTCGGAAGTACTTCCGACCTCACCCAGCCCTCTCCTAGGTAAGGAGAGGGTATTGCCGATGTCTTTATCAGATATCAACGAAGAGCTTTGGCAAACCGTTTCCCTCTTTTCTCCTTTTGGCACTGGCAATGAGAAACCGGTTTTTAGAATTGCAAATGCGCCGGTGAAAAATATTCGCCAATTTGGCAAAGCTAGCGAACACTTGGAATTGACTCTTGGTTCTGGCATTAAGGCAATCTCTTTCTTCTCCTCTCCTAAATCCTACTTCCTAAATCCTAAGTCAACGCACTGCACCCTTTACGGTACACTCGAAAAATCCTATTTCCGTAGTACCCCCGAACTTCGCCTAAGAATTGTTAATATAGAATCGACTCCAAACGCCCTTAAATAACTCACGGAGATTATGTGCGAGCCTCTTATCATAAATTTCTATTAAGTAGTTCGGCTTCTCTTTATACGAAACCATCACGATGTAGTGTCCTCTCACCCAAATAGCAGAGTTGAAGTCAAATTCATCTCCGAAGCACATCAATTCCCTTTGAGTCAATTTAGGCATATCTTTTTCTTCCGAATTGGTAATCATCTTTACCTTAAAATCTTTGGTATGAGGACGAGTGTAATACCATACAATCCATTTTTTATATCGCGGTGCAAATGTAGAATCCTGAAATCCCCAAAGCGTTTTATCAATTTCCGCCATGCTCTTATCCCATCTGTCCGCTTCAGAATATAAATAACTCTCAACATCTACTTCTGGCACGAACCTAATCTTTGGCACAGAAAAGCCAGTATCTTTGGAAATTGCATGGAGTTCCGGAATAAGGTTTTCGATAATATTTTTCTGCCTCTGGGCGATAGATCTAAGCTCTTCAGGTGGCACAGCTATAAGCATATTGGGCTTACTGCCAAGATCTTGAATGATATAGCCCTTTTCTGAAAGTACGCCAGTCACACTATAGACCGTAGTACGGTTAATACCTGTTATTTTAGCCACTTCGGGGATACTAACCCTGCCTTTCTGTAATATGGCTAGATATAAAGTTGTTTCCTTTTCACTAAAACCGAGCTTCTCTAAATATTCTTTAATCATACCCACAGTTTAGCAAGTTGTTTAAAATTGTCAACATCTTTAAATATTGCTATTGAGCCATTATTCTAGTATTTATAGCATAGTAAGTTGACACTAATCAACAATTATGCTAAGATTAACCCAGACAAGGGCAATTAGGCCCGAAGGAGGAACCATGAAGGCAACGATGTTTTCGGTTCATCGTGATCGGTGCGGCACACGATTTCTGATGTTCGAAGGCCGCGGGGTGAGCATTCCGAATCGCGTAAGCGACCGGATGGCGATTACCCACGCGGCACATCAAGCCTACGTCGCTCGCGACGAGGCGCATCTCGAAACTCTCTTGATGCGAGTTTTCTGGGTGAACGCCTAGCTCGTATCAATCAGGTGGCGAAGCTCCGCTTCGCCCCTTCTCCGAGACTACGAAATGATTCGCGGTCTCAGAGTTGGGAAGTTCTTTGAAAGGAAAAAGTCATGTCTGAGAGAGTTACAAAGGAAGAGCTCAAGACTCTTAGCGAACTGTTCAAACTCAGTTCGCGTCGCTACCTCGGCGACCGTCTACCTAACCTCGAGGCTCGGAAAATCGGAGAACTCTTTGTGGTTTTCATGGTTTATCCAAGTCGTTGCGGGGATTACGACATCTATTCGGGAGACTGGGAGCACCATCACGAGACTCACTTGGTAAGTGCCGATCTCGTGAACAAGTGCAAAGTTGGCACCTTTTCGCTCAAGTATACTACAGAGTGGCCGAGCAACAATAGTGTCCAGACAGTCTTCGACGAAGACATCCAGGAATTGCGGATTGATGACAAAAGGCTGCTCATCAATATCCACCAACGGTGGTTTGGGAAAGAGCCGATTGTTTGGATTCAAGGTGGCACCGGAGTCCGATCGTCCAGCTGGCAAGCTACCCGGAAACCCACTAAGACCGGGACGCGAACTGTAACCCTCGACATTCCTGATAGTTTTTCTGACCGTGGATGTTAATGGGGACTGTTCTCCCGCAAATAGCCTGACGGATTCCTAGACTTGCCGCAAAAGAGTCTTCCTCTCCATGGAGGTCAATGGTACAGAACATCGGAAACTCCGATGCTCTTTTTCGTGTAAATTTTATTGGGTAAAACAAGAACAGCACCTATGTAAGATGCTGTTCTTGCCTACTATTTATACCCACCCTCGTTGTCTATTCCGAACGTAACAACAGGGCTTGGCACGAGGGTACCTACTTGATTCGGCGTCGGTTAATCAGACTGAGTGCCATAGCGTTTGACTAACCCGAGCCACACAAGCAGTTCGGCTGCCGATATGGCTAATGCGTAAATTATAACATAGTGTGCAAAGTCGGACTTTACACAAGTTGTCGAAACCCGGTTTCGACATACATACACAATAATAATCCTATAGGAAAATTATAATGTATTAGGTCTAAATAAGCACGAAAAAACCGGGCACAAGGCCCGGCGAGGTAACTTACTTCCAGTATATGCTCAGACGTTATTTTGTCAAGAACCTTTCAATGATAAAATTAGATCAATGATCACCATTTATACCGACGGGGCGGCGAGGGGGAACCCGGGGCCGGGAGGCTGGGGGGCCATAGTCGTGGCTCCCCAGCGGGTGATAGAGCTCGGCGGCCGGGAAGATCACACCACTAACAACAGGATGGAGCTCACAGCGGCCATAAGGGCGCTCGAATTTGCGGGCACCCTTAGCGATGAGTCAATCGAACTTTTTACCGATTCCGAATATGTGATGAAGGGCATTACTCTCTGGGTACCTGGCTGGCAGAAAAGGAACTGGCGCACCGCTTCGAAAAAACCTGTTTTAAATCAAGATCTCTGGCAAATGCTTATTGCCGCCGCAGAAAATAAAACAATCGATTGGAAATACGTCGAAGGCCACT
>MHWG01000012.1:0-8623 GCA_001824005.1 Candidatus Zambryskibacteria bacterium RIFCSPLOWO2_01_FULL_47_14 | reverse complement strand
ACCGCGCGATTCTTATAAGCATTTTTAGTTTTGCCTTCGGCATTTTCGTTTCCTCATTCATTTTCTTAACGCCGGTTGTTTCAACTTTTTTTATCGTTACGGCTCTTGCCATGATGCTCGGAGAAAAAGTTTGGACGGGAAAGATAGAAAAAGAAATTTTGTTCGTCGCCTTGGCTCTCATTTCTTTCGGCCTTGGGAGTTTGCGTTATGCCGTGAAGGATTTCCACGAAGCGGCGTTACCGCTTCGTGAGGGAGTTGTCGTAAGCGAGCCCGAACAGAGAGACAATGCAACGCGATTCGTCTTCAAATCCGACAACAGAGAAAGAGCGCTGGTGAGCACGGACATTTACTCGCCCGTTCAATACGGCGACAGGGTAAAGATCGATGGGAAATTCAAAATCCCCGAGATGATAGAAGATTTCGATTATCCGGCGTATCTTGCCAAAGACGATATTTACTCCACTATGAGCTTCGCCAAAGTGGAGATAATTTCTTCCGGCCACGGTAACAAAATAAAATCTGCTCTGCTCAAAATCAAACACAGTTTCGTGGGCAAAATTCGAGAAAATTTCTCCGAACCGTACGCCTCGCTCCTCTCTGGTCTTCTAGTCTCTGGACGCGATGCTATGCCGAAGGATATTCTCGAAGAATTCCGCAAGGCCGGTATAATTCACATTGTTGTGCTGTCCGGTTATAACATTGCTCTGATTGCGGATTTTATAAGAAAAGTTTTCCGGAACAATTGGCTTTCGATCATAGCCATTCTCCTCTTCGTCATCATGACCGGAGCGGAAGCGACGGTGGTGCGCGCGGCCATCATGGTGCTTACCGTCATTCTAGCCAAGATGCTCGGCAGGAAGTACTCCGCGCCGAGAGCACTCGTTTTCGCGGGTTTCATCATGCTTCTTGAGAATCCGAAGATTCTTGTCTTCGACCCCTCTTTCGAACTTAGTTTCCTCGCCACTCTCGCGCTCATCTATGTCGTGCCGATAGTTCATAAGTATTTGAAATTTATACCAGAGAAATGGTCGAAGTTGAAAGAGGTTGTGGCCACGACGATTGGTACCCAGCTTACCGTATTGCCGCTCCTAATCTATTCGATAGGGGATTTCTCCGTCGTTTCACTTCCGGCAAACGTCTTGGTGCTTCTCATCATCCCTTACACCATGTTTGTGGGCTTCGCGGCCGCAACACTCTCTTACGTAAGCGCGTTTCTCGCTCTGCCTCTGGCGTATCTCGCACATTTATTGCTCGCCTGGATTATTTTTGTTTCAAATTTCCTGGGCAACATACCATTCGCCTCCCTCGCCGTTCCAAACGTTTCAGCATGGCTCATCGCGTTGGTTTATGCTTCAGGAATTATTTTTGTATGGCGCTGGAGAAATTCTCCTCGACATTTGACCAATTGAGATTCTCAAAAAAGTCTTCGATGTACTGCTTCTTGCCGCTTGGCTGGTAGTCGGCAACGTATGAGTGCTCCCACATATCTAGTGCGAGTATCGGCACACAAGCGGAGAGCTGGCCCAAATGCTGTTCGTCTACCCAATTGTTTAATAGTCTGTCCGAGGTCGGATCCCAAAGAAGTTGTGCCCAGCCGGTGCCGCGAGTAGTTGCCAAAGTTTTGAAGCGCTTAAGCCATCTCTCGAATGTGCCCCATTCTTCCTGGACTGCTTTCATTAGAGAACCGTCTGTGGTGAGCGCAGTCGAACCATTTTCAAAATGCGAGAAATAAATTTCGTGATTTCTCATGCCGTCGAATTCGAAGGCGAAGCGCCGCCCTATCTCGCCTAAAGCGTAGGCGTGTTCCTCGCCTGCGCCAACAAGCGGACTGGAGTCCTCGGAGTACTCGTCGATCTTCGCCAGGATGACGTTGGCGTTTTTGACGTAGCCCGCATAGAGCTTCAGGTGTTCCTCGATATTCTTCGCGGAAATGCCATTGAGCGTTGGGATATTGAATTTCCTTTCTTCGAATTGTTTGGCCATGAGACAATTATAATATGAATTCTAAATGGATAAGAGGGCACATTAGGGAAGTCGTAGTGGGGGTACTGATTCTTTCCAATATTCTCGTATGGTTTGCCATTTGGCAGAGAATGCCAGGCGAGACGCTTCGAGTTTATTTCCTGGACGTGGGGCAGGGGGACGCGATATTTATCGACACGCCGGCGCATAAGCAGGTACTTATCGACGGAGGAAGGAATAGGAAAGTGCTCTCCGAATTGGGAAAAATAATGTCTTTCGGCGACCGCTACATAGATGTGGTCATCGAAACTCACCCGGATGCTGACCACGCCGCGGGTCTTGTGGCGGTAGCCGAGAGATACCAGACAGGCCTCAACGTGGACCAGAGGAGCGCGAGGAGAGGACAGACAATAGACTTCGGCGACGGGGTGAAATTAATACTCCTTTTCCCGGACCGGGACGTTTCCGGATGGGATACAAATGACGGATCAGTCGTGGCGCGGCTCGATTACGGGGAATCCTCCTTTCTTTTCACCGGCGATGCGACGATAAAGACAGAAAATATTTTATTGAATTTGAATCGAGAAATTCTGGATACCGATGTTTTGAAAGTTGGGCATCATGGCTCGCGCACATCGACCTCGCTAATGTTCGCCGAAGCGGTTACGCCGGAGTTCGCGGTAATTTCCGCAGGCAAGGACAATACTTATGGCCATCCGCATAAAGAAGTTTTAAATATTTTAAATCGTGTGGGATCAAAAATATTTTCTACCGCAGAAAAGGGCACCATCAAATTCGAAACGGATGGGGAAATGATAGGAATAAAATAGTCCACACACTTAAAACATTTAAAAAATCCATCATACGTTATAATCTTACTGTGGTGATCTAATAACGTATGGGTAAACTGGAGCAAAAAAGCAGGAAAAGGAGCAAAAGGAAACACTTGCAGCAAGTTATACTGGCCACAGTAGCCACTGCCGGCATATTGGGCGCGGGTCTGCTTGCCCCAAATGTGATTGGGGCCATGGCAAAGCTTGGGCTTATTCCAAACAGGAGGCAAAAAGAGTATGTTGGTTTTTCCGCAAGCAAGATGGTCAAGAAGGGGCTGATGAAATTCAACGGCAAGTTTTATGAACTTACGTTGGCCGGTCAAGCGAAGTTGCGAAGATGGGAATTTGAGAATTTTAAATTTAAAAAACCCAAAAAATGGGATGGCAAATGGCGAGTATTCATTTTCGATATCCCAGATAAAAAGCGACAAATCCGCGACCAAATCAGGACTTTATTTAAATCAGCAGAATTTTACCCCTTGCAGGAGAGTGTCTGGGCTTATCCATATGATTGTGAAGATGTAATTGCACTGTTGAAAACTGATTTCGGAATAGGGAAAGACCTACTCTATTTGATTGTCGATGAGCTGGAAAACGATAAGTATTTAAGAGAATGGTTTAAATTGATATAAATTGATATAAAATATATAATACGTTATTAACTTACTGGAGTGAGCTAATGACGTATGAGTGGAAAAAGTAGAAAGTTCAAACTGTATAAAGACTATCTAACAAGACGAAGGGCAAGCGCCGGAGAATGAAGTCAAATAACCCCAGCTTTTTTGAGGACGCTGTGCGCGCCGCGTTTGGAGATGGTCTTCCAGGCTTTGGTCGAAAGGGTGAGGATGAGGGTCTTCTTGAGCTCCGGGACGTAAATGCGTTTCTTCTGCAGGTTTGGATACTTCCGCACCATGCCGGTGGAGTTGAATTGGGTTGCGCGGGTTCTGTTGGAGTAGCCGCCTCCAACCATCGAACCCTTATTTGTTACCGGACAAATTCTAGCCATAGTTGCGATATACTAACAGAATGGAGTTCGTATTTCAAATAGCTGTCCTTATTATGTCGGTTGTTATACATGAGGTTTCGCACGGTTATGCCGCAAGCGCTCTGGGTGATCAGACGGCTCGTTGGGAAGGACGGCTTACTCTAAACCCCTTCAAGCATTTGGATCCGATAGGATCTTTTGTCGTGCCAGCTATCGCCTATATGACGGCCGGTTTCATCTTCGGCTGGGCGAGGCCGGTGCCTTACAATCCGTACAATCTGCGACCAGGCCGCTGGTCGGAAGCCATTGTCGCGGCGGCCGGGCCGCTCTCAAACATCGCTTTAGCCTTAATCTTCGGCTTCTTGCTCCGCTCTGGGATAACACTCGGCTTTGCGAGCGAGGCCTTTATACAAATTACTGCAGTAGTGGTTCTCATAAACATTGTGCTCGCGGTATTCAATCTCATACCCATAGCGCCCTTGGACGGTTCGAAGATTCTCTTCGCCCTCTTTCCTGAAAATGCTGTATCTTTCCGTAACTTTTTTGAACGATATGGGCTTATCCTCATTCTCTTCTTTATCTTCTTCCTCTGGCAATATCTCTTCCCGATAATTAACCTAATTTTCAGAGTAATTACCGGTATTGCGTTTTAGACCTCACCCAACCCTCTCCTAGAGCTAGGAGAGGGCGACTGCTTAGCAGACGGGCGAGGTGGTGTTATTGCATTTTCCTGTCTTTTCAAGTACAGTATTGCCCTGTCAATATATGAGTACAATTAATCAGCTGATTAAGAAGAAGAGGAAGAAACTCCGCAGGAAATCCAAGTCGGTCGCTTTGACGCGCGCCTTCAATACTTTGAAGAACAGGCCAGTCTTCTTCAACTCTCCTTTCAAGCGCGGGGTTGCTACCAAGGTGACAACCAAGACTCCCAAGAAGCCAAACTCCGCTATACGAAAAATTGCCAGAGTGCGTCTGACCAACGGCATGGAAGTGACTGCTTATATCCCCGGCATTGGCCACAACCTCCAGGAGCACTCGGTGGTGCTTCTGCGCGGTGGTCGCGTCAAGGATGTCGGCTTGCGTTATTCAATCGTGCGGGGGGTACTCGATGCTACTGGTGTCGAGAGCAGAAGACAAGCGCGAAGCCAGTATGGAGCCAAAAAGCCGAAAGGCAAATAACCGACAACCAACGACCAACAACTAACGACAAATGCGACGCAAACTCAAAGCTAAGCCGAAAATAGAACCCGATTACCTTTATGATTCCGAGAAGGTAACCAAGTTTGTAAATTACGTCATGGGCGAGGGCAAGAAGAACACGGCACGCAAAGTAGTTTATGGCGCGCTTGATATGATTAAGGAGAAAACTAAAAATGAGAATCCGTTGGAAATTTTTGAAACTGCTCTCAAGAATACCGGCCCGACTATGGAGGTGCGCTCGCGCCGAGTCGGAGGCGCTAACTACCAGGTGCCTAGAGAGGTAAGACCGGAGAGAAGGCAATTTCTTTCAATGAAGTGGATTATTGATGCCGCGAGGAACAAGAAAGGCAAGCCGATGCACGAGAAGCTTGCCGAAGAGATCATCGCCGCTTCGAAAAATGAAGGCGAAGCCATCAAGAAGCGCGAGAATATGCATAAAATGGCGGAATCGAACAAGGCCTTCGCCCACTTCGCCTGGTAATTTCGCTTTGCGAAATTACCCCGAGTGCAGTCGAAGGGTGTATCATGGAAGAATGGCCAAGGCCGTTCTCCTCCTTTTAATATTTTTTGCTTTAGCGGTGCCCGGCGCCCTTTTGGCTGAGGAACTTTTGCCCGCTATATGCGAACAGGTGCTCTCTCCGGATAAAGACACCAGTATTGCGAAAATAATTCAGACCCATTTTGTCGAAAAGGCAAAAACGATTCCTAGTGAAATCATTCAAGATGTGAAAGAAGTGGCGGGCTCGGCGGCAAATTCGATAGGAAAGTCACTTGGAGCCTACAAAGATGCTACCACCTCAAAGTTCAGAGGCAGTGTGCTCGGCACGAGCACCAGAGCAACAATCGAGACAAGTCCTTTCAACATCCTTTTCCGCTATTGGGTATGGGGCGCTGCTGGACTTGGATTGCTCGCAGCCTGGCTTATCTTCCGGAGATAATAAGAAGAAAGCTCAATTGCAACAATATGGCTTTTGATATATAGTTTTCTAGCGCATAGGCGCATTTTATTATGCAACGTGATTACCCATTAGAAAAAGTTCGTAACTTCGGCATCATTGCCCACATTGACGCTGGGAAGACTACCACTTCCGAACGCGTACTTTTCTATACCGGTTCACAACACAAGATCGGCGAGGTGCACGAGGGTGACACCACCACCGACTGGATGGAGCAGGAGCGCGAGCGCGGCATCACCATCACTGCCGCGGCCGTAACCTGCTTCTGGGCTCCGACTTACGGAGGAGAAAAATACCGTTTCAATATCATCGACACTCCCGGGCACATTGACTTCACCGTCGAGGTCAAGCGATCACTTCGAGTGTTAGATGGAGCGGTGGTCGTCTTCGACGGCGTGGCGGGTGTCGAGCCGCAGTCCGAGACCAATTGGCGCTACGCAGAGGAAGCACTTGTGCCGAGAATCTGCTTTATCAACAAACTTGACCGCACCGGCGCCTCTTTCGAGCGTTCTTACAAATCAATTTTGAACCGCCTTTCGAAGAAGGCCGTGCGCATGCAGATTCCCATCGGCGAAGAAGATCATCACGAAGGGGTGATTGATCTTCTCAAAATGAAGGCCCTCTACTTCGAAGGCGAGATGGGCAATAAGGTTGTCGAGAAGGAGATCCCAGAAAATCTCAAAGCCGACGCGGTAAAGTACCGTGCCGAATTGATCGAGCGCATCGTCGAGAACGACGAAGTAATGATGAACGCGTATCTTGAGGGCAAAGAAGCTTCGCTCGAAGATTTGAAGCGGGTAATGAGAAAAGCGGTGATAGAGAACAAAATTTTCCCCGTTATGGCTGGCTCTGCTCTGAAGAACAAGGGCGTTCAACTTGTGCTCGACGCCGTCGTTGATTACTTGCCTAGCCCCCTCGACATTCCGCCGGTCAAGGGCACTGATCCGAGGACGGGCGAGGAGGTAGTGCGCCACGCCTCGGACGAGGAGCCATTCGCGGCACTTGCCTTCAAGCTTCAGGCAGATCCCTTCGTTGGCCAGCTCACCTTCTTCCGCGTGTACTCCGGTACCATTGAGAGCGGCACTTATATCTATAATTCGACCACGCAGACCAAAGAGCGCTTGGGCAGAATCGTGCGCCTCCAAGCGGACAAGAGAGAAGAGGTGAAAAAGGTTTTCGCCGGAGAAATTGCCGCCGCCGTAGGCTTGAAGGATGCGAAGACTTCTCACACTTTCTGCGACGAAGATAATCCGATCGCTCTTGATCAGATTAAATTCCCTGAACCAGTCATCTCTTTGCGCATTGAGCCGAAGACCAAGGCAGACCAAGAGAAGATGGGTATGGCGTTGAAGCGTCTCTCGGACGAAGACCCGACTTTTAAAATCCAATCAGACGCGGAGACCGGCGAGACTGTGATCAAAGGTATGGGAGAACTCCATTTGGAAATTATTGTGGACCGCATGAAGCGCGAGTTCGGCGTCGAAGCGAATGTCGGCAAGCCCCAAGTGGCTTACAAAGAAACAATTCAGGGGGAAGCCGAAGTGGAGAATAAATACATCAAACAAACGGGAGGCAAGGGCCAATACGGGCACGTCAAGATCAAAATTAAGCCCCTGCCTCAATATGATCCGGAAGAGAAAGTGCCGAAGAATGCTCATCGCGAACCGGGCTTCGAATTCGTCGATGCTATCAAAGGAGGGGTTATTCCCCAGGAATTTATCCCGGCGGTGGAGAAGGGTGTGAGAGAAGCGATGGACCGGGGCATTCTCGCCGGCTACAAGATGACCGACATTTCCTGCGAGCTCAACTATGGTTCCTACCACGATGTGGACTCTTCGGAAATCGCCTACAAGATTGCCGCGTCGCAAGCCTTCCAAGAAGCGGCTCGCAAAGCTCGCCCCGTGATCCTTGAGCCTATTATGAAAGTGGAAGTAGTCATGCCGGAGAAGTTCATGGGTGACATTACCGGCAATCTCTCAGGAAAACGTGGTCAGATTGAAGCAATGGAAGATAGGGGCGACTTAAAGGTGGTGCGAGCTAAAGTACCTCTTTCTGAAATGTTCGGCTACGTTACCTCTCTACGCTCCATGACCGAAGGCCGCGGTTCTTCTACCATGGAATTTGACCATTACGCTGTGGTGCCAAACAATGTGGCCACGACCATTATTGAAGCCAGAACAGGGGGGAAGTAATCCTACCCTTTACAATTTATGGGGGTTTGTATAATATGACGCTCACGTCTATTAGTGCCATGCTCTTTGAGTTCTCTCAATAGGAGATTGTGCTAATATGACGCGCTTCTGGACCAATGAAAGCAAAGGTTCTCGCGCGCTTTCTTTGTTTCAAGAACAAACTTATTGAACTTATTAACCTTATTCAACTTATTAAACTAAATTTATGGCAGCAGAATTCGATCGAAGCAAGCCGCACGTAAACGTAGGCACTATTGGCCACGTTGACCACGGCAAGACTACCCTCACGGCCGCCATCTTGAACGTGCTTCACCGCGCGGGCAAGCAGGCCACCGTCAAGGATGTTTCCCAGATTGACAACTCTCCGGAGGAGAAGGCCCGAGGTATTACCATCGCTCTCTCGCACTCCGAGTACGCGACCGACGCGCGCCACTACGCGCACGTGGACGCTCCCGGCCACGCCGACTACATCAAGAACATGATTACCGGCGCCGC
>MHWG01000011.1:9016-9845 GCA_001824005.1 Candidatus Zambryskibacteria bacterium RIFCSPLOWO2_01_FULL_47_14 | reverse complement strand
TGAAAGTCGTGTTGACCGATGGCAGTGTTATTCGCTTCATTGTGGAGGACAACGGCATCGGCATCACGCCGGAGGATATGAAGAATCTCTTCACCGAAGGCGGACACGGCAAAGAGTCCATCAAGACCAACGTACATTCCACCGGCTACGGCCTCTACATCGCGAAGAAGATAGTGGAAGCCCACGGCGGCAAGATTTGGGTGGAGTCGGAGGGGGAGGGGAAAGGGGCGCGCTTTGTCGTCGAGCTTCCCGCAGTTTAAGATAGGGCTTACACCGTGTAAATTCTCCTAAATGTAGTAGTTATTATTCCAGAAGTTTTTCTTCCCGGCGCATCATTTCTGTTCGTAAGAGTGCTATTTGAGGAGCATACGCTGAATTTTGACTATAGCCGTTATTCACCGCCGCCGCGTATATTCGATACACAACGTTCTCTGGAACCCACACGAGAAAAAACTCGAGCTTCTTCAAGTCTTGTTCTCCCAAAATGTACTTGCATGTCTTTTCGGTTATCGCTGCTCCTTCACCCGAAAGGATTTTTTCAAGATCGTCCAGAGAATTGACAGCCATATTGTTGAGCTGATTCTCTATAGGCGTATTGCCGTGCGTGTCCATTGTCGCGACGTATGCGAACGTAATCTTCGCGACTTTCACATTCCTAAGCAACCGTCGTACGCCCTCTTCGTGCCCGCCTGTTACGCAGATATCGTCCACTACCAAAATGTGCTTGCCTCGTACAAGCTCTTTATCGATATGATAGGGCGATCTGTCGAGGTATGCCCTCCGCCCCTCGAGAGACAGGCTGGAATAATTTTCGTCTATCGGCGGCGTA
>MHWG01000011.1:0-9002 GCA_001824005.1 Candidatus Zambryskibacteria bacterium RIFCSPLOWO2_01_FULL_47_14 | reverse complement strand
ATTGAGCATGGTCTGAACATGACGGGCGAGCAGCGAGCCCGCAGTAGGCGTATAGGTATACGCCGCAGAGGTTATGATCGTATTATCATCAATACTTCCCAATGGGAGTGCGCCTACTATCTCCCGAGCAAAATGCTTCAGGTCCGCAAAAGAACCGAATTTAAGGCGCGAAAAGGCGACCTTGTCGAATGGCTTCCCATGTATCTCGGTTATCGTGCCGTTAGCGTCTACATCAAGTGTGTATGGTGCAACTCGTATCTCCTCCGGTGCCCTTTCCATGTTTTCTCCACTTTCCATAATATAATGAACTTACTCTTTAGTAGAATTCTACGGCAACGCGGGTAATTCATCAAATAACATCATGTCTGCAAAATTCCGATTCGAAGCGTTTATATTCGACATGGACGGGCTCATGTTTGACACGGAACGCCTTGGGCTCGAAGGTTATCGCCATGCCGCACATCAGCACGGATATAACCTGGAAAACGGTGCTTTTCACGACATCATCGGACGAACTGCCAGCGACGCGAAGCGACTTCTCCATGAGAAATTCGGATCTGATTTCCCCGTCGAAAAAATTCGCGAAGCTCGCCGACGATACGTCGCCGAAATTCTTAACGTCTCCGGCATGCCTATCAAGTCGGGGTTGATGGAACTTTTGGAATATCTCAAAAAGAAAAAAGTGCTATTGGCCATCGCCAGTTCAAGCTCGCGAAGAGGCGTGGAAAGGAACCTGAAAAATGCCGGGATTATCAATAATTTCAAGGTAATCGTGTGCGGCGACGAAATCACACATGGAAAACCGAACCCGGAAATCTTCTTGAAAACAGCTGAAAAATTATCAAAAGAACCATCCACATGCGTTGTCTTGGAAGATTCCTTACTAGGATTGGAAGCTGCGCACGCCGCTGGGATGATTCCCATCATGATCCCTGATATGCAGCATCCGACCGATGTTATACGACGCATGGCCTACAGGATATTCCCTTCATTACACGATGTGCGTGCGTACCTCGAATCGGAAGATCGTTCATAAATGGGAATTGTGGATGAACTTACTCTTTCTTAAGTTTGTTGAAAAACGTGTCAATAACGATACGTAAGTCTCCATATTTATCTCGAGACCATGCTTCTTTTGTGTCCATGAATTTTTTTACGAGTGCGAGATTATAATCCAGCGGCGTTCTTTTTAGAACAGAAACCAATGTTGCGGGAGATCGGTCCTTGTCGAACGCGATAGAATAATATATCACTTGAGCGAGATCGAGCTCCTTACCAGGACCTTCCGGTTTCAGATCAAAATCTATATTGACGACACCCAACGCAGGATCGACCAGGATATTGTTATACCACCTGTCGCCGTATACAATTCCCTTGCTATGTGCCGCAGACAGGTCGCTGATTAATTCTGTTAATGTACGTTCCGCATCGGCGCCCGGCGCTGTGGGCAGATATTTATCGAGAGTAACCGCATTTTCTAGATACGGAGTTAACGTGCCCCCTTTACCATCTTTAATAATCGGAGGAACACGCAACCCGGCTTCGTGCGCGGCTACCGCTAATTCACATATCTCATCTTCAGTCCTTACGACTACATTAGCGCCATCTTGTTCAAAGCCCCATTGTTTGTTGTTTTTCTTAATAACCTCCCTCCATTCTGGAATAGTCAACGATTTTCTTCTCAAGAACTTATGTCCATCCTGCCCTTGATATACAAAATGACGGTTGAATGTGCCTCCTAGGGTATGCATCGGTAGTGGCTTTAAATCTATTAGCGCGGGAATCTTTTCCTGGGACATATATCGTCAAAGTATAGCAATCGCTATTTACTACCGAGGTTCTTTAACTCACCTGATATGAAATAGGGGTGGAACCATCTCTCGATTTCCCTTCGCACCTCCTTCGCTGTCAATAAATCCGTATCCAATACTTTATCCGCATACCGGCGCGTCGGCTCGACGAATTCCTGATGCATTGGCTCGAGTATCTTTCTCTGATATTCCGTATCTTTTTTCACTAATTCATTACGACCCTCGCGTCGGTCCCATCGTGTCTCGCCCGGCGCATCCAACCAGATAGATTTGTCTAAGAGGGCGCGTACGCGCTCATCGTGCAAAATGAGAAATCCTTCGACGAGAATTATCGGCTTCGGACGCAACTCAACCCGCACTTTTTCGTTCGTTTCGTCATAACCGGGATTATATTTTCTATTTTTTGTCATCAGAACCACACTCCGACCTGTTTTCAGTTCCGTCAGGTCGCGCACAAACCCATCAAAATCAAGCGCGTTCGGATGGTCACGATTCTCTTTGCTCTCAACGGAGAAGACGGGAAATGGCTTTCGGAAATAATCGTCAAGTTGAATAAGTTGAAATATATCCGGTTCACGTGTCAGCAATTCTTCTCCCAAAGTCGATTTACCGACACCAGATCCACCGGCTATACCAACCATTACTATCCTAGGCATGATAGATTTTTAAGAGAAATCTTTTGCTTAATTAAAGATAATTTGAGTCGCGTTCATATATTCATACATGATGAGAGGATTTTCGATTGTTTCTGCGCAAACTCTGCATGTGCAAAATTATTGGAGAATTTCTCGCCGTACTCCTGATCTAAATATACGAACCCCATATAATAAATATACATCACTTGCGCGAATACGGAATGCTCCAAACCTTCGAACTTCTTGCTAAAAGATTTCGGGAGGAGAAGGTTGACAGCTACAGCATTGAATTGACAGAATGCTATTGTAAGAATAACATTATTTCGGTTATAGTTTTTTGAAAAAGCAATATCGCCACGGCCTAAATCCGCTGAACATATCGGCTTCTTTGGGCTATGGCGATATTCGACAGTCATAGCGTCGACCAACCCTACCCTTCGGGAGTAGTACTTAATAGGAGAATCCTATGAGCACAGCAACATCTAGTCAGGCGAAACACTGCTTGACACTGATCGACCATAAGCAGTTGACCGTTTCAGAGATGGAGACCTTGCTCCTCTATCTCCCTCACCTCGCTCGAGGAGTGAAGGCGGGTATTATTCCTCCAATTAATGACTTCCGGGATTTGTTCTGCAGTTCACCCTCTGAGTACATTACGGAGATTGACCTCGGTCAACCTCTCAGGACAATGATTGTGGCGGGAAAATATGACTGGGAGAGTGATGGCATCACGGAGGATAAGTTTCCGGTCAGCGATGTAGGAAAAAAGAGGTTTCGTAACAAACTTTTCCATTTCAATCGCGACATCTCGTCAGAAGATGTGATAGCCGAAATAGTGAAGGCAGGGTTCGCTCCAGGCGACCATATTCATGGCCTTGCGTTCGGCGCTACGTTTCCTCGAGAACAGCAGAAGCTTCCGATCGGTTGTCTCGGGTCATGCGCCCACGTGCGCGGCAGTCGTCGTGTCGTGGGTCTCTACGGGTATGCTTCCGGGCGCTTTCTCCGTCTTCGTGTCGAAGGTGACATCTGGCACAGTTTCTGGCGCTTCCTCGGAGTTCAGGAGATTCCCGAGGATTGTTAGCCGGAACTATACGCTCGCACTTTCGGATACCCGCTCCTTCTCTAGCCCGGCGCAATCTTTGCGCCGGGAACTTTATACAGTAGAAGATGAATATTTTTCTGATAAAAATACGATTTTTGCTGAATCAATTCGCCGGAAAGTTGCCAACGGTGAGTCGAAGATAAAAGAAGTGCTGTTTTCCTGCCACCCGGGATACTTCACCGTCCCAAAATACATTTCTCGGTACAGGATACTGGTGTTGGCATTACAAAAGACGATATGCAACGACTATTCACGGAGGGCGGACACAGCAAGGAGATAGACCATGCGCTTGAGCGCATCGCGGCAATAGAAAGGCATCAAGGCATCAGCCCTGGCAGACAAAAGAGCGCGTCGAAGTAGTTCACACGTAATCTCTGCAGGAACACATCTGGGCCTGTCTGCATGCACCTACTGGCCTGCGCCACAAGGAACGATGCGGCAGGCAGGCGGACATTTCCGCTTCTCGGTCAAAGACAGTGGAGTGGGTATCACGCCGGAAGATATGAAGAATCTCTTCACCGAAGGCGGACACGGCAAAGAGTCGATAAAAACAAACGTTCACTCCACCGGTTACGGCCTCTACATCGCGAAGAAGATAGTGGAAGCCCACGGCGGCAAGATTTGGGTGGAGTCGGAGGGGGAGGGGAAGGGTTCGCGATTTATTGTTGAATTGCCAGCGGCGTAGAATCTAGACCCTTCGTAACGTACACGGGGTGTATTGACAAGAGGGGTTCAGGACGTAATAGTTATGATATGAAAGGGAAAAAGGGGGAAACGGGGCATTCACCGGTGGAAATGAGATCGCTGATGCATGCGTACATTGAGAGATCGACAGAGCGACTACGGAAGAGCTTACGAGAGGCATGGAAAGAACAGGCGGCAAGAAAGCGGCATTCTCGTCATGGAACTGCGGTATAAGGGTTCTGCGCGAGTTGACCTGCAATCTTTCATCGACCACTATGAGGAAGCGTTCCGGGAGCTGTATCGGGATTCAGGATTATGGAATGAATCCAACATTATTGAAGGGTACCGGAAGAGCGCTGCGGCGCTCTATAATGCGATTTCCGATGCCATCGATGTGCGTCTCGCGGGATCAAAAGTACTTGGAAGAAAACATCTAACGCACAACTGGTATGAAGTCGATTTTCGCGCCGGCAACAGATTAGTCGTTGTGTACTACTCAGAAGACAGGAGAGGCGGTGTCAGGTGGGTTGAATCCGTATCGATAGACAGAAAACCGATCATCTTCTAGAAGCCCACGGCGGCAAGATATGGGCGGAATCTGGAGGGAAAGGGAAGGGTTCGCAGTTCATTGTTGAATTGCCCGCCGCTTAGAGGATGTTATAGAGACGTATGCAATGCATCTTGGAATCGAACTTTAATTGAATCAATTATATTCCTATGATTTCTGACTCCCAAATCTTTATAGTAGTCGACATTGAGGCCGACGGCCCAGCGGTGGGACTCAATTCAATGCTTAGTCTCGCGGCGGTAGCCACAACCCCCAAAGAGGAAGTATCGCGTTTTTATCGCAAACTCACAACACTTCCGGATGCATCCGCTGATCCTGCCACAACCGAATGGTGGCACGAACACAAGGAGGCATGGAAAGAAGCGACCAGCGATTCGGAAACACCGGAGCGTGTGATGACCGAATTCTATAACTGGGTTACCGGACTTGAGCGCGAGCCCATCTTTGTTGCAAACCCTGTCAGTCTCGATTACACATTCGTCAGTTGGTACTTGTTCCGGTTTGCGCCTGCTAACCCGTTCAAAAACGAAAAGAATAGTATTCGCGCACTCGATATTAAATCCTATGTGGCCGGCAAATTCGGCTTCACTTTCGACAACTCCAGACGCATACATTGGCCAAAGCAAATAACGAAAGACATGCCTGAACATACGCACAATGCGCTTGACGATGCCATAGGATATGCTGTAGTGTTGCGGAAACTTGTCGCCATGAGCGAGAAGTCAACTGCTCTTTGAGGAGGTTAATAATGCGCAAGACAATCGTGACGGCGGCTGGGCCGAGTATGGCATCGGTTCTCACTAACATCTCCCTGCCGCCTTTCGCTTCCTTTGCGGAGCGCTACGGCTACAGGGTGCAAGTAACCTATGTGACGGAAGACGATGCGGATAGGTGGAGTGCCACCGCCAAGAGTGTTCGTTGGCAAAAGCTGCGTTTCATCCGGTCGGCCCTTGAACAGAGTGACGTTGTCGTATGGTTTGATGCAGATGTGCTGATCTGCCGAACCGACGAGGACATCCTCGATTCACTCGGCACAACCGACTATCAGGGTCTGGTCATCCACACGATCCCGCTGGAAGGTCGGACGAACCCGAATACAGGGGTGTGGGTGATTCGTAACACTGAAAAAGCGTTTCGCTTTTTGGATAGAGTTTCGGAAATTGGCATGCCGGAAGGACGATGGGCCGACCAGGGCGCAGTACTCAGAGCATTCGGATGGATCTTGGGCGACGAGCACTATCACGGTGCGCGAATGCCCGATGCGCCAACCGAGTTCATGGAAGGTACAGCGTGGTTGCCTGTCGGCTGGAACCAACCGTATCACGAAAGGTATGCTGGCCCGACGACGGCGTCCGACCCGTTCGCCATACACTTCATGGGGATGTCTATCCCCGATCGCTTGAGGTACATGCGAGAAGTTGCCGATCAGCGCATCAATAGTCGATGATGGAAATAGGAGGAGCACATGTCAGACCGATCAAGCAAACGTCTCATGCTTGGTTTCAAAGTTCTCGATGAAATCCCCTCTATTCTTCGCCTGCTCGCTGATGATACTGTGGCATGCTACCGACGACATCATTCTGACTTGCGATCAGTTTACGTCATAGGAAGCGTTGCCGTGGGAGAGTGGACGAAAGGCGTCAGCGACCTTGATGTCGTTGGGGTGGTTGAGCGCGAGCTCACCACTGAAGACGAAGCTCCGAGGCGGCGCGAGTTGTTGGAGCTCGGCAAGTCTTGGCCACAAGTGTCGTTTATAAACAACTCGGCACTCAGCCTTGCGGCACTTCACACGGAGAAGCCTGACGCGATGGTCGTCGGTCGGGCGCGAATCATCGCAGTGACCGGACTACATCTATGGGGTGACAATATCGACTTTCAGGATTATGTCCCCTCAGTCGAGACAATGGCCTACGGACGCGCCGCCCGTGCCAAGATACTGATGAAGAGGTACCGATCCGGAATCATCAACGAGCCGTTCCGGAGCAATCCCAGACTGCTTGCTCGGTCCAGCGCAAAAGCGGCGATTCGCGTACTCTCGGGCATCACGATTCTCCGCGACGCGACATTCTACACCTCGCCAGAACAAACGGTCATGATGATTGCGACGTATGCGCCTGAGGCAATGCCTCTCGCTCGGCGAGCGTTCAGGATCGTTAACGGTGCCGAATCCGAACCAGACGAGGCGATGGACATTACTGAACAAGCTGTACAACTGTTCTATGATTTGTATCCTGACCCTCAATCACCGTAGCCCCCGCGTCACTTGCAACGCGGGGCTATTTTCTATCCATTATAGGGGCGTAGGCATCACGCCGGAGGATATGAAGAATCTTTTCACCGAAGGCGGGCACGGCAAAGACTCCGTCAAGGTAAACGTGCACTCGACCGGTTACGGCCTCTACATCGCGAAGAAGATAGTGGAAGCCCACGGCGGCAAGATATGGGCGGAATCTGGAGGGAAAGGGAAGGGTTCGAGGTTCGTGGTGGAGTTTCCTGTTTCTTAGGATTGCACATCCAAGACCCCTCCTCCCCGAAACTTTTCGGGTCGGTGATTTTGGGATATAGTAGCTGTACTATTAGCTACTACCTTTCGTGAGCCATAGGGTATAGTGTGGTCATTATCCTTGGGGCTAAACTGATACCTGTGGTATTGTTTAGGAAAAGAATTCATAAATCAATTATTTTCAATGAGGTTAAAGAGATATAAATTAAATAAGGGCGATACTATTGCTGTCCTGGCACCATCTTCCGGTAAAGCTGCAGAATTTCCGAATGTGTACAAGAAGGGGATCAAGAATTTGGAAGAGGTTTTTGGCCTAAAAGTTAAGGAATATCGTACTGCAAAAATGAATGATCAGGAATTATATAATAACCCACGTATTAGAGCGGAAGACATAAATAGTGCATTTGACGACGCTGAAGTGCGCGGAATTATTACGACAATAGGTGGCGATGACTCTGTTAGAATTTTGCCTTTCCTTGATAAAAATATAATTCGGAACAACCCTAAATTATTTATGGGATATTCGGATGCCACCATCGTTCTTACATATTTAAATCAACTTGGCCTCGCTTCTTTTCATGGGCCATCTGTAATGGCCGGTTTTGCACAAACTAAGAATTTACCACATTCTTTTCAAGACCATGTGAATAAATTCTTATTTAGTGATTTTGGAGAACTTGAATATAAATCTTATGAAGCCTTTTGTGACGGATACAAGGATTGGAATGCTCCAGAAACATCAGGAGAAATCTCAATTCTCCAGAAAAATCATGGATGGAACTGGATTAATGGGAAGGATGATGCGACTGGCGAATTGTTCGGCGGCTGTATTGAAGCGTTGGAATTTCTGAAATCAACCATATATTGGCCCAAAGAAAACTTCTGGAACAATAAAGTGTTATTTCTGGAAACCTCGGAAGAAAAACCAACGATAAACCAAGTTAAATACATGCTGAGGAATTATGGCACTCAAGGAATCTTCCGAAAAATATCTGCGTTATTTTTTGGACGTGCAATTTTTTATTCAAATGAAGAGAAAGTTGAACTTGAAAAAATGATATTCGATGTTGTTGTTGAAGAATTTGGCGCAAAAGAATTACCACTTGTCACAAATATGGATTTTGGTCATACCGATCCTCAATTTATTTTACCTTTGGGAGTGAGAATTGATGTTAGCATTTCTAATAAAAGCGTAATGTTAAATGCTACGGAGTAGGAGCTCTCCGACCGAACAACCCTTTTCTTTTGCCGTCTTGACCACATCCAATACAATTTCCTTTCGCTGGAAATTCCCTAACGTGACCCAAGAATTCGCCCGTTAATGCTCGCTCCATTTTAATAGCACATTCGTCCGCCGCACAATGGTTGAAAATAACCAATTTTTGATCTTTAACAAGCTGTGCTATTTCGTCGACATGATGAGCTTCTGCAAGATGCGCTTCTGTGTATTTTCTTGAACGTTCTACATAGTTTTCTTTAATACTTGAAAGTAAATGTGGTACGGCGACAATAAATTCTTCCGGACCCAACTCGTGTTTCTTCAATGTATCTCGCAGATTGAGGACCGGGCGGCCAAAATCTGGACCGAATCCGAAGGCGAAGGCAAGGGTTCCCGGTGATTCTTTAATTCTCTTCTTATTATCCACAGATCAAACATACGAACAGCTTGATATTCGGACACGACCTGCTAGCATCAGAC
>MHWG01000010.1:4383-5142 GCA_001824005.1 Candidatus Zambryskibacteria bacterium RIFCSPLOWO2_01_FULL_47_14 | reverse complement strand
TTAGTTTAATTTTGTAAGTCGAAACGCCGTCACGGATGGTCTCTGCCGGATCGATATGCGCTATCTTCGCCGCGAAAATTTCTTTGTCTCCGTAAGCGTCCAAAGTGACAGAAGCGGGATTTCCAACGCTGACACCGGAGATCAATACTTCAGGGACGAAAGCTTCTATCTCAAATTCTTCGCTAATGATCGAGATAAGACTGGTGTTGGGAGAAACCACTTGTCCATTTTTTGCTTCTTGTCTGGAGATGATTCCATTGATTGGAGAAGTCAAAGCAGTTTTCAAGAGCTGGGATTGATCATTGAGGAGAGAAGCACGAGCTGATTCTACACGAGCTACTTGTACCGGTACTTCAAGTAAGAGTCCTCTCAGCTTTTCTTCCGCGGCAATCAGGCTTTGCGAAGCGCTGTTTAAATTGTTTCTAGCCGAGGTCGTATCAGTTTTGTAGCCGTCTATAGTAGCTTGCGAGAATGCGTTACTTTCTTCAAACAAACTGACTGCTCGGGATACGTCAGCGATGTAGGAAGATATTTGCGCTAGATATTTTTTCGATTGTGATAAATGTGTTTCTACGTATATTGAGATGTTGAGCCCAGAGACTAGGGAATTCCAAGCGTCGAGAACTTCTCCTATCAATACTCGCCCACTATTTATAGAGTTTCTTAAATCAGGGTATCCAGTAAATGTGGGGGCGATCTCTGGTCGGCTGGAATCGGGGTTCAAGAAGAATTGATCAGTCTTGTTGTAGACAGCGTCTT
>MHWG01000010.1:1540-4238 GCA_001824005.1 Candidatus Zambryskibacteria bacterium RIFCSPLOWO2_01_FULL_47_14 | reverse complement strand
TAGCGCTGGTATCGATTCTTGCCAGTAAGTCCCCATGTCTTACAGTTTGCCCCACTTGTCGAGGTACGCTTGTGACTATGCCAGCTATCTCGAAGCCGAGCTCAACACTCTCTTGGGGAGTGACCTTGCCAGAAATTTTGACCGTACGCACGAGATCTCCTACGACAGGAAAGACCGTCTCTATCTTGCCGTTTGATTGGACTTTGATAGCTACGAAAATGATCACTGCAATCGCGACAGCTATCAAGACGAGAACCCTCCTCTCTTTTATGAATGCAAGCATTTTGCGGACAGACTAGTTACAAAGTTGGATTATATCAACTTTTTAAACTTAATCATAATTTTATAAATTTCCTAAATTTAGAATGCCCCACCTGTCGAGGGTGGGGCATAACCTGAACGGTGTCAGGGCTTTGTACGGGCGAATCAGTACGGGATGCGTCCTCTGCGGACAAACATGAGCTTAGTGGACAGGATGCTGTTGGCGGCGGGCAGGAAGTACTTCTCCAGCGCCCCTGCCGTGTCGCAGAGGGTTGTGCTCGGTTTGAGACAGAACTCTTCTGTCCAATCTGTCCAGTCCACACCGCCGCCGTTGAAGGCTACGTGCGTCGCCGTACCGGCGGTGTCGAGGTCTCCACCGATACGCGCATTCACCATCCGGTCTTCCGCCGGGACGTGTCCGGGATCATCTGGCTTGATGCCGTTGATCGCGTCGATATCCTTCTCGTCGATGCGGATCGAGAGGTCCATCTGGACCCACCCGTCCGAGTTCGAGTACGCAAACCAGTAAAACAACTGGCCCTTGTACCAGCCGACGCCCCACGCTACGGAGCGTGAGAAGGCGACGCCTTGCTCACCCGAATCTTCGAAGGTGATGAGGTGGTTCTTCACCCACGCCGGCAGCCCCGGTGTAAGTGCGTTGAGCCGATCCTTCTGTAGAATCTTAAGTATTTCCTTGTTGCGTGCCTTCTCGGTGTCGGAGAGTTTCCCCGCCACCTCGAGCGGGGCGATGCCCGACGAGTGAAGGGCAGGTGTGGCGACGGGTGCCGGTGTCGACGAGAAGGCGCCGACGTCGTATAGAATAACCAGCGCGAGGGCGAGCACCCAGAGGTACCACCAGCGATTGTCTCTGATCTTCATCCGAATCCTCCTTGGAGTGGATGGGCGGGTGAATTGTACTTTCTGTCTTATATCTTATTAACATTAAGCATCGTAGTCTGTCAATGATACGATCCTCGTGTATAATGATTCCATGATGCAATATGGATTCGGCTACGGAGGCATGATGGGCACAGCGGGAATCTGGGGCGGTCTGGTTTGGTTAGTATTGCTGATTGACCTCGTTCTCGTCGGCATCTGGCTCTGGAAGCAGATAAACAAATAAGCGTTCCCTATTTAATCTTTGATCTCGAAGACCTTTCTTTTCGACGTGGCACCGGAGATAAGACGAACTTGAGAACGAGAGACTTTGAAATGTTCTGCTAGTAATTTTGTAATGGCTTCGTTGGCCCTACCTTCAACTGGTCGCTCTTTGACCGAGACGGTATAACACTCTTCTGCTTCCGGTATGAGTCTTAACGACGGGGGAGTGACTTTATTTTCTTTTGCTCCCGTCTTGGCCTTAACAAAAATTTTCATTATTTAGCGGAGACGGACGGATTCGAACCGTCGAGGGCTTTTAAACCCTACCTCGTTAGCAGTGAGGCGCTTTCGACCACTCAGCCACGTCTCCATGTAGGCGTAATTTAACATAATGCTGCCCCATTTCCTATACGTTTATATGAAAGAGTATAATTGCAGGGATGGAACCGCTCGCGTTTAAAATTAGGCCCAAGAATTTGGCCGAATTTATTGGTCAGAGACACTTGGTAGGGGAAGGGAAGCCCCTTGAAATTGCCATAGCGAAGAAGCATTTATTTTCTTTTATTTTTTGGGGGCCGCCCGGGGTTGGCAAAACCACTTTGGCTAAAATATACGCCGAGGCTCTCAATGTCGAATATCACCAGCTCTCGGCAGTATCCGCGGGCAAAGAAGATATCAAAAAGATTATCGATACCGAGGGCGGACTTTTTGGACCAAAAGTTTTGTTTCTCGACGAAATTCATCGATTCAATAAAGCCCAGCAAGATTTTCTTCTGCCTTATGTCGAGTCTGGCAAACTGACTCTGATAGGGGCTACAACCGAGAATCCAAGTTTTGAAATAATCTCGGCTCTTTTATCGCGCTGCCGAGTGTTTGTCTTAAACGAATTGTCTGATACGGAAATGAAAGAGATTATAAAACGTACCGGATTCTCCATAGACCAAGAAGCAAGCGATTGGCTTATTGGAATGACAGACGGGGATGCCAGGCAAGCCATCAGTATGATTGAGAATACGCACAGGCTCTATGGAGACGTCACTATCGAGAATTTAAAGAATACTCTACAGTCGAAACATTCACGTTACGATAAAAAAGGAGATGAGCATTACAATACTGTGAGCGCTTTTATAAAAAGTATGCGCGCCAGTCAACCTGATGCCGCACTGTATTATCTGGCTCGGATGATTGACTCCGGTGAAGATCCTAAATTTATTGCCAGACGTATGGTTATCTTTGCAAGCGAAGATATTGGTATGGAAGACCTGCATGCCCTGTCTCTGGCTAATGCCGTGTTTCGAGCGGTGGAAACTATTGGTTACCCTGAAGCCGGAATAAA
>MHWG01000010.1:638-1513 GCA_001824005.1 Candidatus Zambryskibacteria bacterium RIFCSPLOWO2_01_FULL_47_14 | reverse complement strand
TCCTCTTAAGATTCGAAATGCTCCGACCAAACTCATGAAGGACCTCGGCTATCATGAAGGTTATGAAAAATATACCAAGGAAGATCTGCTACCAGAGAAAGTAAGAGGTAAGAAATATTTGAAGCTGAATGGTAAGCAATAGGTACTTATCTTTAGTAAGGTTTATTAATAATTAGTATTCTTGCGTTAGAGGACCAAAGCAAGTGTTTTTTGTTCATAACTACGAAAAAGCTATACACGTAATTTCACTTTATTTGGTGTCTTAATATTGGTCTAAAGATTATTCACAAGTATTAAAGATGAGAGGTCTGGGGTTGAGTGTTACACTTAAAGTCAGTAGAGCACCCCAAAATGTATTCCCACGTAGTATGAAAAATCCTTTTCCTCACACCAACTTCTTTTTCCATTTCCTGATTTTCGCTCTGCCTATCATGGCTGTGGCGTTTCTGGGATATATTCAAATTGTTCATCTGTCTTTTTTTGATGATGTTACATTTAGTCCATCAAGACAGAGAAGCCAACTGGCAGCCGTTTTACAACCGCTCCCTCCGGCGGGAAGCTGGGCTGCATTTCCAAATTCCACTCTGCGTCCTGCGATGGGTTCTGCGCCGTGGAATCCCGCGTTCATCTTTAGCTACTCCGGCGGATGGTTTGACGAGAACCGGAACGAGCTGGGCGTTTGGGGCGGCGGGCATGCTGACTATCCTGGCAATGAGGTCTGCACATTTCCGCTTTCTACTGGTGTCTGGACCTGCGGGCCGCGAAGTGCATATGTTCAAGATCCAACAACAGAAACAACAGCGGATGGGAATCCCTCCTCGCGACACACCTACTCCTGCATCGCAAGAGTGAAGGCGCCCGGCTATGACGGCTTC
>MHWG01000010.1:0-628 GCA_001824005.1 Candidatus Zambryskibacteria bacterium RIFCSPLOWO2_01_FULL_47_14 | reverse complement strand
TTGGGGAACGGCGGCAGCGTGGTTCTACCATCGGGACAGCGCTACGTGGGAACGGTTGCCTGACCGACCGCTGTGGGGTGGCAGCGCCTATTCGGCCACGTCTCTGACGACGGCAGCGGTCTTCGATTCGGCGCGATCTCGCGTCCTGATCTATGGTCGCGCCGCGCTTATGTCGTTCGACCTCGCCACGAAAGCGTGGACCCGACAAGGCAACGCGCACGGGCTGGAGCGCTCAGTGACCGCAGCATTCGATCTCGAGAGGCAAGTCTTTGTCGTCATGGGTAGTGGGAGTTTCTTCGCATGGACCACGGCCACGACCCCGTGGACGCCGCTCGCCCCAGTTCTTTCTGGCGATCAAGCTCCTATTATTGCTAAAGGTCCGGGTTTTATTTTCGATCCTGTGGGTAAACGTTACCTTGCGTATATCGGTGGGGCGGACGTGTATGAGCTGAACCGTGATACGTGGACGTTCACGAAGATCCTGGGTGCGGGTGCCTCCCCCGGCGCGCAGTTCTCAACCGGCACGCACGGCCGATTCGGCTATGTACCAAACACAAACGGACTTGTGGTTGTTAGCTCAATTGACTCAAATGTTTTTTACTATCAACTAGGTGGAACTCCTCCTCCG
>MHWG01000009.1 GCA_001824005.1 Candidatus Zambryskibacteria bacterium RIFCSPLOWO2_01_FULL_47_14 | reverse complement strand
ATGTCCTCAATTCCTCGGTTTGAGGCGGCATCGATTTCGTAAAGATCATTCTGGCTTACGCCGATCTGTTCGGCAAAAATTCTGGCAACCGAAGTTTTCCCGGTTCCACGCGAACCGACAAAAAGATAGGCATGGGAGACTTTTTTTGTTTCAACCGAGTTCTCCAATACTTTGACAATATGGTCCTGTCCCAGAACTTGGCTCCAGTTTTTTGGTCTGTATTTTCTGTATAGCGCGAGTTCGTGCATTTTCGTATTCTATCAAATATGAGCCAAAAAATCATTAGTAATTTTTCCGACCTGCTTTGCGTTTTCTGCCTCCATTAATTTCACGCGCAATTCTTTCGCTCCTTCAAAACCGCTCGCGTACGCTTTAAAATGCTTTTTCATGATGGCGAAATTTTTGTGTTTGCCGAGCAATTTCTCAAAAAGCTTCGTGTGTTCTACCATAACTTTCAACCTCTCCCTAACCCTCTCCAAGTTAACTTGGGGAGGGGCTGGGGGTGAGGAGAACAGCCACGGATTCCCAAATACCGCTTTTCCCAGCATTATTCCATCACAGCCTGTTTCTTTATATTTCCTTCTTGCGTCGTCAATATCCGCGACATCGCCATTTCCGATAATTAGTGTACTCTTGCCCATTTGATTTCGGATTTCAATAATTCTTTTGAGCACTTCCCAATGCGCCGGCACGTTGGACATTTCTTTGCGAGTGCGTAGGTGAATCGAGAGCGCGGCGATATTCTCTTCAAGCAGCGCCGGTATCCAAGTTTCAATTTCAATTTTGTTGTAACCCAGTCTAGTTTTCACTGAAATTGGCAGACCGGGAGCGCCCTCTTTCGCGGCTCTGATAATTTTTCCGGCAAGTTTATGATCCCTCATCATCGCGGCGCCGGCGCACTGCCTCTCGACGGATCTATCCGGACAGCCCATATTTATATCGATGCCATCAAATCCTAATTTTTTACACAATTTCGCCGCCCTACTGATATTCTCCGATTTGCCGCCAAATATCTGCGCCACGATCGGATGTTCATTTTTTCCGAATTTTAAATCAATCAATAATTTTTCCCTCGCTTTTGGGTGAGCGAGGCCGTCGGCAGAGACAAATTCAGTGAAAAAGACGTCTGGTTTACCCCGTCCATTCGGGCGGAGCGAGCTATATTTAGCGATCAAATTTCGGAAAGCGCAGTCGGTAACGTCGGCCATCGGCGCCAGGCAAAAAAACGGTTTAGGCAGATTTTTCCAAAATCCCAACTGGATCATTTAAAATAAACTTTATTGCCAAAGCGAAGATCGACGTATTGGAGCGCCTCGATTTTTTCTTTGAGTTCTTCGCCCCCCAGAACTAGCTCGAGGTTTTGGGCGGTCTTCTCGATGTCCGCGTTCAACTTGAAAATAATCTTCGGGGCATTTATTTGCGAACCAAGATAAAGTTCAGCATCGTCGTCATTTTTTACGACGACGAAGGAAGGGTTGAGATTCATTCCTTCCGCCGCATCACGGAAGTAAACCAGTCTTCGGAAGATCTCCGGTAGAAAATAAGACCCGAGCGGTTGATTGCCGTTATTCTCGGTTCGGCCGAAAAATTTAAAATAAACGTCGCCGGAGAAATACGGCGCCTCCGCATAAATATATCCGCCCTCATCCATAAAATAGCATTTTCCCGTTGATAGGTCCTCGGGCAGTTCCTCTCCGCACCAGGTGAATTTCGCTTCCCTTTCCGTTAAAGTAATTTTCAAAGTATTTGCGTTCTCAAGCGCGAGATCGATATCTTTTAAAATCAGAAAATTTTCCGCCAGTGTTTTTTTAATTTTACCTTTCGGGTAAAACAGGAAATTTGTTTTTGAAAAAAGCCAGAGATATTTCCCATCGAGCATACTTAGAACCACACCCTCGACTTCCTTCGCCTCGACGACTTTATTACCCGAAATTTCGAGATTTTGGATGTTTATCCTCTGCCATTCGGAAGCAAAGCCCAAACCCACAAACAAGGCCCCGATAATCAAAAGAAAAACCAGGGCTTTCGCTCCGGCTTTCTGTCGCCGGTGTTTTCGCAGTTCCTCGACGTGTCGAGAGCTTAAAATGCTTCTTTTTTTCATCCCAGTGCTATGACACTTTTTCCTCTCATGTATTTTTGCAGAGCTTCCGGAATTAGAACTGAACCGTCCGCCTGCTGGAAATTTTCCACCAGCGAAACAAGAATTCGCGGAGTGGCAATGGCGGTTGCGTTCAGCGAATGGGTGTAATGAGTCTCGCCCCGTTCATCCTTATATTTAATGCCGAGTCGACGGGTCTGAAAATCATGGAAATAGGAGGCGGAGCCGATCTCCCGATATTTTTCTTCTTTTGGCACCCAGGTCTCCACGTCATATTTTTTAACTTGTCCAAGGCCCAGATCGCCCCCGCAATTGAGAACGGTGCGGTAAGGAATACCCAGAGACTCGATGAATTCTTCGGTGTTTCGATTAATTTCTTCGTGGAATTTTACGCTCTCTTGGTGATTGGCCTCGCACAGAATAACTTGTTCGACTTTATAAAATTCATGAACTCGAATCAGGCCTTTCACGTCCCGGCCGTGACTGCCGGCTTCTCTTCGGAAACAGGGAGAAAATCCGAGATAACGAACCGGCAGGCATTTCGCCTCCAGCACTTCTCCTGCATGGTAGGCCATGATCGGGACCTCCGAGGTACCAGCCAGGTATTCTCCATCCTGTGTCTTATATAAATCTTCTTCCCCTTGCGGCATCCAGCCGGTTCCCAAGAACGCTTCCCGGCGATTGACGACCGGCGGAATTATCGGAGCGAAATTTTTTGCCAGAAAAAAATCCATGGCGTAATTCCAGATGGCGAAGGACAATCCGGCGCCGTCATTAATAAGAAAATATCCGCGAAAACCGTGCACCTTGGTTCCCCGATCAAAATCAGCCATGCGCAAATTTTTCATTATTTCGATGTGATCCTTCGGATCAAATTGAAATTCCGGTTTAGTCCCCCAAGTTTTTATTTCTTTATTTTCAACATCGGTTTTTCCTTCCGGCACCGACATATCCGGCACGTTCGGCACCTGGAGCATCAAGTGTTGCCACTCTTTCGTTGTTTCTTTCAGTTTTTCTTCTTTTACTTTTAATTCCTCTTTAACTCCGCGCATTTCTTCGATCAGCTGTATTTTGTGTGCCGCGTCCTGGTCGCGAGAAATTTCATTGGAAACCCGGTTGATTTCCGCCCTCAAATCTTCAACCTCTTTAAGTATTTTTAAACGCCCGTCGTCAACTTCAAGGAGTTTATCGATATCAATCTCAACATGTTTCTTCTTTGCCCCGGCTTTAATGATCTCCTTGTTCTCGCGAATGAATTTAATGTCTAACATCTTTAAAGTATATAAAAATATTGGTATAATTGCAAAATGGAAATTACGAAACTTCCCAAAGAAAAATTTCCGAAGGCGCTCCTGGAGATTCCCCAGCCTCCCAAGGATTTGTGGATCGTGGGAGAATTGCCGCCGCCGGACTACGTCTATCTCTGCATCGTCGGCTCTCGCAAGTATACTACCTACGGGAAGGATTGCTGTGAAAGAATAATTTCAGGGCTGAAAGGATACCCGATCGTGATTGTTTCGGGGCTCGCGCTCGGTATCGACGCGATCGCCCACAAGTGCGCGGTCGGAAACGGCCTTAAGACCGTTGTTTTTCCGGGCTCCGGTCTTTCCGAAGACGCGATGTACCCCAAGACCAACGCCATTCTGGCCCGAGAAATTGTCGCTAGGGGCGGATGTTTGATGTCCGAATTCGAGCCGAATTTTAAAGCTACTTTGTGGGGCTTCCCGATGCGCAATCGCTTGATGGCGGGGATTTCTAAAGCGGTACTGATAATAGAAGCAGAAGAAAAATCAGGCACGATGATTACCGCGCGCCTGGCTACTGAATACAATCGAGATTTATTGGTCATTCCCGGATCGATTTTTTCTCCCACTTCCAAGGGAACGAATAAACTGCTTCGAATGGGCGCCGCGCCCATCACTTCGCCCGACGACGTCTTGGAAGCGCTTGGTTTTAAAATAGATGAAAGCACCAAGCAAGCGGCACTTTTCGATGACGCTCTGCCGGAAGAAAAGTCGGTGCTAAAAATTTTATCCGAACCGATGCCGCGGGATGAATTAATTCGGACGATGAAGCTTTCTGTAGCCGAAGCCAATAGTCTTCTTTCGATAATGGAAATAAAAGGACTAATTAAAGAAGAGCTCGGCGAAATTCGCGCCGCTTTTTAACCCTAAGGTTTGCTAAAAAATAAAATATAGTGTATTACTTTTAAGCATGAAATTAGTGATCGTTGAATCGCCGTCGAAAGCGAAAACCATTGAAAAATATTTGGGCGAAGATTTTACCGTGCGCGCTTCGGTTGGACACATCCGCGATCTTCCCAAATCAAACAAAAAAGCGATCGACATTCCGGCCGGTTTTGTTCCGCATTATGAAATTTCAAAAGGCAAAGAAAAAGTGGTGCACGAATTGCAAAACCTAGCCCGAAAAGCAGATTCGGTAATTCTTGCCACTGACCCCGACCGAGAGGGCGAAGCGATTGCCTGGCATATTCAAACACTTCTTCCTGAAAATCAAAAGACCAAGAGAGTGAGATTCTACGAAATCACCAAAGAAACCGTGAAAGAAGCTATAAAAAATCCTGACCAGATCGACATGAAATTAGTCAAAGCCCAAGAAGCGCGAAGAGTGCTCGACCGCCTGGTCGGCTATGATCTCTCCGGACTTATTTGGAAAAAAGTCAGATATGGACTTTCTGCCGGGCGGGTACAGTCTCCGGCGCTTCGTATAATTATGGAGCGTGAACGAGAAATTCGGGCGTTTGTCCCGGAGAAATTTTGGAGAATAACCGGCCTTTTTGAAACAGAAAGAAAAGATAAAATAATGATGGAGTGCTCGGAAGAGCCAAGAGACGAAAAATTGACGCAGAAAATTCTGGAAGAAGGGAAAAAAAATGATTGGGTTATAAAAGCGGTAAAGGAAAACGAACAAAAACGCTCTCCCCGCGCGCCCTTCACCACTTCCACGCTCCAGCAGACCGCTAGTTCCCGTTTGGGCTTCTCCCCTTCGCGAACAATGCAGATAGCGCAAAAACTTTATGAGGCCGGGCACATCACTTACATGCGAACCGACAGCACTAATTTAAACGCCGCGGCGCAAAATCAAATTTTGTCATTAATTAAAAAAGAATACGGTGAAAAATACGCAGAATCGAGGATTTACAAAACAAAATCCAAAAACGCTCAAGAAGCCCACGAAGCGATCCGCCCAACGCATATTGATAAATTGCATCTTGGACATGAGATCGAAGACAAGCTTTATCGCCTGATCTGGGAACGCGCGATTTCTTCGCAGATGGCCGACGCGAAATTATTAAGAACAAAAATTGTCGCGAATCTAAAAAATAACGCGGGTATTCCGGATTTTGCGGCAAACGGTTCACGACTTCTTTTCGACGGCTGGCTTGCCGCGGATCGCGCTTCGCGGGGAGATGATATCGAGTTACCTCTTTGTAAAGAGAACGAAAAGCTGAAACTGATTGAGCTCTCCGATGAAGAGAAGTTTACCGAGCCGCCTGGCCGCTACAGCGAAGCCGGATTGATCAAAGAGCTGGAACAGAGAGGTATCGGTCGGCCGTCGACTTACGCTTCGATTATGAAAACAATCGAAGAGCGAGGCTATGTCCGAAAAGAAGGCAAAACTCTTTTCCCAACCGATACCGGCGAAGTTGTCTCGGATTTTTTGGAGAAGCATTTCTCTAAATATATTTCCGATACCTTTACCGCAGAGATGGAGGACGAACTGGATGAAATTTCCCGAGGCGAACGGGAATATGAAAAAACTCTGCGCGATTTTTACGGGCCATTCGCCGGTGACGTTAAATCCAAAGAAAAATTGGAAAAAGCGACTAATCTGGGCGATGCTCCAGAAAACATTAAGTGCCCGAAATGCGGCGCGTCGATGATCATAAAACTTTCGCGCGGGGGAAAATTTTATTCTTGTTCCAAATATCCGGATTGTGACGGCGCTTTAATGCTCGACGGTACAGAACTTCAGGGCCCAAAAGAAACCGGCGAGATGTGTCCAGAGTGCGGGAAAACAAAAGGAGGAAAATTAGTGATCAAGGAACGGCGCGACGGCTCCGGCACATTTATCGCCTGTTCACGCTATCCCAAATGTAAATTCGTAAAGAGCGATGAGGCGGATGATGCCAAAAAAAAGACAGGAGTGATTTGTCCGGAATGTAAAAAGGGAGAAATAGTCGAGCGCCGAGGCCGTTTTGGGATTTTTTACTCCTGCTCGAACTATCCGAAATGCAAATTTGCCATCAAAGCCAAACCGACCGGTGAAATTTGCAAGCTCTGTGGCTCTCTCATGATGGAAGGCACCAAGACTATTCCCGTCCGTTGTTCAAATAAATCGTGTCCGAATCATAATCCTCATAAAATCAAAAAAATTGAATAAAATAAAATAGTCGTTATAATCTAAAGATGAGTGAAGTAAGAGAAATTATTGATCTAATTGAGGGCGGCGTGAATAAAAAGGAAGAAGAATTTCTTGCTCGCGCGATTGAGTTTGCCAAGCGCGCTCATGAAGGGCAAAAGCGGCTCTCCGGTGATCCATATTTTTCGCATGTTCTGGAAACGGCAAAAACTATCGCCAGGCTCGGGATGGACACCCAGACGATCGCGGCTGGGCTCCTACACGATGTGCTTGAAGATACAAAAGTCACGGAAGCGGAATTGGAGAAAGAATTCGGCAAAGATATTCTCTTCTTGGTGAAGGGGGTGACCAAGCTCGGTACTCTGAAATATCGTGGGCACGAACGACACGTGGAAAGCCTGCGGAAATTTTTCGTGGCCATGGCCAACGATCTTCGAGTGGTCATCATAAAATTCGCAGACCGTTTGCATAATCTGCAAACGCTGGAACATTTGCCGGAAGAAAAAAGAAAAAGGATCGCGGTTGAATCGATCGAGGTTTACGCCCCGTTGGCTAATCGTCTGGGTATGGGTAAATTGAAGGGAATGCTCGAAGACGCCGCTTTTCCTTACGCTTATCCCAAAGAGTACGCCGAAATTAATGAAATCATTAAAGAAAAAAAAGAACTTTATCGGAAATATTTGACCGAAGTCCGGAACACCTTGGTGAGAGAACTGAAGAAAAATAAGATTAAGGTTGTTGAAATCAATAATCGGATAAAACACAAATACAGCCTCTGGAAAAAGTTACAAAAATACGATATGGATATTGATAAAATCTACGATATCGTCGCGCTCCGGATCGTCACCAAAAATGTGGAGGACTGTTACCGGATTTTAGGTATTATCCATTCAACTTGGCGGCCGCTTCCCGGTCGAATCAAGGATTATATCGCGGTTCCGAAGCCGAACGGCTATCGCTCGATTCACACCACGATTTTTACCGGATCCGGCGGGATCGCCGAAGTACAGATCCGAACCAGAGAAATGCACGCGGAAGCGGATTATGGTATTGCCGCGCACTTTGTCTACAAAGAAGGCAAAAAGAGCCACAACAAGAGGTCAAAATTTGAATGGATCGAGGAGTTAAAAAATCTAAAACACGCGCTGGAAGAACCGAAAAAATTCTTGGAGCACCTGAAAACGGACTTTTTCAATGATCGGATTTTCATTTTCACGCCGAAGGGCGATGTCATCGACTTACCGGACGGCTCCACACCGATCGACTTCGCTTATTCAATCCATTCGGATGTCGGCGACCATATTTTCGGCGCCAAAATAAACGGCAAAATGTCTCCGATCTTAACCAAGCTCAAAAATGGAGATATCGTGGAAATTATCGACAAAGAAAATTCACACCCAACTTCCAAGTGGCTGGAGCATACAAAAACGACGCTGGCCAAAAAACATATTAGAACCTACCTGGAGAAAAACAGTCTCTTCGGAAAATTTCGGTATGGTGAATCTTAAACGCTAAAGTTGGAAATGTCGTAGATATCTTTTTCGTTGTCTTTGATCTCTTCTGTTGATCGATCGTCCAGTGGCGTTTCGCCTGGAATCGGGTTTTCTAAAATATAATTTTCCAGCATATCCGTTGGCTTTTTGGCTCCACTTTTTCCGATAAGGGTCAGGATTTCCCGTAAATCGTCCACCGAGAGAAAATCAATTTTGATCTGCCCGCCAAGCTCTCTCTTGTCAATTTGCACTCGCGTGCCCAGTCTTTCGCCAAATTCTTCTTCCAGTTCAACCAGTTCTGGATCGGGCATGAATTCTTTTTTACGAACTCGGTCGTAGGCGATTTTTCTGGAGAGCCGCTCGGCTTCCCGGACAGTGATCTTTTTATATAAAATTTCCTTAAAAAGAACAATCTGTTCCTCCGGACGATCAGCCAGCATTAGAATCGGCCGAGTGTGGCCCTCGGAAATTTTTCCGAGGGAAAGCGCCTCCAGCACTTCTTCCGGCAGACCCAGGATGCGAATGGAATTGGTCACATATTCACGACTTCGGCCGATCTTTTTCGCGATCTCGCTATGAGTGAATTTGAATTCATTGGAAAGGCGAGAAAATGCCCGCGCGCGATCGACCGCGTTCAAATCCTCGCGTTGGAGGTTTTCGATAATCGCGAGTTCTAATTTGGCCATCGCCGTGTCCCCGGTCCGAATGATAACCGGCACCTGCGAAACTCCGGCTATTTTGGCGGCGCGAAGCCGGCGTTCTCCGGCAATTAATTCATATTCGGTCACGATTCCCCCGTCGTCCTTTTCAACTTCCACTCTCGATACCGTGAGTGGCTGAAGCACGCCGTATTGTTTGATCGATTGAGCCAGATCTTGCAAACGGTCCTCGTCGAAATCACGCCTCGGCTGATAGGGGTTGGGCTTCACTTTGTCGGTATCGATCCAGAAAATTGAGTTGGAATACAAATTGGACATTGATTTATTTTAGCACAATATTGATTTTTATGAAAAATTAAAGTAGTATTCTCAAACGCCCGCCTTGCCGAGGTGGCGGAATGGCAGACGCAATGGACTCAAAATCCATCGATCGCAAGATCATGAGGGTTCAACTCCCTCCCTCGGCACTTATTTTTATGCAAGAGCTAGGAGAAAAAAATCACACCAGTAAAATCGAGAATTTCGAGATTGAGGGCGGTCGAAAGCTCTCCGGCACGATTCGAACCAACGCATCCAAGAACGGTTCAGTCGGGCTTCTTTGCGCCTCTTTACTAAATCGTGGCAAAACCACTTTGCATGGAATATCTCGGATTGAGGAAGTTTTTCGGATGATCGAAGTGCTCCAAAGCATCGACGTAAAAATTAAATGGATCGCCCCGCACAGCGTCGAAATAAGAGTTCCGGAGAAATTCAAAATGAATAAGCTCAATAAAGACTCCGCTCTAAAAACCAGAAGCGTTATTATGATTGCCGGACCGCTCATTCATTACTTGAAATCATTTTATTTACCGCACGCCCAGGGCTGTAAATTGGGAAAAAGAACCGTGAGCGCGCATATTTATGGTTTGGAAGAAATGGGGGTAGAGACAAAAGTTACGAATCAGAATTACCTTATAAGCTATAAAAGATTAAAACCGGGAAAAATTGTGATGTACGAATCCGGCGATACCGCTAGCGAGAATCTGATCAGCGCGGCGGCGCTCGTTCCGGGCAAAACCACTATCAAATTCGCCAGTTCGAATTATCAAGTGCAGGAAATTTGTTTCTTTTTGGAAAAGCTGGGAGTGAAAATCGGAGGCATCGGAACAACTACTATTTCGATTGAGGGTGTCAAGGAAATCAATACCGATATTGAGTACTACAACAGCGAAGATCCGATCGAATCAATGATGTGGATTACCGCGGCAATTGTCACCAACTCGAAGCTTCAGATAACCCGCTGTCCAATCGAGTTCCTGGAATTGGAGCTTTATAAATTAAAAAAAATGGGACTTAAATATAAAATTTTGAAAACTTATAAAGCGCAAAACGGACATACTCTTCTGGCGGACATATTGATCAAACCCTCAAAATTAAAAGCTCTGGAAGACAAGATTGAAGCCAGACCTTTCCCGGGAATGAATATTGATAATTTGCCTTTCTTTGGGCTGATTGCCGCTTGCGCCAAGGGACAGACTTTAATCCACGACTGGGTTTATGAAAATCGGGCAATCTATTTAACCGAACTTAATCGTTTGAACGCTAATATTCTTTTGGCCGATCCGCATCGGGTTTTTGTTCAAGGACCAACGGAATGGAAATCGGCGCAAGTGGTTTGTCCGCCGGCGCTTCGTCCCTCGGTCGTCATCATGATTGCGATGCTTGCCGGGAATGGCATTTCCATGCTTCGTAATATCTATATGATCAATCGCGGCTATGAAAACGTTGCGGAGAGATTCAACTCAATCGGAGCGAAAATAAAAACGACTCAAAATTAAAATGAAAAATAGGGTTATTGTCATTGTCGGGCAAACTTCCACCGGCAAGAGCGATCTGGCGGTGAGGGTGGCGAAAAAATTTAACGGCGAAGTGCTGATTGCTGACTCTCGGCAGATCTATAAAGGAATTGATCTCGGCAGCGGAAAGATTACCAGAGAAGAAATGAGAGAGATTCCTCATCATTTACTCGACGTAGCCGATCTCCGAAAAAATTTTTCAGTTTTTAAATATAAAAAATTGGCCACTCGGGCGATAGAAAATATACTAGAAAGAGGCAAAACCCCCATCATTACCGGCGGCACAGGTTTTTATGTAGACGTAATCACCAAAGGTATGATTCTTCCTAACGTGTCCCCTAGTCCGCGACTACGCAGAAACCTGGCCGGAATACCAACCGAGACCTTAGCTCTAAAATTAAGAAAAATTGATCCCGAGCGTGCAAAAACTATTGATCTCAAAAATCGCGTGCGGCTTATAAGGGCAATTGAAATAGCTAAACATTTCGGAAGAGTGCCAAAAATCAAAACCGAGCCTCAAAAATATGAATTCAAAAAAATTGGACTACTTTTCCCAGAAAGAATTCTCAAAAAACGGATAAAAACGAGGCTGCGAAATAGACTGCGAAAGGGCATGGCTCTTGAACTTCACGCACTCCATGAACGAGGTGTTCCCTGGAAAAGATTTGAGGAGCTTGGATTCGATCAGAAATATACGGCCCTATATCTCCGAGGAAAACTTACAGAAGTAGAATTATTGGAAAAATTATTGCAAGCAAATTGGCGTTATGCTAAGCGCCAAATGACATGGTTTAAGCGCGATAAAGAAATCCGCTGGTTTCGGCCGCATCAATTTCCGCAGATATTCAATTATATTAAGGAGAAGGCGGAGATTTCTTGAAAATTTTCCTGAATAATCCGGGTATGCCCGGGAAAAAGGAAGAAAGGATTATCAAAGCCATGATCCAGATAATGTAATCTTTTGCTTCCGGAACAAATCTTCCCAGAAAATATCCCCCAAAGATGAAAAGGCCGGCCCAAATAATTGAGCCCAGAATACTAGCTCGAATAAATGCGAGATACTCCATTTTGGCAGCCCCAGCGACAATGGGAGCAAAAGTGCGGATGATTGGAACAAATCGAGAGAGAATAATAGTTGATTTACCGTGCCGGAAAAAGAACTCGCTGGCTTTATTTAAATACTCATCCTTAACAAATTTTTTATAAAAAGCGCGATGACGCCACTTTTCAAGATGACTACCGATATGATAACCGGCGAGTATTCCTAGAAAACTGGCGATTACCACCAAAGCAAATAAAAAGTACGCGTTCATTTTGCCATCTGAAGCGAAAAGTCCGGCGGCAAAAAGCAGACTGTCGCCCGGCAGGGGGAAAAATATCCCCGACTCTAAAAAAATTACAATAAAAATGCCGATATATCCATAAGCAAGTATTTCAGAGATGTTCAAAAATTCAGGCATTATTTTAATATTGGCGGGCGATGAGGGAATCGAACCCCCGACATCGGTTTTGGAGACCGAAGTTATACCACTTAACTAATCGCCCTTTTACCAGCATAAAATTACTTTTTCGTCTCTTTGTGCTTGGTTTTTTTCCGGCACCATTTGCAGTATTTATTGAGCTCGATTTTTTTCTCCACCAATTTCTTGTTTTTACTGGACCAATAATTGATGCGCTTACAATTTCCGCAAGCCAGTTTTATTAATCTATCTTGTGACATGATCAAATACTATTATAAAATCACTCTTTTTGCAAATATTCTTTGTTTTAAAAGCTTACTTGCCACTCCCTCAAACTTCTTGGATTCACCGGTTGTAAAATAAAGAGTTTTGCCTCTCCCTTGGTTTGAGATTTTATTCTCTCGTAAAAGATGTTGTGTTCGTTTGGCAATTGCCTTCCCTGAATCGACTAGTTTAATTCTGCGTCCTAAAATTTTGACGATCGCCGGTCGGAGAAACGGGTAATGTGTACAGCCGAGGACCAGCTGGTCTGTCTTGGAATTTTTTACCTCCTTTAAATATTTTTTAAGTAGTTTGTTGACTTCAGGGTTATCGAGACTCCCCTTCTCCACGGTATTTTCTAAATTCTTGCAACCGATATTTAATATGGCTATTCCGTTACCATACTCTCTGATAAGCCTTGCCACTGTTTTACTTTTTGATGTCGCGGGAGTGGAGATAACCGCGATCGTGCCTGTTTTGGTGGCGAGCGATGCGGGTTTGACCGCGGGTTCGGTGCCGACGATGGGGAGTTTATATTTTTTCCGGAGTTCTTTTATTGTGTAGCAGGTTGCGGTATTGCAGGCGATAACAAACATTTTGATATCATGCTTATTAATTAAATAATTCATTACTCCGGTCATGAATTTATTAAGCTCACTTTTTGTTTTCTCTCCGTAGGGCACATTTATTTGATCCGCAAAAAAGACAAAGTTCTCTTTGGGAAGCAGTTTTTCGAGTTCGATAAGTATGGAAAGCCCTCCCACCCCAGAATCAAATACTCCAATCGGCCGACTGTTCATATTATTTAAAAGTAGTTTTTAATTTTTTCTCTCGATTAAACCGTTCAATCGCAAGCCTAATTAATTTATCCAACACTTTAGAAAAAGGCATTCCGCTTGCTTCCCACATTCTTCGAAACATAACAGGTCCGGGAATGGTATTTATTTCGTTCACGAATATTTTCCCGCTTTTTGTTAAAAACATATCCACTCGCCCCATACCCTCACAGGAAAGCACCTTGTAGGTTCGAATCGCAAGCTTTTGTATTTTTTTAGTAAATTTCCCGGACAACCTAGCCGGTATTTTATACACTGTTCCGCCTGAATTATCGTATTTGGCTTTATAAGTATAAAACTCATCTTTGGGAATTATTTCACCCGGAAATGACGCAACGGGTTTTTCATTTCCAATTACCGCGCATTCTATTTCTTTCCCGTTTATAGTTTCTTCGATAATAATTTTTGAGTCGTATTTAAAAGCATCTTTGACTGCCCTTTCGAATTCTCTTTTATTTTTAACTTTATGAATGCCAACTGAAGATCCCAAATTAGCAGGTTTAATAAATATAGGTGTACCGAGAGCTCCTTTGACCTCATTAAATAAAATTTTTTCTCCTTGACGATAAACTAAAAATTTAGGAACAAGAATTTCCGCGTCTCGCAGCAGTCGCTTTGCCACATCTTTATCCATCCCTACCGCCGAACCGAGCACCCCTGCGCCCCCAAAGGGAACATTTATAAGTTTTAAAAGCCCTTGGATTGTTCCGTCTTCCCCAAGAAGTCCATGCAATATCGGTAAAACTACATCAAATTTTCTAAGAGTATCGTAATTAAATTTGCCACTTTTCGGTATCTTAATTGAAGCTACGGAATATTTTTTCCTATCAAGCGCCTCAATTACTTTACGGGCAGATTCAATTGAAACCTCGTGTTCGGGAGACCTTCCGCCGTAAATGACCGCGACTTTTAATTTTTTCTTTGTCATGGAGAAAGAATAGCATTTTCAATGTTTTTTGGGAAATCAGTTAGATTTTTAAAGCCCTTTTTGGTGATTAAGATCATATCCTCGATTCGCACTCCGAAGCCCCCTTGCCCGCCAAAGCCTTGGCGTCGGCGGGAGTCCGGAAAGTAAAGCCCGGGCTCGACGGTCATCACGCAACCGACGGGAAGAACATCCTCGCTTTTGGGTTTGAAATTGGGCCACTCGTGAATTACAGTTCCGATGCCGTGGCCCAAGCCGTGAGGGAAGCTTTTTGCTTTATGCTTTTTGGTTAGAAAATTGCGAACCGCTTTATCAATCACTTTCGCTCGCCTCTCCCCTTGCGCTAGTTTTTCAAGCGCGCGATTCTGCGCCTTGAGAACATCCAGATAAATTTTCCTTTGCCTCTTTGTCGGCTCACCAAAGAAAAAAGTCCTGGTCATGTCCGAGCAATAATGATTCACCGTGCAGCCGAAGTCGAGCATAACTATGTCGCCCCTTTTTAATTTGGTCTTGCCCGGCTTGTGATGCACATTGGCTGTATTTTTGCCGAAAGAAACAATCGGAGAAAAAGAAAGTATCGGCGCGCCGTATTTTTTAAATCCATTCGTGATAAACCTAGCGACCGCAAGTTCTGTCACACTTGATCTTAATTTCTTCAAAACATCTCTTAAAACCCGCTCGCTGATCCTCTGCGCTTTAATAATATTTGCGAGTTCCTTTCTACTTTTTACCGCCCGAACTTCGTGCAATAATTTCACTTTCATAAATTTTTACCTCGCCCGCCCTTGGCACCCTCTCCAAGTTAACTTGGAGAGGGTTGGGGTGAGGTCACAACAATTTAACGATATCGTGGTAAGTAACGGCGAGCATGAGGATGATGAGAAGCGCGAAGCCGATCATGTTCGCGGCGTTGGCGAATTTGGGATTGATGCGCGAACCTTTGACTTTTTCAATCAAGAGGAAGA
>MHWG01000008.1:9467-9777 GCA_001824005.1 Candidatus Zambryskibacteria bacterium RIFCSPLOWO2_01_FULL_47_14 | reverse complement strand
GAAGAAGCGAAAATCGGGAGTTGATTCTGGCGGCGATTCTGGCGAAGCCCGACCATTCCCCCTACGATACGCTTATCATCGATACGGGGAGTAAGATCGGGATAGAAGCGGGAAGCATAGTTTTTGCCTATGGTGATGTGCCGGTGGGAAGAGTAAGTGATGTGTATCCGGATTCTTCCAAAGTGATTTTATTTTCAAACCCAGGCGAGAAAACGGAAGTTTTGATATCTGGGAAGCTTGCCTCGCCTGACGCGAGTCAAGGCGGGGACATTTTTATGCAAGTGGTCGGCCGTGGCGGAGGAAATTTCGA
>MHWG01000008.1:8188-9459 GCA_001824005.1 Candidatus Zambryskibacteria bacterium RIFCSPLOWO2_01_FULL_47_14 | reverse complement strand
TGCCGCGCGACTTGGTGCTGGAGAAGGGGACGGAAGTTCAGTTACCCGGCCTTGCGCCACGTGCGCTGGCAATCGTTGAGACTATCCTCTCCGACCCCCGCGACGCTTTCCAGAAAGCGCTCCTAGTAAGTCCGGTGAATATTCAGGAGCTTAAGTTCGTAGAAATAGAAAAATAACCTCACCCCCGGCCCCTCTCCAAACCAGCTTGGAGAGGGTGGCCAAAGGACGGGTGAGGAAAAATTATGAGTATGAATAGCGAAACGAGAAAATGTCAGAATTGCAAACAAAACTTCGTAATCGAGCCGGATGATTTCGGGTTTTACGAAAAAATCAAAGTCCCGCCGCCGACCTTTTGCCCAGAATGCAGACTGGAGCGCAGGTTGGCTTGGATGGTAGATATAAACTTATTCAAGCGAAAGTGCGATTTATGCAGGGTAGACAGTATTTGCAAATATGATCCAAGTGCCCCGTTTGTAGTGTATTGTTACAAGTGCTGGTGGGGTGATGATTGGGATGCGTTTAAGTATGGTATGGATTTTGATCAATCTAGGTCCTTCCTCGAGCAATTTAGTGAACTTTTTCATAAAACTCCTATTTTGGGCTTGTCTATAGATTCTATGACCGGCAAGCTTTCACCTTATGTGAATCATTGCAGTGAAGCCAAGAATTGTTACATGATCTATTATTCCAGCAACAATAAGGACTCGATGTATGGTTTCTATTTAAGAGACAACGATTCAATTCTCAACTGCTCAGTGGTTTTTAACTCCGAGCTCTGTTTTGATTCCACAAATAGTTTTAAAAATTTTATGGTTTTTGGTAGTTCAGGTAACATAACACAGTCGCTAGACTCCGCTTTTTTACGCGATTGCGACAACTGTCAATATTGTTTCGCTTCCGCTAATCTAAAAAACAAAAAATATGTGTATTTCAACAAGCAACTGACCAAAGAAGAATACACAGAGAAGATGCGGGAGATAGATCTGGGTTCCTACAGAGAGTATCAAGCATTAAAACAAAAGGCCAAAGAACATTTTAAAAGCCAAATACCTCGACCTGTTTATGATACTTTTTCAAGTAATGTCACTGGCAGTTATGTTTTTGAGTCAAAAAATTGCAAGCAATGTTACGACTGCAACTCTTGCCAGGACTCTAAATACCTTATGCTCATAAAACAGGGTCCAGTGAAAGACTGTTGGGATTATACTGACTGGGGGGCCGGGGCGGAGCTGATTTATGATTCTATAGTCGTTGGTAAGCAAGTTTCAAAT
>MHWG01000008.1:484-8131 GCA_001824005.1 Candidatus Zambryskibacteria bacterium RIFCSPLOWO2_01_FULL_47_14 | reverse complement strand
TGTGTCGGCTGCAAGGATTGTTTTGGTTGCGTCGGCCTTCGAAATAAGCAGTACTGTATTTTAAACAGACAGTATTCGAAAGAAAAATACGAAAACCTGGTGAGTGTCATAAAAAATCACATGAATCAAATGCCATTCGTGGATAAAACTGGCAAGGTATACAAGTACGGCGAATTTTTTCCCGAAGAATTATGCTCGTATCCCTATAATAATTCTTTCGCAAATTTATTCTTTCCAAAAACAAAGGAGCAGGCCTTGAGCGAAGGTCTCTTTTGGCATGATTTTAGTTTAAAGAAACATCCTATTACAATTTCTTCTAAGGATTTGCCGGATAATATCAAGGATACCAGTGATAATATCTTAAAAGAGGTGATTGCTTGTTCTAGTTGTGATAGTGGATACAGGGTGACTAAATTTGAGCTCAGGTTGTCTTATAAAATGAATGTTCCACTACCTAGAACCTGCCCATTTTGTAGAATTAACGAAAAAATTAAAATTTGGTTGGGTCAGATGAAGCAGATAGATAGAGTATGTGATCAATGCGATACAAAATTTAAGACCCACCATGCGAAAGAAGAAGCGCCAAGAATATTCTGCAAAGGATGTTATCAACGAGAAATATATTAATGCAATCCGAAACCAAAACCTGTCAAAATTGTAAGCAAGGCTTCACCATCGAGCCGGATGATTTTGGGTTTTACGAGAAAATCAAAGTCCCGCCGCCGACCTGGTGCCCGGAGTGCCGCTCAATTCGGAGGATGATTTGGAGGAATGAGCGAAGTCTCTATCACAACACTTGCGCATTTTCGGGCAAGCAGATAATTTCGATGTTTTCTCCGGAGACAAAACTTACGGTCTACGATCGCGATATCTGGTGGAGCGACAAATGGAGTCCGCTGGATTACGGCCAGGATTACGATTTTTCCAAACCATTTTTTACTCAATTTCAGGAGCTAATGCATCGCGTGCCGTTGGCTAATGTGGGCAATACCAATACAGTCCACAGCGAATATGGCAATCACAATGTGGATCTCAAAAATTGCTATCTGGTTTACGCTTCTTTTGGGAATGAAAATGTAGCTTACGCGCAAGGAATATTAAATGTTAAAGATTCCTTTGATTTATATACTATTCAAAAGGGAGAACAATCATATGAAGATACTTGTTGTGGTGGCATGTATAGAACGCACTTCAGTTACGACAGTGATGATTGCATAAATTCTATGTTTCTAACAGCCTGCTTAAATGTTCAGGATAGTCTCGGTTGTATAAATTTGCGACACAAAAGCCATTGCATATTTAACAAGCAATATTCTAAAGTAGAATACGAAGAGAAATTAAAACAATATGATTTCGGAAGTTACAAAAACTTGGAAAAATTTAAAAAGGAGTATAAAAATTTTATCTTAAAATATCCCCGGCGTTTTGCATTTATTTGGAGAAGCAAAAATGTTACCGGTGACAACATTCTTACCTCAAAGAATAGCCAAATGGTTTTTGATATTTATGGAGAGGCAGAAAATACTAAGTATATTACGCACGCGCTGGATATAAAAGAAAGTTACGATGGTTATGGTACTGGCGCAAAAATGGAATTCTTATATGAAGGAGTAGATGTAGGTCTCAATGCTCAAAGAAATTTGTTTGCGATTCTCACTCATAGTTGCAATGACACAAATTACACTTATATGTGTTACAGTTCAAATAATCTATTCGGCTGTATTGGATTGCAAAAGCAAGACCACTGCATTTTTAATAAAAAATATTCAAAAGAAGAATACAGAAAGCTTGTGCCGAAAATTATCAAGCACATGAACGAAATGCCCTACGTCGACGCGAAGGGCAGGATATATAAATACGGGGAATTCTTTCCGCCGGAGCTTTCGCCGTTTTATTACAACGAAACGATTGCCGGAGAATATTTTCCGAAGAAAAAAGAGGAAGTTCTCGCTTCCGGATTTAAGTGGAAAGAAAAAGAAAAAAGAGATTACAAAATTGAGATTAAGCCCGAAGATTTACAGGATCATATAAAAGACACGCCCGATTCTATTGTTGATAAAGTTATCGGCTGTCTGCATGCCGGGGAGTGCAATGAACAATGCACCGAAGCTTTTAAAATTATCGAATCCGAGTTAGCATTTCTCAAACGAATGAATATCGCCCTACCTCGCCTCTGCCCCAATTGTCGACATTTTCAAAGATTAAAAAAGAGAAACCCACTCAAACTTTGGCATAGACAATGCATGTGTGAAGTAGAGAAGCACGGACATAAAGGCGTGTGCCCGAATGAATTCGAAACTGCTTACGCGTCGGAGCGGCCGGAGATAATTTACTGCGAGAGATGTTATCAACAGGAAGTGTATTAATTAGGTTCTAGGTTTTAGCTGTTAGGTTCTAGCTTCCCCATGACAAGGGGGAGGAAGGGGGTTAAAAATGCAATTCCAAATTATAAAAAAACTAGGGAAATCCAAAGGCGGAGCCGATAAAATATTGGGGAGAGCTGGGATAATTACCACCGCTCACGGAGAAATTCATACCCCCGCATTTGTGCCGGTTGCGACTAAAGCGACGGTCAAGGCGCTGACGCCGGAGATGGTGCGCGATCTTGGCGCGGAGATTGTTTTGGGCAATACTTATCACCTGTATCTTCAACCGGGGGATGAGGTGGTGCGGGACGCGGGCGGACTTGCGAAGTTTATGGGCTGGCACGGCTTGCCCCGCGAAGCGGAAGCGGAGTGGGGACCGACCATAACGGATTCCGGTGGATTCCAAGTTTTTTCCTTGGGCGTGGCTTACGGCAAAGGCATTTCGAAAGTAACCCAAATTACTGAGCCTTCGCTTTTGATTCCTGAACGCTTTGACGATTCGGATGCCCCCGGGCTTGCCAAAATCGGCGCGGATGGCGTTTCTTTCAAATCGCACCTGGACGGATCGTTGCACTACATCACGCCGGAGAAATCAATCCAGATCCAGCACAACTTGGGCGCCGATATTATTTTCGCTTTTGATGAATGCACTTCCCCGGCGGAGGATCTGCGCTATCAAGAAGAAGCACTCGAGCGGACGCACCGATGGGCAGAGAGAAGTCTGGAAGAACATCAAAAATTAAATAAAGAAAATAAAGTTGCCTTGTTTGGAATTGTTCAGGGCGGGCGGGATGAGAATTTGAGAAAGAAAAGCGCAAAAGTGATTTCGAGCATGGGCTTTGACGGATTTGGGATTGGTGGGTCTTTTGCGAAAGAAGATATGTCGAGCGCGGTCCGGTGGGTAAACGAGATCTTGCCGGAGGAGAAGCCGCGGCATCTCCTCGGCATCGGCGAGCCGGAGGATCTTTTCATGGGTGTAGAAAACGGGGTGGACCTTTTTGATTGCGTGGCGCCGACGCGCAACGGTCGGAATGGCACGCTTTACACGAAGAGAGGGAAAATAAATATTATGAACGCAAAATTTGCGAGGGATTTTTTAAGTATTGATTCTGATTGCGGCTGCCATACTTGTAGAAATTTTACAAAAGGATATTTAAATCATTTGTTTAAGGGGAAGGAGATGTTGGCAGGAACTCTAGCGACAATTCACAATCTCTATTTCATCGTAAACCTAGTGAAAAAGATCCGTCAGTCGATACTCGAGGCAAGGTTTTTGGAGCTCAAAGATGAGTTTTTGAGTCTTTACAATAAATAAACGCAAGAGTATACTTATTTTTACTTAAATGGTAAAGAAACGGAAGAAGCGAACCAAAAAATTAGGGAAAAATTGGAAAAAGTTTTGGAAGCTCGGCGTGGATGAATTCAATACGCAGTATTTCGACATCACTAAAGATGGCGAACTTTCCGTCCGCGAAGGAAATTACATCTATAACTTAAACGACATCGTCAAGAAATACGGCTCACCGGTCGAGATAGTCTTTCCTTTTATCCTCGAGGAGCGGCTGGAGGACCTGCAGGATTATTTCCGCGCCCATATGAAGATCGCGGGCTACCGGGGAAAATTTTATTATCACTATCCGATGAAAGTGAACCAGAACAAGGAATTTATCATGCCACTTATTTCCGAAGGCGCGCACATGGAGGTTGGCTCGGTCAATGAACTCTGGTTGGTGAAAAAGCTCTGGGAGGGGGAGCGATTCCACTCGAAGCTCCGTGTGCTCTGCAACGGACCGAAGACGGACGCCTACCTCGAACTCATCGAGGAACTGCGACTCAAAAATTTATCGATCATTCCGATCATTGAAGACGAACACGAGCTGAAAAAACTCGGGAAGTATAAAGGCGAAGTCGGTATTCGCGTCAATCTCGATACCAAGGCCGATACTCACTGGGACAAGAAAATTGACCGCTTCGGATTCACCGCTAAGGAAATTCTCGACCTGCCGAGAATGAAAAACCTGAAGCTCCTTCATTACCACATCGGTTCGCAGATCACTTCCGCCGGAAGCGTCTTGAAGTCCATCGAGGAAGCGACCAGTTTGTATATTAAGCTTATAAAAAATCAGCCGAATCTGGACACCTTGGACATCGGCGGCGGCTTCGGCGTGCCTTATGAAAAAAAACCGTTTTATAACGCCAAGAAAATGTCCGAGCGAATTGTGAAGCTCATAAAGAAGATGTGCGACGGGGCCGAGGCGCGACACCCAAACCTGGTAGTGGAATGGGGGCGCTACATCGTTGCCCCGGCGCAAGTCAGCATTTTCTCGGTCATCGCGGAGAAGCCGATCCCAAAAGGGAGCGCCAAGAGCTGGTACGTGATCGACGGGAGCTTTATGAACGACCTTTTGGACACTTGGGCGATCCATCAGAAGTGGCACATTGTGCCGGTCAACAACGCGAATACCAAGGCGCTTAAAAGCGTCTGGCTGGCCGGTTCTTCCTGTGATTCGGATGATAAATACACGGGCGGCAACTATGTTCTGCTTCCCAAGTTGCGTGAAGGCGAGGAGCAGTATTTTGCCGTTTTTGATTCCGGGGCCTATCAAGACGCCCTGGCCTCGCACCACTGCCTACTTTCCTCGCCGGCCAAGCTCATCGCCCAAGACGGCACCATCAAGATTGCTCGCAAGCGGGAGAGCGCCGAAGCGATCGGTAGGCTCTTCGGCTGGAATAACGGCAATCATAACTAACCGCGCAAGTGAAAACCCTAAAAGTAGTTTCGAGTTTTATCTTTCTGATTATTTTTTTCGGTTTAATTTTTATATACGGCAAGCCCAGTGATGTTACAAAGGTTCCAAATTTTGTAATTAATGGCGTTCAAATCAATGTGGAGATTGCTTTAACTCCGGAAGCGAGAACGCAAGGGCTTTCCGGAAGAGCAAGCCTCGGGGAGAAAGAGGGAATGCTTTTTGTATTTGACGCGCCGGGCAAATACGGATTTTGGATGAAGGACATGAATTTCCCGATAGATATAGTTTGGTTTACCCCGTCCGAGGGAAACGAGGCGGGGCTTGCTCGCGATTTGCGGGTAGTTTACATAAAAAAAGACGCGAAGCCCGAATCCTATCCCGAAATATTTATGCCGGAGGAAAATGCAAGATATGTCCTGGAGGTTCTTGCCGGATTTTCGGATGAGAACAACTTGCAAATAGGGGATAGGGCGGAGTTGGTGTATTAAAAAGAAAACTCCCCGCTTTGGGCGGGGAGCTCTCATTTTTTTTGCAGGCACCTATAAGCCGAATTCTGTTCCCAGCACATAACTTATGTGCTGGGTGATAATCATTTATCTAGGCCCACGATTACTCGCGGGCTCAAGCGATTCTTCCCTCACCAATTTTTTAAATTGGTGAGGGACACGATCTTGCACACGCGTAAGGATTTAGCCGTTTCACCCCCTCACCTCTAGAGGTGAGGGACTCGTCTCTGTTCGCACCTCGCGGCTTGCACCGGGCGGGCGTTACCCGCTACGTTTAATCCCGCCAAGGCGGGACTGTGTGTTCGGACTTTCCTCTCCGACGCAAAGTCGGAGCGATTATCTGATGCCTGCCTGGATAATATAGCATATTTGGCTCAGATTTGCAATTTTTTCTCAAATATGCTATACTCGCTCCGTGAGTGTGTGGCAATCATTACATTTTTGTCACAACATAAGTGCCGCAGGATCCGCCCGCAAGGGCGGGTTTTGTTTTGCATGACAGTCGAAAACTAATCTAAAATTGTTTTTTCTTAATTTTCTGATAAAATGCTAGAGTTATTTCGATATTCCGGAGTAGCTCAATGGTAGAGCGTCTCCCTGTTAAGGAGAGTGTTGTAGGTTCGAGTCCTACCTCCGGAGCCAAGAAACTAGATACGAACTCAAATTTTGAAGTTGAGAGTGTTCGCTCGCCCAGCCCCGCCAGAATATTTTAGTGATTACTCCACCACCACTGTTGCCCCACCTGTGTAGCCACCGTCAGTTGTAGTGACGTTGATGTTGTATTTTCCAGGAACGGTAATGCGCCACGTGAAGTGTGCTACACCATTTTTGTCTGCATCAACCACCTGCGGGGCGCCGTTTGGCGACCACTCGGCGAACATACGCGCAGTCGTCTGTGTGCCAGGGGTAAGTCCAGTCACGACTGCGTACACTTCGCTATACTCGCCGGGTTTTACATGAGCGAAGGTCGCTTCAACGGTGGGTTTTATCATTTCGATAGGTTCACCGCCGACTTTCGTCTCGGTTTTTTCTTCAGGAGGCGCGATTGAAGATTTTTCTTCTCCTGCTGGTTCTCTCCAGCGCTGAATATAGATAGCGTCCACCACGACGATTCCGTCCCACATCGGGTAACTAATACCGGTGTACGGCGTCCTGCCTGATGTCATAAAGAGGCCGAGTGTATCGGTGCCGTTCGGCGTTGCGGGGTCCTTGACTGAAACACCTTGGTTCGTAGCGGAAATACCAGTGAACACATGCCCGGTGTCTGCTCGATTGCTTCTAGAATTCAGCATCGTCGTTGAAATTTCTACGCCATCGCCATTACTTAGTGCTTGCCTTAGTTGCGATATAGTAGGACGCAGAATTTCTTCGGTTTCAATAGGAAATCCAATATCCTGAATTATTTGTGCTTTCCCCGTAAGGAAGTTGCGGTTCAAGATGCCGTTGTTCCACTGCATCGCTTCTTTCAGTGCGGTGATGAGCTCTTGGGGGTTTTCTGGTAAGTCGTCTCTCCGACCATGCTGGTTTGCCATGTTAATGAGGTTGTTGGCAGTCGCGATGGCGAAGCAGTCCATAGGTCCACCGGAGAGGTCCGGAAGATTCGTCCCGTTTACGCCACTAGCTTCACCTTCCGCGTACGCATACTGCACCAAGCCCACGCCACGCTTCAGCTCTGGCGATGCGCCAGGCACATTGAGCCCGAACTCTTCTTCAAGCGTAATCGTTTCCAGGGTCGCACGAAGGTTTAGGTGTCCGTTTACTTTAGAAAGAACGTCTGCGGTTTCTATTTCTGAATCAGACAAGGCGATTGTCACCAATACGGTCTCGGGTGCGTCTATGGTTTTGAGAGAGTCGGGAAGGGTGAACGAAAAGCGGTTTGGAATATTTTTCAATACAAGCGCAGGTTCATTTTTAATGACCCACTCCTCGTCTGAAAACTCGCCGTCATTGTTGGCATCAACAAATCCCTGCGCGTACCACTCGTGTGTGGTGTCTTTTCTAAAATGAAAAGCCAGAAAGGCGTAG
>MHWG01000008.1:0-470 GCA_001824005.1 Candidatus Zambryskibacteria bacterium RIFCSPLOWO2_01_FULL_47_14 | reverse complement strand
CCCGATTTGGTAGCGGGTGACAGTAGACTCTTCCGTTAAAATTCCCGAACCATTTTCATCTCCTTTATTAATAAACAAAAACCCAATAATAATGAGCACCACCACACTCCCCACAATCGATGTCTTTTTCATATGCTTCTATATTACCAAAGCGCAATGAAGAAGGAAAATGTTATAATTCTGTTTTTTCTAGTTGTTTTTTCTGTATAATGGAGGTATGGAGAAAAATGAACAAGAGGAGCATTCCAGGACGAGAAGCCTAAAAAAAACCATAAGCTGGAGGATTGTCGCTACTCTTATTACAGGAATAATAGTTTTTCTTTTTACTAGAAAGTTTTCCGAAACAACATATATTACGTTAGTAAGCGCAGTTGTCCTGATGATTTTTTATTACATACATGAAAGAATCTGGAATAGTATTAGATAACTAGACTCATATTAATTATATGGCCGTAATAAAATTACTTATA
>MHWG01000007.1:47675-57776 GCA_001824005.1 Candidatus Zambryskibacteria bacterium RIFCSPLOWO2_01_FULL_47_14 | reverse complement strand
ACGGGAAATAGACGTGATCAGCAAGAATACGAACTTGCTCCCCCGTCTCATAATCCCGTCCCGATGCCCACGCATACTCCGCATTCTCGTCAAAGGGCGAGAACGGGAATCCCTTGGTCCGATACTGAGCCGGATGAAACCTTATGATCGACCTCGGATCAACAGCTGACTCAAGTCTTGTGTATGGTGCTGACACCAAATCAGGAATCGAGCCGCACGCTGCCCATTCTTTTGCTTCAGCAACAGCCTTGATGAGAGCAAGTTTGGGAGAAGAATCTCTCCCGTTTGACCAGCTCCGTTTCTCAATGACCTTTGCTGATGCAATGGAGAATGAGGGACGATATCGGCCTGACATCGGGACCGCCCAGCTGATTTGCAGATTTTTATCGAACTTCCCTACCTGACCGCCCTCCCTACCAAACGCAATTGTTGTGAGCGGTTTGTACTCCTTCGGAAGTTCGAGCGCTTCAGCAAGAAGCGCATCAGCAAATCCACCTAATTCGAGTGTAGCAACACCACACTCGACCGCTGAGACAAGAATGTTCTGGGCGACATGCCCCGCCTCAAGAGGCACGTAGAGCAAGCCCCGATTCCCATACTTCTCACCTGGAAAAGTAAAGGATCCACTCACGACTATCACGCCGCAAGCTTCAGCCAGGACCCCAGGATTGAGGTATGCTCGCGCTACGCGATCAATGTCTTCTGACAAACTCTTGAATCCGACACGTCCGTGATTGTCATAACAGACTTTGTACACAGCTGGATGCAGATTCCCAGTCTCTTTAAACAGGGCAATATGCAGCATCAGCGGGTACAATGCGCCTGCCGACGGGCTTGTCCTGCGAAAAACGCCGTCAGGCCCTTCGAATTCCCCGTATGCGCTCCAGAGCATGTTAATGAGACTCTGGAAGTCCACCGACTCACCGGAGAAATTGCGTTCCGAGCGCCTGCACTCGAGCAACCGCTTGAGCGGACTCTCTTGCGACTCGTAGACGCAATACTGATCATCAGAGCGGTGGCGCTCCTTGGCCTCACGTACAAGCTGCGAGATTTTTTCTTCCGGAGCAGCCATCGGAAATCGCATCGGATTTTCGACAGCTTTCCAGATATCCCTGTCGAGCGAACGAGCATCAACGATTACACCTTGGTCGAATAAAGACCCAACCAAGCGTTCGACCGACTCTCGTTCCCATTTGACCCCGATCTCCTCCATGATTTGTTCGTACCGTTTGGTACCGTCACAGAGGTTGACGAGATCTCGCACAAGGTCTTGCGGCGCCTCTAGAATCAACCTTCCATTAAGAGTGTGGAAAGATGTCCGATGGCGTCGGATGATCGATGAAGCACGAACTAACGGTAAGGAATTGCTTTCCATCTTCAACCTTCCTTTTTATGTCATGGTTCAAATCTGTCTCTGAAATTAATACAAACATAAATTTAATTAAATGGCAATAGTTATTTTCTATTTTCACCACAAAGGTTTATCCTCTGTGGTTGGTTCCTTCTACTGACACTTTCTCATGCCGAAACGCCTTGGCCTGACTTTCGAACATTTCGGCGTATTTGCTCTTCAGCTTCATAAGCTCTTTGTGCGAACCATCCTCTACTACTTCTCCATGCTCTAGGACTATAATCCGGTCGAAATTCTTGGTGGTGTTGAAGCGGTGTGTGATGACGATAAGAGTCCTGTCTTCCGCCGCCTTTTCCATCTGTTCGAAAATTTTCATCTCGGAGAGAGCGTCGATTGAGGCAGTCGGCTCGTCTAATATCATTACTAGCCCATCTCTGTAAATTGTCCGAGCTAGAGTTATTTTTTGATTTTGCCCATGAGACGGCTCCACTCCTCCCTCGAACTCCTTCCCCAGACGTTGATCATATTTGTTCTCCCATTCTTCGATAAATTCATTTGCTCCGCTATACGCTGATGCTTCGCGCACTTTCTCTATATCGAGTAGCCGATCGGTGCGTCCCATGCCTATCGATTCTTTAACCTTCAGTTCGTAATTTCTGTAGTCTTGAAGAAGTATAGACAAGTATCTGCTCCACTCTTCTGGATCGACATCTTTGAGATTTATGCCATTCACCAATATATCTCCTTCCGTCGGGTCATAAATTCTGCCAAGAAGTTTTACCAACGTAGTTTTACCAGCGCCGTTCATGCCAACCAAGGCAATTTTCTCTCCCGGAGAGAACTTCAGATTGACGTTCCTCAATACCCAATTATCTCGCCCTTCATATTTAAAACCTACATTCCTCAGTTCTATGGCAGGTGCCTGAACGAGACCTAATTTTACAGGTTCATTGGCACGTTTAACGAACGGCCTGGTGTCAAGTAAGGCGAACATGTCTGTGACATACAAATTTTTTTCAAGCTGATTAGCAGTGTTGCTCATAAGCTGATTGAGAGAGCCGATGAGCTGTCCGAGCGCATTTATGACGAAAACCATGGTACCAACAGTGATGACTCCAGCAGTAGCATTGCCCACAATCATCCAAAAAGCGAGCCCCAATCCGGTAGCTGTTATGACACTTGCCATAATTTGCCAAGTAAGGCGTTCGCGATCGGCTCTCCATATGTCTTTCTGGAAGGAGAGTAAAAGATCGGAAATGATTTCCAGAATTTTAGAACCGCTTTGAAGAAGTTTTGATTGTGTCACGCCGGTGCGTCCAAGTAAATGACTTCTCAAGGAAGCGTACAGCCTTTTTCTCTCGCTATGTTCGGCCCAAATCGACCAAACTTTATGACCGTATTTAAACTGCACGAAGAAGCTGGGAATAGCCGCCGCAATCACAAGCAGATACAGTCTCCAATCAATGAGTGAAGCGATAATCGACGACGCGGCTATGACCGCAATATTAGCGAAAATATTGAATTGAACGTCCGTCATCTCGATCATCGGCCAAATATCTCGATTGGACACTCGCTGCAGTAAGTCTTGGAACTTTGGGTTTTCGTAATGAGCGAGATCTATCTCGGAGCGTTTCTTGAGGAAGAGTATCGTGGTGCCATATTCGTTTCTGACACGCCACAATTTGTTCGTATAAAGCTCGAATGCATTCATTACCCTGCTCCCTCCCCAGATGGCTGCATAAGCGGCAATGAGCGCCACTACCCCTATCGAAACGCCTGTTCCGACGGCATCCACAATCTTATTTACGATATCTCCCAGAATCTTGGCCTGTAATAACGGGACAAGATGAGAAATAATTGTTATGAGAAACAACGCTAAAGTAAGACCTGGCGCGAATTCCACGGCCAGTCCAAAGGCACGTCTGCCGTTTTTGATTAAAGAGAAAAAACTTTTCATTAATTCGAACCGCCAGGAGAAAGAGCGGCCGGAGTAGTGCCGCGGCTGATGAGATCAACTCTATTTGCCGTGAAGTCTCCTTCCGTAAGAGAATTGGCGGAACCGGGGCCGTAGAAGACCACCCTATCCTTTACTTTGACAGTCTGGAGAAGTTTGGCGACACCCATCTCCGACTTTTGCGCGTTTTCGGAAAATTGTATCGTATCGGCCAAGCGAACAGTTCTCTCATAACTGACAAATTGATTCCCCTCTTCCGTGCGCTCGACTCTGCCGGTGCTGATAACCAGAGAATCTTTCCCGATTGAGACCACCTGCCCTTCGACGGAATACTCGGCGATGTCGAGACTGGCAGCTCTTTCCGAAGAGAGGGCATTGCCACCCTTCATTTTATAAAAGGCGTATCCAGCCAAAACAAGAATCACCACGACCAATACGTAAGCAAGGGTTTTCTTAGTCATATACTTTCAAATATTGTAACATACATGGTGAGCTAGTCGAACCCATAAACACATGACTATCATCATCTCCTGGAATGTAAACGGCATAAGGGCGGTGGATAAGAAGGGTAATTTGGCCGAAGTGTTCCATATGAAACCGGATATCCTATGCCTCCAGGAAACTAAGGCCACTCCTGACCAGCTCTCGGACGAGCTCGCCAAGCCGGAAGGCTACCAAGCCTACTTCCACTTCCCCACCGTCAAGAAAGGCTACAGCGGCGTGGCTATATATAGCAAAGAGAAACCGGTCAAGGTCACTCGCGACCTCGGCATAGAAGCCTTCGATCAAGAAGGACGCCTGATAATGGCCGAATATAAAGATTTTATACTCATCAACTGCTACTTCCCCAACGGTGGCGGTGCGCCGGAGAGGTTGCGCTATAAACTCGATTTCTACGACTATTTTTTAGAATACATAGATACGTTACACAAGAAACATAAGAATATTATCTTCTGTGGCGACGTAAATGTCGCACACACCGCCATAGATCTCGCCCGACCGCGCGAGAATGAAACGCACATAGGCTTCCTCCCTATCGAGCGCGCCTGGATAGACAAGGTAATCTCTCACGGCTGGGTTGACGTCTTCCGCCACTTCTACCCCGAAAAGACGGAGACCTACACCTACTGGGATATGAAGAGTTTTGCTAGAGACAGGAATGTCGGCTGGAGGATAGATTACTTCTTCGCCTCTCCGGAAGCGCTGAAGAAGATAAAGTCTATTGAGATTCTTGACAACATCCTCGGTTCGGATCATTGCCCAGTAAGAATTGTCCTTTAAATCTTATCCCCAGAATTTTTATTTTGAATTTTGTCTCTTAGGGATTATAGTGTTTGCAGACGCGCGGCGATTTTTGCCCATCTGGCAATTTGCCCGACGCCTAGCTCTTTCCGTTCTTTTCGCACGTGCGATTTTTCGGGAAGTTATTCTGGTTTCCAAGAGACCAGAGGCATACGACGGATCCTCAACCTTCATTTTTTTAGATCTTGCCGTTTCGTCTCCCTCTTAGTTACTGGGTTATCCTTCTCTAGTGTCTAGCGAGGTCGTACTCTTAGTTGGTTCGCCAAGTCTCAAACATAGATAAGGCGGCAAAGCCGTTGCACAAGCCTTGCAGCGGCTTTTTGTTTACCCCGAGCGAGCGTAGCGAGTTGAGGGGTGTCCTTTTTATAAAATTGCTCAACCGAGGCTTTATTTCACAAGGAATTTCACAGACTGTGGATAAAGATGTGGAATATGTGTACTAAAAGACATAATATTGAGTAGTAGTCCCTTAAAATGTCCCTAATTTAAGCCAGATATTGATTTCTATGTTTCATATGAAACAGTTTCATGATTAACAATACAGATAAAGATAAGAGGACTGCAAAGCGCAAAGTGGGCGATATAGGCGAAAATATCGCCTGTGAGTTTCTCGGGAAACATGGGTTTGAAGTTATAGAACGAAACTATCTTAAGAAATGGGGTGAAATTGATATTGTGGCCAAAAAGGGCGACATTATCCACTTTGTAGAGGTAAAAAGCGTTTCTCATGTAACATCATACAAAGGTGACACCTTTGTAAATGAGCTGAGGCCAGAGGAGAATATGCATCCTTGGAAGCTAAAGCGCCTAGGGAGAGTAATTCAGACCTATTTGTTACATAAGAAACATGAGGGAGATTGGCAACTTGACCTTATCACGGTAAAAATAGACATGGTGACCCGCAAGGCTAGGGTGGAGATGATTGAGAATATTGTAATCTAGTGCGGGATGCCAGAATCGAACTGGCGACCACAGTTTGGAAAACTGTTGTTTTACCACTAAACTAATCCCGCTTTAATTCTTGTCGGAGCAGGCGGAATTGAACCGCCGCCGCATCCACCCCATGGATGTATACTGCCACTATACTATACTCCGTTTATGTGTCTTATGTGTCGGGGCGCCGAGAATCGAACTCGGATCTCTCGCTCCCAAAGCGAGTATACTACCACTGTACTACGCCCCGTAGTGAGAAACCAAGAAAATACTCGCACATTCCCGCAGTGATGCCCAGAGTCGGGGTGCCGAGAATCGCACTCGGGTCTCACGCACCCGAAGCGTGTATACTACTGCTGTACTACACCCCGGCTCTGAACGCCACCTGGTGCGGCTAGGGAGAATCGAACTCCCGTCTCGTCCTTGGCAAGGACGCGTTCTACCACTAAACCATGGCCGCGAATGTTGAAATAATAGCGGAAACTAAGAAAAAAATCGAGTTTTGTTGTAGGATAATTAACCAAGCGCCCGTAGCTCAAAGGATAGAGTATCTGTCTTCGGAACAGAGGGTTGCAGGTTCGAGTCCTGCCGGGCGCACTACAAAATTTCGTGAACTACAAGATTCCACAGGAGATCAAAGAAGTTTCCGAAAAACTCTCGAAAGCCGGCTTCGAGAACTTTCTCGTAGGCGGATGTGTGAGAGACTTGGTGTTGAGGAAGGAACCAAAAGACTGGGACATTACAACTGTTGCTACACCAGAAGAGATTCAGAAAGTTTTTCCTGATTCATTTTATGAAAATGATTTTGGAACAGTTGGAGTAAAAACAGAAATGGGAGTAATTGAGGTTACTCCTTACCGCCTCGAGTCCGACTATTCCGATGCTAGACATCCCGATGAAGTAACTTGGGCGAAAAATATTGAGGAGGATTTGGCCCGGCGTGATTTCACAATGAATGCCATTGCGCTCGAACTTAACTCACCTCACCCCGTCTCTGCGAGACACCCCTCTCCTGGAACTAGGAGAGGGGAAAGGGATGAGGTCTTGATTGATCCATTCGGGGGACAAACAGACATCGGGGAAAAAATAATTCGCACGGTAGGAAAGCCGGAAGAGCGCTTCGGTGAAGACGCCTTAAGAATTTTCCGCGCTTTGCGCCTCTCGGCCGAACTCGGCTTCGCCATAGAAGCAGAGACCATGTCGGCGATGAAGATGTGCGCAAGCAAACTCGAGAAAATTTCCAAAGAAAGGATCCGTGATGAGTTTGTGAAAATTATTATGTCTCCCGAGCCGGGTGTTGCGCTTGAGATAGCCGCGCGCGTTGGTATCCTCAAATTCATTTCGGATGAATTCGAGAAGGGGATAGGCGTCGAGCAGAACAAAGCGCACGCCTACACCGTCTGGGAACACCTTGTGCGCTCTCTCAACCACGCCGCGGCCAAAAATTTTCCTCTCCACGTGCGGTTGGCAGCCCTCTTCCACGACATTGCCAAGCCGCATACCAAAGATTTCAAGAATGGCGTAGCAACTTTCTATGGACATGAGGTCGTCGGCGCAAGAATCACAAGAAAAGTTCTTGAGAATCTCAAATTCCCGAAAGAAATTGTTGAAAAAGTTTACAAACTCGTGCGCTGGCACATGTTCTTCTCCGATACGGAGGAGATTACGCTCTCTGCGGTACGAAGAATGGTGCGTAACGTCACTCCGGAACTTATCTGGGACCTGATGAACGTGCGCGCCGCCGACCGTATCGGCACAGGGAGACCCAAGGAGAAGCCTTATAGATTAAGAAAGTATCAGTCTATGATCGAGGAAGTGATGAGAGACCCCATTTCGGTTAGACAACTCATGATAAACGGAAAAGATATCATGAGTTTAACTGAAACGGGGCCAGGTCCATATGTTGGCTTAATCTTAGAGATCCTGCTTTCAGAAGTTTTAAACGATCCGAAGTTAAATACTAAAGAATATTTGGAGAAGAGAGTGAAAGAGCTGTTTCATCTGTCAAAATCAGAGCTAGAAAAGCAAGGCAGGGAAGCCAAGAAGCAAAACCTCGGCGAAGAAGAAAAGGAAATCGAAAAAATCAGGGGAGAATACGGGGTGAAATAAAACTTGAAATTCCAACTTTGAATATCAAGTTTAAAATCGCAATTTGCGACCTTAGACTGTTTATTCCTTCACCGCCTCCTTCAGGCCTTTGGCGGGGCGGAATTTCGGCACGCGCATCGAGGGTACGGAGATGGATTCGCCGGTGCGGGGATTCCTCGCTTGTCTTGCGGCGCGGGTCTTGGTGGAGAATATGCCGAGACCGGCGATAGAAACTTCGCCGCCTCTCTTCAAAGTCGAGACGACGGAGTCGATGATGATGTCCACCACCTCTTCTGCCTGGACCTTGGTGCCACCGATTTTCGCGTGAACGGCATTTGCGATATCTACTTTGTTCATAATTCTAGCTAAATATTGTTAATTTAGGTACTACTTAATTATATACCTCCCAAATTACCTAGCAAACTCTATGGATCTGGCCTCCCGGATGACATTCACCTTGATTTCCCCTGGATATTTGAGCTCTTTTTCTATCCTTAAGGCGATATCGCGAGCCATTTTCTTGGCTTCGAGGTCGCTTATCTTCTCCGGGGTGACGAACACCCGTATCTCGCGGCCGGCCTGGAGGGCGTAAGCCTTCTCCACTCCATCGAAAGAGGTGGCAATGTTTTCCAAATCCTCAAGTCTCTTCAGATAATTTTCCAAATTATCTCTCCTTGCCCCGGGCCGACCACCGGAGATAGCGTCGGCTGTCTGGACTATGACCGACTCGATGGTCTCATATGGATATTCACCGTGGTGAGCTTGCATGGCTTTGATGATATCATCACTCACGCCGAACTTCTGCAAAATCCTTCTGCCGATCTCGACGTGAGTGCCCGCCACTTCGTGATCTAGCGCCTTGCCAATATCGTGGAGAAGCGCTCCTGTTTTTGCGACGGTGACATTGGCCCCCAATTCTTCGGCGATCATGCCGGCAAGGTGCGCCATCTCGACAGAGTGTTCGAGCACATTCTGACTGTAACTCGTGCGGAAGTGGAGCCGACCAAGTATTGAGATCAGTTTCGGATCAAGATTGTAAACTTCGCATTCAAGCGCGGCTTCTTCGCCCTTTTCCTTGATGATTTTATTGACTTCTTCCTGCGCGCTTTCTACGAACTCCTCGATTCTAGCCGGCTGGATGCGCCCGTCGGCGATCAAGTTCTCGAGCGCGAGCTTCGCCACTGCGCGGCGCACTGGGTCGAAAGAGGAGAGGGTGATCGAGCTTGGCGTGTCATCGACGATCACCTCGACGCCTGTCACTCTCTCAAAGGCTTTGATATTCCGGCCTTCTTTGCCGATAATTTTCCCTTTCAAATCATCTGAGGGCAGGGGAATGGAAGTGGCCATCACTTCGCCAGAGATGGATGTGGCCATGCGCTGGATGGCGGTCGAGAGAATCTCCTTAGCCCGCTTCTCGATCTTCTCGGCACTCTGGCTCTCGAGCTTCTTCATCCGCACCAGGAAATCTTCTTCGAAATCGCGCTCAATAATTTTCAAAAGTTCTTCCTTGGCTTCCGCCTGCGATAGATTGGAAATTTTCGAAAGTTCGGCGGTCTTGGCCTCGGCAAGCTTCTCGATTTTCTCGCGCAGGGCGCGCACTTCGGTGGCCTTATTCTTCACGCGCTCAATCTCTAGGTCGAGGTCACTCTGGCGCTTGTCCAGAAGCTCCTCTTTCTTAATCAAACGATCTTCGTTCGTCTTGAGACGGGTCTCGCGCTCTTTAAGCTCCGTCTGGCTCTTATTGATAAGTTCTTCAGCCCTAGTTTCGGCCTCCTCGAGAATCTTCGAGGCCTCTTCGCGGCTCCGGAGCTCCATCTGCTTGATGTCGAGTTCCATCGAACCCTTCCTGCCCAAGGAGATCAGGAGGCGCAGCAAATAGCCGAAGCCGATACCGGCAGATGCGGCAAGCAAAGCTAAAAGAAGGGCTAACTTTAAAGACATTGTCGGAGGCCTCGCCTTCGCCAAGGCTACGGCGGAGCACAGTCATTCAGTCAGAGCGGTCAAGCGGTATAAACAGGAAACGTTTCGATTTAATCCCAGTAGTAGAGCAAAACTCACTACGGGACATGTTTATTAGGTGAACTACCGAAGTGTACTACTACTAGAGAATTTTGTCTATGATGCCGTATTTCTTGGCTTCGTCAGCATCCATGAAGAAGTCCCGATCCACATCCTTTTCAATTTTAGATAGCGGCTGGCCGGTATTTTTTGCCAGCATCTTATTGATCATTTCTCTGTTGCGGATGATTCTCTTGGCGCTAATTTCAATATCGGATGCCATACCTTCAACACCGCCAGATGGTTGATGAATCATTACCTCTGCATTGGGAAGAGCAAACCTCTTGCCCTTAGTTCCAGCGGAAAGGATAACCGCGCCCATGGAAGCCGCGAGGCCGACGCACACGGTAGAAACATTCGCCTTAATGTTATTCATAGTATCTACAATGGCGAGACCGGAGGTAACCACCCCACC
>MHWG01000007.1:44770-47653 GCA_001824005.1 Candidatus Zambryskibacteria bacterium RIFCSPLOWO2_01_FULL_47_14 | reverse complement strand
ATATCTTTTTTCGGATCTTCGGACTGGAGGAAGAGGAGTTGAGCAATAACGGTATTGGCCACACCATCATCAATCGCCCCGCCGAGGAAGACAATGCGCTCCCGAAGCAGGCGAGAATAGATGTCATAAGCCCTCTCCCCGAACTGGCTCTTCTCAATAACGGTTGGAATCAAATATGTCATATGTGCGCTCAGATTAACTTAAAGTCGGGCGCAAATCAAGATTCTGACAGAATCCGCCGGGTTATGCGTTTATTTTATAAGACAAAAAACTGGTAATGAATTATCTATATCGCCATCCGGAAAAAGTTGAAACGCTGATTAAGGAACTCCAAAAGGAAGATCATACCGCGAGTTTCCTGGAAGTTTTAAAAACTCACCACCATGACACTTTCGCGCATTCCATACGGGTAGCCAAGCTCTCGATAGATCTCGCGCTTGAGAACAACTTGCCGATAAAAGTCGTAAGGGTCATCGGCCACGCCGCACTTCTGCATGATTTCGGCAAAACGAAAATCGACCGGAAGATTCTGTCGAAATCGGAGCCCCTGAACTGGTGGGAAAAATTAATCATGAAGTGGCACCCCCAGCTCGGCCTCTCGGAATTGAGGGGAGTTGTTTCGCAGGAAATAAGGGTCATCATCGCCTCCCATCACCGACCTATCGACGCCATGACCGAGATTGTCTCAGCCGCAGATATGTACGACGCGCTCTCTTCCCCGCGTGCGTACAAAGATGGCTTCGACCTGGAGAAGGTCGAAGCCATCATGCTTGAGCAATTTTCCGGCAAGAAAATTCTCATAGACCAGCTTACGAAGATACCAAGAGGGTTTTAAGAAGAGGTGAAGTTCTCTTCGTTCAAATCATAATCGACATTCTCAATATCGGTCGCATTGAGATCGGCCTCGATATTGGCCGCCGCATCGGAGTCGCTCTGCGTACTGATGCCATTGGATTCCTCCTCTACCGCCTGGTCACCCGTGCGATTGTTCATGAAGTAGAGCGCGCCGAAGGCGATGAGTGCCAACACTACTATCGCACCGATGATGGACCCGATTGAGCTACCTTCTCGACTTGCATTTACATTCTCATCCATGTTGTAGGTTGTTAGTTGTTGGTTTTTAATGAACGCACGGCCTTCATCATTTCTCGATGAGCTTCGCGCAGATGCGTCTTCACTTCCGCAGCCGCTTCTTTCACTTTCGTAAAGTTTTCTCGGAGCGTTTCATTCTTAAGTTCAACAAGAGAGAGCTTAGCCATGCTGTCTTTTGCTAACTGTAAATGTTTCTTAGCTTCCGCGATTGCCGTTTCCGACTCTACTGTATTGCCGCCGGCACTTTTTACCTTCTCAATCCTTGATTCGATGCGGCCGATAATGTTTCCGAGGCGCTCAATAGTAGCGTTAAGCGTTTTCGCAGTCTGTCCGACCTTCCTCTTCACAATATCGAGTTGGAGCTCAATTCTCTTCTGTACTTTCTCGCTTGAGGTGGCTTTGTTCGCCCGGTCAGTCGAGGTGGCTCTTCTATTGACCTGCGCCGAAGCAGGCAGGGCCGAGAGAAGCAGAGCCGACAAAACCAAAATAGTTGCTAAGCGTTTCATATCGTCATTAATTCTATAATTGCTAATGACGTAATTATAGCGCACAAATTACTTTGTCTATTATTTTGCGAACCTCTCGTTGTATAGTTTCACTCCTTCTTCGAACGCGTTTCTAGCTTCTTCAGCACCTTTGAACCCAGTTACTTCGACAACCTTTTCCTGAAGTTTCTTATAAGTAGAGTAGAAATGCTCAATCTCTTTCAGAGTGTGGGGGTTGATATCGGAGATATCTTTAACATTAGCAAATCGCGGGTCCTCAACTGGGACGGCAATAATCTTATCGTCGCCTTCTCCGGAATCAATCATATTCATGATCGCTACCGGCCGCGCGCGCACTAGAACACCCGGGTGAAGTGGGTGAGTAGTAAGTAGAACTACATCGACAGGATCGTTGTCATGCCAAAGAGTGCGCGGCACGAAGCCGTAGTCGAAAGGGAAGTCCTGCGCAGTATGAGCCACGCGGTCGAGAGAGATAAGTCCCGTCTTCTTGTCTATCTCATATTTATTTTTTGAACCCTTGTTGATTTCAATGATGACATTGATCTCATCCTTGGAACCGGGTTCGATGTCGTGCCAGAGATTCATAATATTAATTTCTAATTATTCTAATTGCTCTAATTATTCTAAATAAATCCCAATTAGCAAGCTCCAATTAGGTTAATTAGGAATAATTAGGTTAATTTCGGCTCTGCTTCGTCTGAAGCAGATGCCAGTTCTTCGCCCTTAGCGGACTGGATATCTATCTTCCAGCCGGTGAGCTTGGCTGCCAGGCGCACATTCTGGCCTCCCTTGCCGATGGCAAGAGACTGTTGATCCTCGGAGACCATTACCACCGCTGACTTCTCTTCTTCGTTTACCTTAATTTCCAAGATCTTGGCCGGTGAGAGCGCTTCTTCTATAAATTTCTTTGGATCGGCAGACCACTCGATGATGTCGATTTTCTCGCCTCGGAGTTCCGACATGACGGTAGAAACACGCACGCCGCGCTGGCCAACGAGAGCGCCCACCGGATCAATATGGGTATCTTTTGCTTCTGCGGCAATCTTGCTTCTATAACCTGCTTCACGAGCAATCGCTTTAATCACCACCGCTCCGTTAGCCAATTCCGGCGCCTCAGCTTCAAAAAGCTTTTCGAGAAACTTAGGATGAGAGCGCGAGAGACGCAGGAAAACGCCTCGCGGAGATTCTTCCACGCGATAGAGAAAGGCACGGACTCTCTCGCCCTGCGAGAAGCGCTCACCCGGAATCTGCTCTTCGTAAGGCAGGAGGCCGGTGGCGCGGCCCA
>MHWG01000007.1:31218-44761 GCA_001824005.1 Candidatus Zambryskibacteria bacterium RIFCSPLOWO2_01_FULL_47_14 | reverse complement strand
CCACGACGGAGGTCTTCTCCGCCTCACGGATCTTCTGCATGATCACCTGCTTAGCCGTCTGGGCGGCGATCCTGCCGTAGTCGCCCTTGCTTTCGATAGGGAAGATGATTTCCTCGTCGAGCTGGGCGTCCTTCTTAATCTTCTTGGCGTCTTCGATGAGAATATGCTTTTCCGGATTGTAATATTCGCGCAAGTCGTCGTTGGCCACTTCTTCGCTCTCGTCGAAGATGACCTTGGTGCCGTCGACCACGATCTTGACCTGGTAGAATTGGGTCTCGCCCGTGCCGATGTCGAAAGTGGTGCGGATAATCTGGCCCTTCTTGCCATACTCCTTCTTGTAGGCGGTGGCGAGAGCTGCTTCTATGGCCTCGATGATGGAGGCGCGCGGAATACCGCGCACTTCTTCAAGCTCGCTTAGGACCGAATTGATGACTTTAAGATCAAACATATGTGGTTTTTATTAAAGAAGGGCCGCCTCGCGGCGGACCCCCTAATACCTTTACAATATAGCAAAGTATGATAGACTTGTAAAGTGATGATTACAAAGGCCAAGAAGCAGAAGCTCATTTCGGAAGTTCGGGTTCACGACACGGACACCGGCTCGCCGGAAGTGCAAATTTCCATACTAACCAAGCGCATCGAGGAACTCTCGAAGCATTTGAAGACACACGCCAAGGACAATCACTCCCGTCGAGGCCTTTTGGCCATGGTGGCGGACCGCCAGGCGCACATGAAGTATTTGGAAAAGAAGAATCCCAAAAGAGCTTCCACTTTGCAGAAGAAACTTGGCCTGAAGAAGTAACCACGGGCAATTTACAATTTTCAATTCTCAATTTTCATTGAATTTTCAATTTTCAATGTTTGAAAATTAATTCATTGGGTCTTGATTGTAAATTGCAAATTAAAAATTGAAAATTTAAATCAATGACAGTAGTAAAACATAAGGCACAAAGAGTAGGTATCTTCATAGACACGCAAAACATTTATCACTCGGCGAAAAACATCCACCACGCCAAGGCTAACTTCGGCGCCATTGTCAAAGACGCACTCGATGGACGGGTACTCGTGCGCGCTATCGCCTACGTTGCCTCGACGGAAGGAGGGGAGGAGAGGGCCTTCTTCGACGCTTTGGGCAAGGTAGGCATAGAGATTAGGAGTAAACCCCTTCAAATTTTCCTTGGCGGAGCCAAGAAAGCCAACTGGGACATCGATCTTGCCATGGATGCGGTCAAGCTTGCGCCCAAACTTGACACGATTATCATCGTGTCTGGCGATGGCGACTTCGTCTCGCTTGTCGAATATCTCCAGAACACCCACGGCACACAAGTCGAAGTTGTTTCCTTTGCCAAATCTTCTTCGGCCAAACTTATGGAAGCGGCCGATGACTTCTTCGACCTCGACCTTAATCCGAAAAAATATCTTATAATGGGTTCTATAATCGATGGAAACGTACGAATCCCAAGGAGAAAAGTCTAATCTCTCGACTCCACTCGAGACAAGCCAGCTCAAACAGATCCGCACTTTCCAGGGCGATGTTGCCGACGCGCTCCACAATCAGAATGAGTCGCTGGTTTCAATTCGTGAGCAGGAAGTTTTGAGAAACCGCGCCGCCGACATTCCTGAAGGACCTTCGCCCGAGGAAATCGAGATCAAGAAAAGAAAAAATGATTTTATCTTCCTTCTTATCGGCAGTGCCTTCTTCATCGTCGTAGGATCAATCGGCGCCTGGTTCGGTTACCAAGAATACGTGAGAAGAACCGCGCCACCGATGCTCCTTGTGCCGGAGAACCGGCTTATCTCGGTCTCAGAAGAAGAGGAAATCAATATTTCTGGCCTCACCAGAGAGGGCTTCGCCGCCGCATTCGAGAGCGCGATAAATAATCTTCCAAGAGACAAATCGAAATACGTGGGGCTGAAGGTTGGCTCTGGCGAATCTGAAAGACTCGCCACAACCGCCGAGTTCATGAACTTGCTTCAAAGCCGCGCGCCGGGAGCACTAGTCCGCTCATTCGATAAACTATTTATGATCGGAGCAATCGGCGAAAACGGGTTCATGATCGTAAAGCTTTCTTCTTTCGAGAACACTTTTGCCGGCATGCTCTCGTGGGAAACTTCGATGGCCGGAGACCTACTGCCGATTTTCCCCGGCAATAACGCTCTGAAAGCGATTGGTTCCGAATCCGTCTTCAAAGATGCCGTCGTGAAGAATAAGGACGTAAGGATTCTAAGCGCGGGACAGGGAACGAGTACGCAGGATGTCCTGCTTTACTCCTTCTTCGATAACAGCATGCTTATTATTACCGACAGGATCGAGGCACTTCAGACTCTCATCGAACGCTTGACTCGCGAGAAGCTTTCACGATAATTGACCGTCTGATACACTTACCACATGACAATCGACTACGAATACTTCAAAAAGAAGCTCGAGGTGGAGAAAGCGCTGATAGAGAAGGAACTGGCCAAGGTGGGCCGGGTGAATCCCGACAACCCCTCCGACTGGGAAGCCACTCCTCCCGTCGACCGCGACACCTCGCTTGCCGACGAGAATACGGTGGCTGACGCTATTGAAGGGTATGAGGATAACGCGGCAATTCTTAAAACTCTTGAGGACCGCTACAACGATATAAAGTCCGGCTTGGACAAAATTAAGCACGGCACTTACGGATTTTGCCAAATCTGCGGCAAAGAAATCGAGGCCGAACGCCTAGAAGCCAATCCCTCCGCCAGAACCTGCAAGGAACACGTGGATGCTACCTAAAAATTGTAAGTGTTATCGTCTTTTCTGGATAAGTTAGTTACTCGGAAACGACCCTCTTCTTTAATACATAAAAATCTAAATTGCATTTTGCGAACACGATAAATATTTTCCTGGCCCTCTAACTTCTTTATATTTAAATCTTCGATTTCTCCTCTATGTATTTTTCTATTATTTCGACAACTTTGAGTTTATCCTTTTTGTTTAGACTGTCGATGAATTTTTGAAGATTTTTCATCTTTCTTTATGCTTTTCTTAAGGGCCGCGAATATGTCTTCAACGGGAACCCCGCGAGGATTAATTTTAGTAAAATCTATTAGAGTTTTCCACTTACCCTCATCGCCCCATTCATCTACAGGCACTATCTTAAATATAGGTTTGGAGCGCCTGACAACGGTAAAAGACCGTCCCTTTTCTACTTGGGAAATATAGTTGTCGGTATTTTCTCTTAGCTCCTTGAGCCCGATTATTTTAGCCATATTGTAAGTTTATCTTAAGATTAACTTGTATGCAAATACTATAGACGTCTTTCCTGCTATATACTTAACTCATGAGTTTCTCCAAAGTTTATTCCGCGCAGACGGAGCTTCTCCGGGTCACGTCCGTGTCAGTTGAAACCGATATTGACCGGAATACTCTCTACGCCTTTGCCGTAGTCGGACTGGCGGACAAAGCCGTAGATGAAGCGAGAGATAGAATCTCGGCGGCAATAAAGAATTCTGGATTCGATTCGCCGAAAAAGAAAAACCATAAGATCGTGATATCCTTAGCGCCGGGCGACTTGAAGAAGGAGGGAACACATTTCGATCTTGCAATGGCACTTTCATTTCTTTTAGCCAACGACGAGATAGAATTCGATCCGGAGAAAAAGATTTTCTTGGGCGAACTATCGCTGGATGGGAAAGTTCGCCCGGTGCGGGGCGTGCTCCCAATAGCCAGATTCGCGAAGGAGAAAGGCTTCAAAGAAATTTTCGTGCCAGTAGAGAACGCTCGCGAAGCGGCACTCATTGATGGCATTTTCGTTTACGCCGTCAAAGATTTGAAACAGGTTATAGAGCATTTAACCGGAGAGGAAAACTCTCTCCTTGATGCCGAAGAAACTACCAAGCTCAACGAAGAATTGGTCATAACACCGACAGACTTCGCAGACGTTCGAGGACAAGAGAGAGCCAAGCGCGGGCTTCTCATAGCCGCGGCAGGCGGACATAACGCCGCCATGTACGGCCCGCCGGGCACAGGCAAGACCATGCTGGCAAAAGCGTTTGCGGGAATATTACCCAGGCTCACATTCGACGAGGCGCTCGAAGCGACGGGTATTCACTCTGTCGCTGGCACACTCCAAGAAACATTCATTACCAATCCACCCTTCCGCGCGCCGCACCATACCGCTTCATATGTCTCGCTTGTCGGCGGCGGGGCTAATCCGAGACCGGGAGAAATAACGCTCGCGCACCGTGGCGTCCTTTTCATGGACGAATTCCCGGAATTTGAAAGAAGGGTGATCGAAAGTTTGAGACAACCGCTTGAGGACAAGGTGATTTCGGTAGCGAGGGCGAAGGGCACAGCTCACTTCCCGGCCAATGTTTTGTTGATAGCGGCGATGAATCCGTGTCCATGCGGCAATTACGGCTTCCGCGGCAAGCAGTGCATCTGCACGCCATCCGCTTTGCAGAGATACAGGAGGAAAATGTCCGGGCCCATCATGGACCGCATAGATATTTGGCTTGAAGTGGACAGGATCCTGCCGCATGAACTTGGCACGGAAGGGAGAGTGGGCGAGGAGAGTAATTCTTTTAGAAAACAGGTGCAAGATGCGAGAGAAATTCAAGAGAAAAGATTTAAAAATTTAAAGATAAGAAAAAACGGCGAAATGGGGGCGAAAGAATTGGTCTTGCACGTGCAATTGGAGAAAGGTGCCGAGAAAACACTCAATCTCGCCGCCGAACGCCTCGGCTTCTCACCCCGCGTCTACCATAGGATGATAAAAGTGGCCCGAACAATTGCCGATCTTGAGGAAAGTGAAAATGTTTCCTCCCAACACGTCCTCGAGGCCGTAGAATACAGACCGAAGAAGTTTGATTTATAGCGATGATTGAGAAATTGAGAAATTAAGAGGCTATTTACATGCAGGTTTATTTATTGTAGGTTATCTCTGGAAAGGAGAGTTAAACGTGAAAATAATTGCGGTGTTCGAAACTGTGCCCCCTCACAACTCTGGCCGCATTCTTTCGAAACTTCGACGGTTCGTTTATGAAGATGCGGTCGCTGAGGTAAGAGGCGCAACCTTCTTCGAAGTCGCAGATGGCGACCCATCTGAAGCAAAGCTCGGAGAAATGGAGAAACAGATGAGATTCCTCGGAACGGCCAGCAACGATTGATCACGCACATGTTCGACCAGAAAAAGTGGGCGCGCGAGCGAAAGCGAGCGCGCCCTTCACATTTGTATTAAAAAGCTACAAACCTAATGAAGCTAGCGAAGCTACAAAGCTAGAAAGGATTCTTTGCGCCGCGGATTTCAAAATGGATGTGAGGGCCGGTGGAACGACCGGTGTTGCCGACGGCGCCTATCACTTCGCCCTGATCAACTTGCTCTCCAACTACCACATTTACCTTCGACATATGTCCGTACACCGTCTGTGTGCCGTTGCCGTGCTTGATGGCTACATATAGTCCGTAGCCGCCGTTGTAACCCGAAGCTTTGGAGATAATGACCGTACCGGCGGCCGAAGCGTAGATCGGAGTACCCGTTGGAGCGGCAATGTCGATACCATTGTAGCCGTGTATGCCTTGGCTCTTGATGCCTCCGCGCAAAGGCCTTACGAAATAGCCGTCGGAAACAGTAATCTTCGACGAAGATGAAGGCGCCACCGAGCCAGCAGACGTACTTACAACGCCATCGGGGATAATTATCACGTCACCCACTGCAATTTTTGAGTTCGTCTCAAGCCCGTTATAGGAGAGAACATCGTCGAGATCCGCTTTGTACTTCTTGGCCACCGAAGCGATGGTGTCGCCAGATTTCACCATATGCTTGACACCGGTAATGGGGAGAATGACAAGTTCTTGGCCAACTTTGAGAGTCCTACTCTTCATGTCGTTGGCCCAGACAATGGTGTTGACGGAAACGCCGAACATCTCGGCTATGCCTCCCAATGTATCGCCCTGGCGTACTGTATAAACTGAAATCTCGCCAGTACCAAAGCGACCGAGATCGGCGAAAGTTCCTGGATCATCCTCGGCGGAGAGAGCTGTGTTATCGACTACCGCAATAATTGGCCCGCCGATGCCGGCGGGATTGATGTTCAAGTAGCCCTCGAGAAGATTCATTGTCTGGGAATTGCCGAGGTCGCGATTCTCCGGCATGCGCAGGAGCTTCCCGCCCGATTTGCCGTAAACGGCAATAGGAGAGAGAAGGACAAGGCCCAATATGACGAAATGGCTCAACAGAGCCATGCGACCACGTTCTTTCATTGATGTAAACCCATTATACCGCCATATGATATAGTGTGCCAGTACTTATGCACTCCCTCAATCCGGAACAAAAAAGGGCTGTCGAAACCGTTGAGGGGCCGGTTTTGATCCTCGCCGGCGCCGGCGCCGGCAAAACCAAGACCATTACCGAGCGCATCCGGCATCTCATAAGTCGCGGCGTCGCGCCCTCCTCTATTCTGGCCATCACCTTCACCAACAAAGCGGCCAGAGAGATGCGCGATCGGATCGAAGCAAGACTTCAATCAGACGCCAGCATTAATCGTCCCATCTTTATGCCCGAGAGACCCTTTGTCTCCACCTTCCATTCGCTCGGGGTCCACATTTTGCGCGAACAGGCGCATCGCGCCGGGCTCAAAAAGCACTTCTCCATCTTCGACCGCGACGACAGCAAGAAGCTGGTCAAGGAATGTTTGATTGCTCTGGGACTTGATCCGAAAACTCACGAGCCGGGCGCCATTCTAAGCATAATTTCGAAGCTTAAGGGAAGGGGACTGACGCAAAATGAATGGGAGAGCGTGGACACCGGAGGCTATTTCATGGACGTGGTGGGCCAAGTCTGGCCGCTGTATGAAAAATCTTTGGAGCGGGAAAACGCGCTTGATTTCGACGACCTGCTTCTTAAAACGAGAAATCTTCTGGAATCGGAGAACGGCATCAAAGATTATTACCGCAAAGTTTGGCGCTATATCCACATTGACGAGTATCAGGACACCAACCGCGTGCAGTACGAGATCTGTCAAATGCTCGTCGGAGATGAGCAAAACATCTGCGTCGTGGGCGACATCGACCAGAATATCTACTCCTGGCGCGGCGCCGATATCAAAAATATTTTAGCCTTCGAAGAAGATTATCCCGGTTCACAGGTGATAATCCTTGAGGAAAATTACCGCTCGACAAAAACTATTCTCGAAGCGGCCAATGCCGTGATCGAGAAGAATAAAATCAGGAGGAAGAAAAATCTTTTTACCGAAAATGCGGCGGGAGAAAAAATCGGCATCCACGTCTGCCTCGACGAAGAGAGCGAAGCGGACTTCATCGCTTCGAAAGCGAAGACACTCATTGGGGAAAATATTCCTCCGGAAGAAATAGCGGTGCTTTATCGGGCCAATTTCCAATCAAGAATTCTGGAGGAAGCGTTTTTAAAACTCGGCGTCCCATACCAAGTTTTAGGCACGCGGTTTTTCGAAAGGAAAGAGGTTAAGGACATCATTTCTTATTTGCGCGCAGCGCTTAACCCAGATTCGCTCTCGGACTTAAAGCGCGTTATCAATACGCCGGCGCGCGGCATCGGCAAAACAAGCATCGTCAAGATTTTCTCAGGTGGCGAAGTAGATCTTCCTCTTGGGATAAAAACAAAAGTTGCAAGTTTTAGGAAACTTTTGGCGAGAATCGCGGAATCCGCTAAGACAAACAAAGTTTCCGAAACAATTCTTTTCATCATCAAGGAATCGGGTCTGGAAGATGAATATAAAGAAAGCGGAGAAGAAGGCGCTGCGCGGCTTGAGAACGCCTACGAGCTCGTCAATTTCGCGGCCAAATATAAAGATTTTTCACCGGAAGAGGGCATTCTGGCATTTCTGTCAGAAACGGCTCTCCAGAGCGACCAAGACGAGCTGAAGGATGAGAAAAAGGCAGTGAGATTGATGACGATCCACGCGGCAAAAGGGCTCGAATTCGACATTGTCTTCGTCGCCGGACTCGAAGATGGATTATTCCCGCACGCGAAAGCCAACGAATCTCGCGTCACACCGGAAGAGGCGGAGGAGGAGCGGCGCCTTTTCTACGTGGCGCTCACTCGTGCTAGGAAAAAGGTGTATCTAACCTACGCACAAACGCGTATGCTCTTCGGCCGGAGTCGGGTCAACATTCCTTCAGAATTTATCCTCGACATTCCGGAAAATCTGACAGAAGAAGATACTTACAAAGAGAGCCCGCACGACAGAAAACCTTTGCTTGAGATAGAATTTTAAAATAATGTACGCGAAAAAATCACTTGGCCAGCATTTCCTCAAATCGGAACGTGCTTTGAACGCGATCGTGGCGACGGGAGAAGTAAAACCGGACGATATCGTGCTTGAAATCGGCCCTGGCACAGGATCATTGACGGAAAAATTATTGCAAACCGGAGCAAAAGTAATTGCGGTAGAAAAAGACGATAATTTATATGAAAATTTAAAAATCAAATTTCAAAATGAGAATTTAGAATTAATTAATGATGACATTTTAAAATTAATTGAAAATTCTAAATTGAAAATTAAAAATTATAAGCTAATATCGAATATCCCCTACAACATCACTGGCGCAATTCTAGAAAAATTTTTATCGGCAAGAGATCAGCCCGAGCTTATGGTACTTCTGGTGCAGAGAGAAGTTGCAAAAAGAATTGTGGATGAGAAGGAAAGTATTCTCTCGATCTCGGTTAAGTCATATGGCGAGCCGGAATATATTGAAAGGGTTTTGGCAGGCTCCTTCGCCCCAAAGCCTAAAGTCGATTCGGCCATCATTCTCATCAAAAATATTTCAAAAAAGTTTTTTAGCAAATTCTCTGAAACTGATTTCTTCAAACTTCTCAAGGCGGGATTTAAGTCAAAGCGTAAGAAGCTCTCTTCGAACCTCTCGGCTCTGGCCGGCAAAGAAAAAACGCTGGAAGCCTTCAAAAAACTTGGATTAAGCGAGAATGCCCGCGCAGAAGAGCTCTCGATTGACCAATGGGGAAAACTTGCTGAATTAATTTGCAGGTAGACTTGTTCCCACTTGAGTCATGAGCCCGATTGTCGGAAACGGCACGCAAGCTACTCCTACATATATATAACAGGCCTGTACTCCAGGCAGATAAGACCCTAGATGCCAAACGGTGGGCAACCCAGCTGTGTAGTTGGAATATTGGAAGGTAGCGTATGGAGAGTAGGTAATAAAACCGGATATGATAGCAGGCCCACCGAGGAAAAGGGGGGCAAACCACACCGCCAAATTGCCCGAACAAGTGCACGGCACGGTAAAGGTGGAGAACCCGCCAAACGGCGCTACTACCGCTTGTGCAGAAGAAATTGGGAATAATATAAGAAAGGAGAGTAAGACGGATATTGAAGCCAATTTCATATCTTCATTATACACAATAAACCCCGTATTTATCTGGTACAATTAATAATCATGAGAGCAAAAATATTATCCGCTCTTATTGCTTCCTTGATTATGATCGGGGCGGCATTTTGGTTCAGATTTCCCAACGAGAAGCCCGCGGAGAGTCTTATCACCATTTCAAACCCGGGAAGTGCCGCGCCAAAGAGTGATATAGATCTTTTGAGCGCTAGCTTCGAGAACTCAAGCAGTACTCCGCTCTCAACTACGGATATGTTCTCGAGACAACTATTTGCCGATTACGCCGATCTTAAGTCCAGAGGCGAGGCTTCTCCCGCAAACCTCAACTTCCTGGCAGAAAGGTATGCGGAGGGCATCCTCAACATCGAACCGAGCGCCTCGAAGGTCGCGAGAGTCGAACAACTCTCTACCATCCCGGACTCGGCAGAAAACATTTTCGGTTACGGCAAGATCATGATTGCCGCGCGCAGCAAATATGCTCTACTGGCCAAACAGGAGAGCGAGCAGGTCAGCGATCCAAGCCAAGAAAACTTCGACAATTTCATCTTACAAACTGGAGATCTGTATCTCGCTCTGGCAAACGAACTTTTGGGAATAAAGGTGCCCGCATCGCTTGTCAGAAATCATCTGGAAATCGTCAATAATTATTTTCAAAGCGCCCAAGCCATGAGAACCATTGCGGAATCTTCCGACGACCCGATAAAAATTTATGCCGCCATTCAGACGCAGGTCCGGAATGCAAAAAAAGAAGATGAATTGTTCCTAAATATCCAAATCGCCATGTCAACCAATGGTATAATTTGGACAAATAATTACACCCAATGAGTGCTAAAAAAGTCATCGTTCTTATTCTTACTCTCGCCATAGCTTCATCATCCTTTGCTCCGACAGTCTTGGCCCAAACTTCGGTTCCGGTAAGCGACAGCGCTCTAAGGCAGAAGGAAGTCGGCATTACTATATTCGGTTATACCGTTCCTGGCCTAAGCTGGGACTCGATTGCCTTAGTGGTGGCAAAGCATGTGATCGACAAAATCGTCAATTCCACCGTCAAATGGATCAACAATGGATTTGAGGGCAATCCTGCATACGTGAGCAATCCGAAGCAATACTTTGCCGACATTGCCGATGGGGTGGCGGGGGAGTTTATCAGAAACAACAAAGATCTCAATCTGCTCTGTTCGCCATTTCAAGCAAATATCCGGCTCTCGCTCATGCAGGAGTATTACGAACCCGAGCCATATCAATGCACCTTGACCGAAGTGGTCGGTAATACAAGAGGCGCCATAGAAGATTTTTATAATGATTTTTCAAAAGGCGGCTGGGATGCGTGGTTCTCTATGACGCAAAATCCAACCAATAATCCGTACGGAGCATATTTGAAAGCTAGGGTAGACCTGGACAGCCGCATTGCAAGCGCAATCGGGCTTAAGGATCGGGAGCTCAATCAGGGCAGAGGATTCCTTTCTTACAAAAAGTGCACTCTGGGCAAAAACACTGGTGCAGTCAACAGCGATGAAGTGCAGTGGAACCTCCCTGATGATCCGAACGGATGCATAGGCGGTCTCCAGGAAACCGTCACGCCGGGAAGCGTAATAGAGAATCAGCTTTCTAACGTATTGGGCACCGGCGTAAGACAGCTTGAGCTTGCAGATGAGTTCGATGAAATTGTGGGCGCATTGGTAACACAGCTAATACAAAAAATTTTCGGTAGCGTCGGACTCTCCGGAGCGGGGAAGGGAAATGCAGGCGGGACGGGACAGTCCGGCGAAGCCAGAAGGGCCATTCCAATTGACACAGACGGCGATGGCATCATTGATGGCACTGACACCGACGGGGATGGGAGACCCGATATATGTCTCTTTGGCGGTGAGAATGGTACGGTCGGGCCGCCATGCTTGGGCTCAAGAGATCAAGAGGAAGACGGAAACGTAATCTCTTTCAACGAGGCGCCGCGGGCGACGGTCGTTGACACTTATCGGCCTCCGGCAGACGGCTGGTGGTCGGACATTTCGCCCAACGGGCGTTACGTAGTTTCCGGCAATAGCGGAAGTTTCGTTACGAATGTAAAAGCAAAAACGGTGAAGGATATCACCATCCAGGGCGAGGGGGCCGACTGCCGAAACAAAGGCTGGTTCAACAATGACACCATCGTCAATTGGTGCTACGGAAAGCCGGAATACCAGAGGATAGAAATGTGGCTTGTCGAAGCCGGTTCGTGGGCGGGTAAACTCATCGCCCAAATGCCGGTAATCGGCAATGACGCTGTCTCATTTACCAATATAAGCAGAACCGATCCCAATGAAGGCCATTGGCTTACCACTACCACCGAGGGACTTTACGAAGACGGGGTCTTCATCGGCAATGGAATCGGCCACGCCACCATAGACGGCAATAAGCTTTACGGCACTTGCGACGGTGGCAGTAATCTCGGCCCGATCTGCATTTATGAAAATTATAAAAAGGTCGGACAATTCACCATCAGAGGCGCTGTCGGCGGGCTCGACGCCCTAGATGGCTACGTTGCATGGGGTGGTTACGGAAAGGGCGCTTGGGGCAGGACACCTACGGGCAGGATAATTGCTCTCGGTACTAAGGGCACCGTGATGGACGGTGTTCCTAAACTCTTCAAGGTCAATAATCAGATTTGGGCGGGACACTTCAACGGCTTCAACAGCTGTCTCTTGCGTCCGTGGGGAGAAAAAAGTGTGATAATAGTCGATGACTGTCCGGCGGCAAGCTGGGATGTGGAGTTTGACGGCACAAATATCGTGATCTCCGCCGGCAGCGACCGCGGCGAGCTTGTAATCCACACCATCTCGCCCGATTCGCCAAGAAGCAATGTCTGCGGCAGCGCCTGTTCCGACATGTCCGGCATCGCTCCCATATACACACCGCCCTCAAACATCAATGAGAGAATGCAATGAAAAAGTATTTAATCTCCATTTTCATAGCAACCCTACTCCTGCCGCTCTCTTCCTTTGCACAGACGTTGCCGAGCGGCCCAGTGCAAGGACTCCCAACCACGACACAGCTCCCCAGTGGCCCGACATCCAATCCAATAGATCTAACCGGATTCTGCACAGTAAGTAGTGGGGGACGTCTGAATGTAGTTACTTCGACACTATCCAAATGCGAAACACCAAAAAGTCAGGGTGGGCTTGGCGGAAAATTTTCTGTAACTGATCCGGGAATAGAAGCTGGCTCACCAGACCCAAATAGTCCTGAAACAAGCTGGTGGTCAATCCTTTATCCCATAAATTGGATCTCGGGTGCCTTTTCGCCGCTAGCCGCAGGAATCCTTTATGTCGCTTCATGGATAACATGGTTTGCGGGAAATATCTTGAATGCCGTTGTCGATTACACAGTCGTAAATATGAAGGCGAATCTGGATAAAGCTGATGTAATAAACATTGCTTGGAAAACAATTCGTGATTTGGGAAATATGGGGTTCATTTTCGTACTGCTCTATGCGGCTATTACAACCATTCTGGGAATCGGCAAAGATAATCAAAAACTTATCGTGAAGGTTGTTGTGGTTGCTATTCTAATTAATTTCAGTCTGTTCTTCACAAAAGTTGTCATCGATATTTCAAATGTTCTTGCTATTACCTTCTATGATGCTATAGCCCCGGGAGCAATTAGCGAGCATATAAATGGCGGCATAGCTAACAGTTTGATGGATCCACTGGGGATACAATCTATTTGGAATGCCACAGGAAAACTTAGTGGAAACAGTATTCTTTTGGCTGGAGTTTTGGGCACAGTTGTCGCACTTATAGCGGCATTTATATTCTTTGCCATAGCTATAATGTTTGTGATTCGATTCGTTGTGCTGGTTTTCGTACTGATTCTTTCGCCTATCGCTTTCCTCTCATATGTATTGCCGGAAATGGATAAATACAAAAAACAATGGAGTGACGCCCTAATCGGACAAGCATTCTTCGCACCAATTTACTTTGCATTGACTTGGATTGTAATTATAGTCGCTCGCGGAATCTTACCAAAAGGAGGGAATATGGCTGCAGTCATTACCGCAGAAGCAGGGAAGGCAGCACCAGATCCTACTGCCATGGGAATTTTTATAAATTACGGAGTGATGATTACCTTACTTATCGTTTCCCTCGTCATCGCCAAAGAGTGGGCCAATAAAGCTCCTGGCGGAGTTTCCAAACTCACCAGCTGGGCAACTGGAGTCGC
>MHWG01000007.1:30911-31207 GCA_001824005.1 Candidatus Zambryskibacteria bacterium RIFCSPLOWO2_01_FULL_47_14 | reverse complement strand
CACTTGGCATGGCGGGAAGATTGGGAAGAGGTACATTGGGTAGAGCTGGGCAAACATTGGCTGAAAATAAATGGCTCCAGGACAAAGCTCCGACTAGTTTGTCTGCCAGACTGGCTTTGGCCGCCAGCAGAAAAACTAGTGGAGCAAGCTTTGATATTAGAGGAACAGCTCTATCTGGTCAGTTAGATGCAGGTAAGGCACAGAAGGGAGGGTTCGCTGCGGATCTCAAGAAGAAAATCGAAGCGGAGAAGAAATATGCGGAAGAAGCATTTAAGCCTTCCGAGCTTGAAGTAATA
>MHWG01000007.1:0-30896 GCA_001824005.1 Candidatus Zambryskibacteria bacterium RIFCSPLOWO2_01_FULL_47_14 | reverse complement strand
CTTGCTGATGCCAAAAAGACTGGCACTCCTGCCGATATAGCCGCAGCTCAAGCAAAATTAGATGAAATACAGGGCGCAAGTGAAGACGCCTTGAGGCAAAGAAAGTTAAAGGAATACAGGGCAAGAGGTATGAGTAAAAAAGCAGCGAAAGCAGCATTAGATACAAAGGAGGATTTGTTCCTGCAGGAGGTAGATAGATTAACAAATGCAGGAATGACACAGGAGGCTGCAGAAGCTGATGCTAGAACCAGAAACATCGGATGGTCTCCAAAGCCAATTGAGGGATTGCTTAACAAGAGAAGGGGAGCTTATGCTAAAGATGTTGAGGAAAGAACACTTTCAGTTAGAGGCCGAAAAATTCCTTACGGCTTTACCACTCGCTTTGGGATATTTGGACCTGTCAAAAGAGAGAGCATACAGGCTGCCAATGCAATACGTAAGAGTATGAAAGACAAGAAGGCGTCGGAAAAAATTGCTGAAGAAATTGAGAAGCAAGCCAAAGATGCGGCGGATGATAGCGGAGGAGCAACCCCAACTGTCCCAACACCCCCTACTCCTCCAACCCCTCCGACTCCACCCACACCATGAACGAAACCGACAAACTTATAGAAGATCAGTTGAAAACTCTGCCGGGAAATTTGCGGAAAGCGCTTGAGGTTGTCCCATGGAAATCTTTAGTCAATCAGATTGCCGGACTGCATAATTTGAAGCCGGAGCAGAAAGAAATTATCGAAAGAGAGACAATGTTCATCCTCTACGGTTTCGAGAGTCTGGATGATTACGTCGCAAATATGGCACGGGAAGCGGCAATCGACGAGAACCTAGCCTTCGACATCGCAACAGAAGTGAACGAGAAAATTTTTAAGGTAATTTCTGACAAGGTTGAGGAATTAGAAAAAGCTGTTCCAACTCCAGCTCCCGTTGCGGTTCCAGAAATCCCACCGGCGAATTTGCCAATGGTGGAGAAGGGGGAGACGGCGCATGAAGTACCGCATGTAGAAATCACAAATCCCAAACTACAAATCACAGACAATAACCAAAATCCAACATCTAAACCTCAAACGGCTCAAATACCGGTAAATGAGCCGCCGAAATTCAAATATCCGGGCGGAGCTGACCCGTATCGGGAACCCTTGAATTGATTCCTAATTGACCTAATTGTTCTAATTATTCTAAGGAATTAGACTTCACTAATCACTTCAAAGCCGCTGAAACTGCCTGTAATTGCCAGGCCGATAACATTATTGGCTAGGTTTTGATTTTTTATTTTCCTGGCTGTTTCATTCATGGTAGCGCCGGAACCCAAAGCATCATCAATAAGGAGAAAGGTTTTATACCTTCTGACATCATCAACCACAATTGTGCTTTTGGCATTTTCAACACGATCCTCAAGTTTACTGAGCGTCTTTTGTGGAACCGCTATGGGAGTTTTTACTTTCACAAGATTCACTACCGGCAGAGCCAGATTAAGCATTCTTTCGAGCTCTTTCATAAGCTGAACTTCTCTTCTAACTGTCGGGGGGATGTATGCAACTGCATCTATCTTAAATCGTTTCAGAAGTTCGGTTATTTGGGGCTGAAGCTGATTGACAAGCTCGTTAATAAGAATCTTGTTCTGACTTTGCTTCGCATACAAGAGCAACTGACCCAGCTTAGTCTTCCCAAATCTCTCAATACTGTAGAAATCAAGGTAGAAGAGTTTGTCGACAAAAACTTCCGAAAACGTGTGTTTAATTTTATACATACCGTCAATCAGACCACCCTTCTTGTACGCAAGGTATTTCTTGAGTGTTCTTTCGTATTCTATCGCTGTCTTTTCCACCGGTAGCTTTTGCCTATTGCACCAAAAAACAAACCCTTCAAATCCTTCTTTCTTTTCTCCGGCCGGAGTAATGATCAGAAAATTTTCATCAATCACTTTTTTAAGCACGGGGTCAATGTAATCCACACCAAGTTGTTGTCTTTCCTTCGCAAGTAAGTAGAAAACTTTTGGCGGTTTCCCAATTTTGTAAAGTGCATCTTCTTCTAGAAGATTACTAAGTTGTTTTCGAACCGCCCGAGATGTAATACCCAAATAACGGGACAAATCATCACCCGTGGCTTGCCCTTTATTTCTAATATATTCAAGAATTTTTTCTGAAGTTTTTTCAGCCATATACGTATACTATCACAATTAGTTCCTAGTTCCTAGTGTACTAGGAACTTTCTGTCCGAGAAAAAGAGGGTGAAAAATTGCGAGGAAATGAGGATGTTAAATGTTATAATTAACAAGTTGGGTATCGAAGCTAAAAAGCCAACAAGCTAATAGCCAATAAGCTATACATATATGAACCAAGAATTATTAAATTACATCAAACAGGCGAGGGGATCGGGGAAAGCCGATGAGACGATAAAGATGGAGCTTAGGAATGCCGGCTGGCCGGACGGAAACATTAATGAAGCCCTCAATTCCATCCATATTCAAACCCCGGGGATGCCCGCAGGGTTTGCAAATCCGACCCCAAGCCATATTCAGGCGAGCGCCGTAGCCTCGGGATTCTCCGGCGGCAAAATGATTACCGTAATAGTGACACTCATAGTGCTTGCCGGCGGAGCGGGTCTCTACCTCTTCCTCAATCGAGCAGAGAGCGAGCCTCTAGCTCAAAATACCTACAGCCCCAATCTGCCAGAGGCGCCTGCGGAAGAAGTAAGCGGCGGCCAAACCTCGCAAGGCAATGACTGCAAAGATCTCAAATCCGTAAATCTACCCGGCGGAGGCGGAGAAACTGTCTATCAGTCGGAATTCCCGGCGAACTTCCCGCATAAAAGTTTGCCAATTTACCCTGGAGCAATGATTGTCGGCTACTTCAAGCCGTCCAATCCCCAGATGGCCGACGTGCCCATGCTCTGCATCTCTGGGAACCACGCCGACAAAATAGCGGCATTCTACAAAATTACTCCCAATCAATACTCCGGCAGGATCGAGAGCGATTCGGTAACTATGATCAGCGGCTTTATGAGCATAAGCGGAGCCAATGTCCAAACCTATGTAGTCTATACGCCCAGACCCTTGAACAGGACTGTCATATTCTTCCTCGCCGGCAAGCAGTAAACTTCAATAATCCGCAAAAACAACTTTATTCAAAGGAGTCCTTGGCGGCAAGATTCTGATTCTCCTTGATGTCGAGGCTCCAGGTGAGTTCGCGAAGCTTGGATTCGGAGAGCTTGGGCACATAAACCTGCTTCGGCGGGCCGGAGCCTTGAGCGGAGGCGGCCTTAGAAACTGGCTGCTTGTCTTCCTTTTTCCATATATAAAGTTTGCTCTTCAAGCTGTAATTGAAGAACGCTTCGACGAAGTGGATGAAGGGCTTGTCATTGATCTTGTAGAAAGCGAGCGCCCCGCTAAGAGCTACTACGGGCAGGGCAATAAGAATGGCCAGAAATTTAGGCAGGAAAATAAACAAGATGACGCAAATACCACCTCCGCCGGCGAGATAGACGAATTGTTTGAAGGTCAAAGGGCCGAAAATCTTATCCTCGACCTCGATAAATTGAGGCACTTGGAAACGCATATCTATAGTATAGCAAATTTCTAATTGACCTAATTGCTCTAATTATTCTAAATAAATCCCAATAGCCAAATCCCAATTGATTTTTAGTCATTATTTAGGTTAATTAGAAATTAGAATAATTAGGTTAATTCAATTTGGGTTATAATATATTCATGTCATCTAGCAACGCTACTCAAGAATTCGTCCCCATCAAGGAGGTGCGCGACGGAGTGGTCGTGCTCAAAGACGGCGGCATGCGCGGCATCCTGCTCTGTTCATCCCTCAACTTCTCCCTCAAGAGCGAGGACGAGAGAAACGCCATCCTTCTCCAATTCCAGGATTTCTTAAACTCGCTCGATTTCTCGGTCGAAATATTGGTCCAGTCAAGAAAGCTCGATATCCGACCATATCTGGCGCTCCTTGAGGAGCAGGAAGGGAAGCAGACCAACAATCTTTTGAAAATTCAGGTCAGAGAATACATCCAGTTCATCAAGAAGTTTACCGAAGACGCCAACATCATGACCAAGCACTTCTTCATCGTGGTGCCTTACAGCCCGGCCATGCTCTCCACTGGAGCGGCCGGCGGCCTTATTTCTCGGTTAGGTATTATGGGAGGTAAGGGAAGTGGGGGAAGTAAGGAAACGGGTGGAGGTGGAAGCTTTGAAGAATCGAGGAGCCAGCTTGAAGAGCGTCTCTCGGTGGTCGAGCAGGGGCTCGTGCGCACCGGCATCCGCGTAGCGCGGCTTGGAACAGAGGCAGTGATCGAACTTTTCTACAAAGCGTTCAACCCGGGAGAAACAGAAAAGCCTATCAAAACCAAATAACATGGCATTTTTTGATAAAATTTTTGGTAAAAAAGAGGAGAAAGCTGATATTTCCTCCATTTTGCCCAAAGAAATCTTCGAAGCGGGAGCGCTCGAGCTCAAAGATATCATCGCGCCTTCGGCTCTGAAGGTCTCTCCGCGGGAAATAAACTTGGGGGAAAAAATTTTGAGAAGTTTCTTCGTCATTTCTTATCCTCGCTATCTTACCGAAGGGTGGTTCTCTCCCATTATCAACATGGACAAGGTCTTCGACGTCTCAATCTTCGTCCATCCAATTGAAACGGCCAAAGTTCTGCGACAATTCCAAAGGAAGGTGGCTGAGGTGCAAAGCCAGATCCACACCAGGGAAGAGAAGGGTTTGGTGCGCGACCCGATGCTCGATGTGGCTTATCAGGATCTCGAGAACTTGCGCGACCAGCTCCAGCAGGCCCAGGAGAAGCTCTTCGACGTCGGCCTCTACATCACCATCTACGGCAACTCCTCCGACGAACTCGACAAAGTTGAAAGTGAAATAAAATCGATTCTCGAAGCCAAGTTGATTTACGTCAAGCCCGCCCTCTTCCAACAAGAGGAAGGCTATCAGAGCACCCTACCCTTGGGCAACGACCTCTTAAACGTCCATTCCAAGCTCAATTCTTCGCCGCTCTCATCGCTATTCCCTTTCACCTCCTTCAATCTCACATCTGACAATGGAATCCTCTATGGAGTAAATAGGCATAATTCCTCCCTCATCCTTTGGGATCGCTTCGACCTTGAGAATTATAATTCCGTAACTTTTGCCAAAGCTGGTGCGGGGAAGTCCTACGCGACTAAGCTCGAGATTCTTCGCACTCTCATGTTTGACACAGAAGTTATCGTCATCGATCCGGAGAAGGAGTACGAGTACATGGCTGAAGTGACCGGCGGGCGATACTTCAACATTTCCTTAAATTCCGAACATCACATCAATCCTTTCGACCTGCCGGTGCCAGGCCCCGACGAGAGCGCGGCCAACATTTTGCGCTCCAATATCATCAATCTCGTCGGCCTCTTCCGCCTGATGATGGGCGGACTCACGGCCGAAGAAGACGCCATCATCGACCGCGCCATTACCGAAACTTATGCTCTGAAAGATATCACCGTTGACTCCGATTTCCGAAACATCGAGCCGCCGTTAATGAGCGATTTCGAACTCGTCCTCTCCGGCATGGAGGGGGGAGAATCCTTAGCACAGCGCCTCTCCAAATATACCAAAGGCACTTGGTCCGGCTTCATCAACAGGCCCTCAAATGTCGATATCAACCGGAAGTTCGTGGTCTTCTCCCTCCGAGATATGGAGGATGAATTGAAGCCTATCGCCATGTATATCGTGACCCACTATATCTGGAACTCCATCAGAAAAGAGCTGAGGAAGCGCCTACTCGTCATCGACGAAGCCTGGTGGATGATGAAGTCGGAAGATACTGCCTCCTTCCTCATGGGCCTAGTGAAGCGCGGTAGGAAATATTATTTGGGCGTGGCTACTATCACCCAGGATGTAGGCGACTTCTTGAAATCTCCTTACGGCGTGCCAATCATTACCAACTCTTCGATCCAACTTCTCCTCAAACAATCACCGGCAACGATTGACGAACTTCAAAAAACTTTTAATCTCACGGATGAAGAGAAATATCTTCTTCTCGAGTCAGACGTGGGGGAGGGCATCTTCTTCGCGGGGTTGAAACACGTCGCCATTAAGATCATTGCCTCCTACACCGAGGACCAGATCATCACTTCCGACCCGGGCCAGGTCTTAGCTATTAAAAAAGCCCGTCAAGATGCAGCCGAGGATAAAGAGGATGCGCTCGTGGCCCAGAAAGAGCGTTTGAAACAAGCCACCGAGAACCCAAATGCCGGAACAGAATAAAGAGAAGGGGTTAAAGAATCATACGATCGCCCTGATGATCTGTACGGCGCTCTTCTTCGATGTTCTTCAGTGGCTTCTGGCCTTTATTTTTATGGACTGGCTCGCAGGATTTTTTGCTTTTTTGACTTTCTTCCTATGGTTTAAGACCCATGGCATAAGTTTTATGAGGCCCAAAAGAATTCTAGTGATGGGTGGAGCTGGTTTAATTGAAATAATTCCTTGGCTGGCCGCCTTGCCAGCATGGACAGCTGCTGTAACAATTTTGGCCCTGGATACAAAGATTAAGAAGGCAATTGGCACAGTTCCTGGAGGAGTGGTTGTGAATAAAGTTGCCGGGAAAACGGGTATAATAAAATAGTGAGAAAATTATTTCTACTCCTAACTATCTACTTCCTACTATCTACTCCCGTATTCGCACAGAGTGTGGACATTCTCTGGCAAGGGGAGACTTATGCGCCGCCGTTTTACGAAGGTAAAGCGCTCTGGTCCAAACAGTCCTTGATCAGATTCGTCGCCATCCCGCAAGGGTTCGGTGATCCGGCAGCCCTCAACTACCGGTGGGTAAGGAACGGCACAGTCCTCGGCGGTGCTTCGGGCATCGGCAAAGATACGATTAAGTTTAGAGACACTCTTTTCTCCAAACCCTACACCCTGAAAGTAGAGATCATAAACCAACTCGATGAGACTCTCGCCGAATCGACGATAAGTATGGCGGCACGGGATCCAGAGCTCCTCGTGTATGAAAAGAATCCTTTGTACGGATATATGTTCCACCGGCAAGTTGATAAGACGTATAGGTTGAATAAGGAGGAGGTAACTTTCTCCGCCTTCCCGCTCTACGCCGATTCGACAGAGCGAGAGGCAACGGCACTTTCTTACAAATGGCGCACTGGCACAGATACTTGGATTGGCAATTCCGTTACTTATCGCGCTCCGGAAAAGGCGCAGGGTTATGTGCCGGTAATAATCTCTTTCTCTGACAGTAGCAAGGTCATGAGAGAAATCACGAGAGATTTCATAATACAATTCGGAGATGAATAGGCTTATAACACACGACTTACGACACACGGCAGGGATACAAATTGTGTTTTGGTTATTGTTGTTTGTCGTTAGTTGTACGTCGTTCGTCAGTTCCGCTTCCGCGCAGGCGCCAGCCCCGGCACCAACTGAATACACCCTGCTCGCACCTATTCCTCTCCAAGGCGCCGGTGGTAATCCGACAGAAAAAACAAATGCTGTTCAATATATTACCGGCTTATTCAAATTAATCATCGGCCTAGCCGGCGTACTTGCGGTAGTCATGCTCATCTATGCGGGTATCAAATACATGTCCACCGACGCTTTCTCCGGCAAGGATGAAGCGAAGGGGGTTATAGAAAACGCCATGTGGGGACTCGGCCTAGCCATAGCCGCCTGGCTCATCCTCTACACCATCAATCCGAAGTTGGTAGAGATAAAATTTGATATTCCGAAGCAGAAAATTGCCCCTTCTACTTTGAGTGGTGGGGGTGGAGGAGGGGGGGTGTTGCCCGGATACATACTGACCCCAGAACAAGTGGCTGAAGATAATCGGATTGAGTTAGATTTAAAGAAAAACATTCCTTCCGTAACAATAAACAACAACCCTTGTGTGACTGGCGCCACAAGCGGATGCACAAATGTCGTAGGCTTGCCTCAGCAAGCAATTGAAGGGGTCAAGAGTTTTGCCTTAACGTGTCAGATCGCAATGGGTAAAAACTGTTTTGTTGAGATCACAGGGGGAACGGAGGGCGGCCACGCAACCCATGGTCCGGGCCTGGCTGTAATTGATATAGGTAAAAATTTAAATGTTAATAATTATATAAAACAGAAGGGCGCACCAACCAACACACAAGCATGTAGCCAACTTGGCCCCCAATACAGCTTAAATAACACAATATATGTCGATGAGTGGACTCATTGGCATGTTTGTTATTAAATAAAGCATGAAAAAAACACTATTAATCTTAGGTTCGATAGTTGCAATATTGCTTGTCGCATTTCTCCTTTGGTCTTTTGCTGGACGGGACAAAAATATTTCTCCGGGCGAAGCGGTAAGGGAACTTCTGCCGTTTGGTGAGGGAGATAACCTGGGACAACCAACGACTGACGACAAACAACTGACGACAAAGGGGGAGGATTTGAGTCAAATATTTGACGAGAGTGGGGTACCAATAGCGGACCTTTTCAGAATTTCTGACACGCCAGTAGCGGGCGCAGTAGCCTTTACCCGCCCTTCGACAAGCTCAGGGCAAGTGGGACAGACAGTAGTACGCTTCGTTGATCGTGCCACAGGACATGTCATCGAAACCATTTTGCCTAAAGGCGAGGCTCTAGTACCGCTCGAGAAAAAGAAGGTTACTAACAACACTATTCCGAAGGTTTATGAGGCTTACTTCCGCCCTGACGGCAACTTCGTCCTCTTGCGTATGCTTGAGAATGATTCCGACAGACAAAGAAATCTTATACTGGATCTTACCTCTACCAGCAGTACGGCTATAAATCTGCGCGGGGAGATGACGAGTATCGCGGTGGGCTCCGGCAATATTCTCTATTACGCCGACAAAGGGTCTGGAAACATTGTTTCCTCCCCATTTAACGGCGGTGCGATGCGAACTATTTTGACTTCGCCCTTTACCAACTGGCGCGTCACCGTTTCGGAAAACGGTATTTTAGTCCACACCAAGGCAAGTATCGAATCTCCCGGTTATGCCTACACGGTCGGTTCGGGCAGGTCTCTAAACAAAATTCTCGGACCCTTGACCGCGCTTTCAGCTGTTCCCAATAGCGCTGGGACATCCGTGCTTTATTCATACAATAACGGCACCTTGCAATTGCGCGCCAAGAATCTCCGCACCGGCGCCGAAACAGAAATTTCTCCCACTACGCTCGCCGAGAAGTGTGTTTGGAGCGCCAAGCAGCCGGAAATAATTTTCTGCGGCTCTCCTATTGATGGTGTAGCCGAGAATGAGCCGGATAATTGGTACCGTGGAACAAGTTCCTTCTCGGACCGTTTCTGGAAATTCGACGTCAATAAAGAAATCGCCGAAGTAGTGGCAGAACCAAAATCTCTACTCGGCGTCGAGATCGACACAATCCGGCCGCAGCTTTCTCCTTCCGAGGATTATTTGATATTTATGAACAAGCGGGATATGACCCTTTGGGCATTTCGACTGAACTGACCTCACCCCGACTTCGTCTGCGCCCTCTCCTAGCTCTAGGAGAGGGTTGGGTGAGGTCGTTTCCTCTTAATAAATAGTTCCTGTCCGATACTAAAAAGATTCGTGGTGAGGAAGTAGAGCGCGATCGCGCCGGAGACTTGGTAAGCGATGAGAAGCATAATGGCTGGGAAAACATATTTCATTTGAGTCTGCATGCTTTTAGCCAGATTGTCTCCGAAAGAGTTGCCTTTAGGCACACCTTGCCCTTGAGTTGAAACTTTTATCTGGAAGTATGTTGAGACCCCGGCAAGCACGGCAAGAAGCGCACTCTTGCCCCCCACATCAATAAAACCCAGGAAGGTAGTCCTGATAATTTCCGGCGCTTTTATGAATGAGTACAATAGATTGCCATTTATCTCCGGCAAATTGATGAAAATCTGGTAGAGAGCGAGAATAATCGGGATCTGAATAATGATGACCAGAATGCCGGAGAACGGATTTACCCCCTTCTCTCTGTATAAAGTGAGGGTGCGCCTGGCCTGCTCTTCGGAATTGCTTTTGTACTTCTCTTTAATAGCGTTTAGCTCCGGCGCAATCTCGGCCATCCTCATCTGCGTCAGAACGGCCTTGCGCGAGAGAGGGTAGAGGATCAACCGAACCAGAATAGTTAGCATCACGACCACGATCCCCGCGTCGGCCCAGGGGAATATCTGGAAAAGAAAAATGAGTGAGTTGTAGAGCGGGTCGAAGAAAAATGTATGATAAATCGAAGACATTTGAGTATTATAACCTACAAACGACGACTTACGACCAACGATTTTAATTCACTCTCCAGCTCTTTGCCTTTGATATTCTCTGCACCGGGTTTGGCAATAATTAAACATGAAACAGGTTTTAAATCGCGAAGAACAGCGCGCACTCTGCGCTTGATTGTGTTGCGGATAACAGCTTTTTTGGAAATTTTTTTCGAAACAGAAATAATTATTTTGTTTTTTTCATCCTTAACAAATCTCACTGAAAAGTGGAGCATTACTTGTAGTGAGCCCGTCGAACTAGAGAGCTAACCTCGCACGACCTTTTCTACGCCGGTTCTTTATCGTCCGCCTGCCGGTTGGAGTCTTGCTCCTTGAGAGGAACCCGTGGGCTCGGGCTCTCTTGCGCTTTTTAGGTTGGTATGTTCTAGACATTTGTTCTTAACAATTTATGCACATATTATAAACATTTTTTAAGTCTTCCACAAGTTCTTCTCAAGGCGGTAAAAGATATACTGTACCAACAAAACGATGGCTGACTACAAACAACTTTGGCAAAGAGTTCTGGTGGAGATGGAGTTGGGGATATCGAGCGCTAATTTTACCACCTGGTTTAAGGACACAAGAATCGTCAAGGAGGAAGCGGGGGTGGTAGTACTCTCCGTTCCCAACGCTTTCGTTAAAGAATGGCTTCTAACCAAATACCACAGCTCTATCCTAAGAAGTCTAAGAAATCTGGAGGGATCCGTCCATGCCATAGAGTATGTGGTCAATAAGGAGGAGTCGCGCCGCCGCGAGGAGAAATTGAACAATGGAAGTGTCAATAAGGAGTTGCCACTGCCGGAAGTTGAGGTCAATAAGGACGACAACTTGAATCCGCGCTACACCTTCGAAAACTTCGTAATTGGGCCATTCAACGAACTTGCTCATGCGGCTGCCCAGGCAGTCATCAAGAAGCCCGGCATCATGTACAACCCCCTCTTTATCTACGGCTCAACCGGCCACGGCAAGACGCATTTGATCCAAGCTATCGGCAATCACATAAAAACGGCTTCGCCCGGCAAAAGGGTATATTATATGACTTCAGAGCAGTTCGGCCAGGATTGTATGAATGCCCTCCAAAACCAAAAAATGAATGTTTTTAAGGAAAAATACCGCAAATACGACATGCTGATAGTCGATGACATCCAATTCTTCTCCGATAAGCAGAAGTTTCAAGAGGAGCTCTTCCACCTCTTCAACACCCTTTACGACAATAACCGCCAGATTATCTTTTCTTCCGACAAACACCCTCACTTTATAACCGGGCTCGAAGATCGCCTGAAGTCGCGCCTCTCGGCTGGTATGATTGTCGACATCCCGCCGCCAGACAAGGAATCAAGAATTGCCATTATTTCGGCCAAGGCGGCCCAGCAGAGAGTCACCTTTTCTCCAGAGATTGTCGACTATCTTGCTCATTCTATAAACGGCAATATAAGAGAGCTTGAGGGAGCGGTCAATTCTCTGTTGTGCCAGGCAGAACTCAAAGGCAAAGAAATTTCTATGATAGATGTCAGAAATTACATCAAAAACAATATTAAACCGAAGAGGTCTGTTGCTGTTAAGGATGTGGTTAGAATTATTTCCGATTTTTATAATATCAAAGAAGAAAGTATTTACGAGAAAACCAGGCATAAAGAGGTTATCCGCCCAAGACAGATTATTATGTATATATTAAGAGAAGATTTTAATATCTCTTACCCCTCCATCGGTCAGAAGTTGGGTGGTAGAGACCATACAACCGTCATCCACTCATGTGAAAAAGTGAAGAATGATATCAAAGAAGATCAAACTCTTCTTGATGAGATTAGCCAAATAAGGAACCTTATCACTGTGTAAAAGATGTGGAAATATAATGCGAATAATGTTAATAAGATGGTGAGAAGAATGGTAAATTGGTTGCTACTCTTAAATATGTCCTTAAAACTCCCGGGTTATACACACAGTAACTTTTTCAAATTCCTTAAAAATCCTTTAATAGAGCCATTTATAACTACCAACCGTATCAACACCCCTAATAGTAAAAATAGAATTTATATATGAAAATAGAAACTATTAAAGACCACCTCGATGAAGCTCTTAGTAAGGCAAATAAAATAGCTGGTAGAAACACTAATTTACCAGTACTTTCAGGTTTTTATCTTGATGCTAGGGATAATCTCCTTGTTGTAAAAGCAACTAATTTAGATCTTGGTATATCAATTAGTTTGCCGGTCAAAGTTGTTGAACCGGGAATTGTGGTGGTTCCAGCTCATACTCTATCTTCTTTTATTTCCTCACTTTCTAATGATCGGAATATTTCGATTAATACTAAGAACCAAGTTTTAGAAGTCAAAACTAAAACCACCAAGACTAGTATTAAAACACTTTCAAGTGAGGAATTTCCGATCATACCGGAAATAGGTGATCACGACAGCTTCTCTTTGCCGGCAAGAGATTTAATGTTTGGCCTTAGGTCGGTTATTTATGCCGCGGCGGTCGGGAGTATAAAGCCCGAACTTTCATCTATTCTTATTAAACATGAGGGAGAGTTTCTTATTTTTGCCGCTACGGATTCCTTCCGTCTGGCCGAGAAGAAAATAAAAATCAAGAAAGTGCCGCACTTTAAAGAAATTCTCATTCCTCAAAAGAACGCCATGGAGATAATAAAAATTTTCGACAAGGGCGACGAAGAAGTCTCGCTTTCGATAGAGGAGCACCAGATCGCCTTAAGATCGAATGGTGTGTATCTCACCTCGCGCATCATCGACGGCAACTTCCCCGACTATCGTCAGATCATTCCCAAAGACTCGAGTACAACCGCCGTTCTCTTAAAGCAGGATCTCATTAATTCCCTTAAAACAAGCCTTATTTTTTCCGATCCGTTCAACCAGCTTTCATTGAGGCTCTTCCCGAAAGAAAAGAAGTTTGAAATAGAGTCCAAGAACTCCGCGGTCGGAGAAAGCGTCCAGAACGTCGAGGCGACCATTGAAGGGGAAGGAATTTCGATCAATGTAAACCATCGCTACTTCACCGACTGCTTCCAATCCATTGCTATGGATAGCATCTCTCTAGGTTTTTCCGGAGCGGCAAAACCAATTGTTGTCCGTGGCGTAGGGGATCAGAGTTTCCTTTATATAGTAATGCCCATGAACCAAGTGTAATGAATTCCGTTAGAGATTAAAATTATGATACTATCACGCGTTATAAATAATTACGGATGCGCTAGCGCATCTTATCTCTAATTGGATGAAGGGAATAAGCGATCTTCTGAAAAGAATTTCAAGCGTTTTAAATCAAGACGAAGAACTCAAGCGAAGAATAATTGAATTAATCAGAGAAAAAACCAATATCAAATTGCCGAAGGAAAATATTTTTCTGAAAAACGGGGTTCTGGAAATAGACGCATCTCCAGCGGCTAAAAACGAAATAAAATTAAAAGAAGACGAAATTAAAAAAGAATTCAAAATTTTTCGTATCCTATATAAATAGCTAAAAACCGTACGGAACAAGTGGCACCGGAGCGGGTGGAGTATAAGTGGGAGCGGCATAAACACCGTAGTTATTTGCGGTCGCCCAGCTCTTGATGCCGTATTCCCAATGCAAATACTGCGGATCGCTCGCGGGATTTAGCGGTACCGGACCGCGAGGGTTTTCTTTATATACCCAATGAAGGATTGAGTGCGGGGGAACTTCAACTTCGCCTCGCAAAATCGGTTTGAGTTCGGATGGATTAGTGGGTTCAATGTTTGTAAAAGATTCTTCAGGCATAGATGGCAATACCTGGTCGATGAGCTCTCTCCAAAGGGGCGAGACGATCAGTCCTGCCACCTTCTTGGCCATCGGGGAATTGTCGTTATTGCCCACCCAGGCGCCGACGACCAAGTTGGGGGCGTAGCCAATTATCCAAGCGTCGCGGTAGTCGTTGGAGGTGCCCGTTTTGACCGCTACATCGCGGTAAGGGACGTATAGAGGGGAGTTGGCACCGTAACCGGGCGTGCGCGCCTCGTTATCAGAAAGGATGTCAGAGATAGTTCTAGCCGTCTCCTCGGGCAAAACCCTGGTCGGGAATGGAGAATGTTTATCGATAACATTACCGTCTCCATCCTCGACCCAAAGGATCGAGGTATAAGGATTTTTTACTCCATCGTTGGCGAAAACGGCGTAGGCCGAGGCCATATCGAGAAGGGAAACAGAGCCACCTCCAAGCACAAGCGAAAGGCCGTAATTTTTGGTATCCGTCAGACTCTCAATACCCATCTCCTTCGCAAGTTTGACGGAATCGCCGACACCGGCCAGGTATACCGCTTCCACCGCCGGCACATTGATTGATTGAGCCAGTGCGTTTCTTATTGTCATCGGGCCTCTAAACTTTTCATCATAGTTTCCCGGTGAGTAGCACGGATCCTCGGAGGTAAAATTGTCTTGGGCGCAAGAGGTTGAGAATTGTATCGGCACATCCCACAGGATCGTTTCGGGAGTGTAGCCCCGGTTGAAGAGAAGAGCATAGACAAACGGCTTGAACGATGATCCTGGTTGGCGCAGACCGGTCGCGGCGTTGAAGTTGCCGCCGATATCTTTGTCGAAGTAGTCGCGCGAGCCGGTCATAGCGAGAATTTCCCCAGTTTTCGGATCGATGGCCACTATGGCGTTGTTATTTGCATTAAATTTGTCTTGATTGATCTCGCCGTATTTTTTAGCAAGTTTTTCCGCTTCCTGCTCTATCTCGTAGTCGAGCGTGGTAATGACTTTATACCCGCCGCTCTCAAGCGCGCCTTCGCCGAATTTCTCCGTCAGCTTGTCTATGACGAAGAATACGAAATGGGGTGCCCGGATGTTGTCGGTATTTTTTCTTTCGGCAAACTGCACTCTTTGGGCTCCGGCCGCGTCATACTCTTCTTGGGTAATGAATTTGTTCCGGAGCATTTCGGAGAGTACCTGATTTTTCCGTGCCTCAAGTTCTTCTTGGTGAAGTCCATAGGGCGAGTAATAAGTCGGTGCCTTAAGCAATGCGGCGAGGTAAGCCGCTTCCGCGAGAGTCAGATCAGAAGAACTCTTACCGAAAAAACTCTTAGACGCCTCCTCGATGCCGTAGATGGTTCCACCGTAAGGAATTTCATTGAGGTAGAGTGAAAGAATCTCATCTTTAGTCAACGACTTCTCAAGCTTCAAGGCGAGGATCAGTTCCTTAAGTTTTCTGGTCGGAGTCTTATCTTTAGTCAGAATGGAATTCTTGACCACTTGCTGGGTTATGGTCGAGCCGCCCTGGCTGAAGGAGAGACTGGTGAGATTGACTAAGATGGCCCGAAGGAATGAACTTAGGACAAAGCCGTTGTGGGAGTAGAAGTCCTTGTCCTCGATGGCGATGGTGGCCGCCTTGGCGTAGGGAGATATGTCTTCAAAGGGCACAGTTTCGCGCCTCACATCCCGGCTCATGTCGTAGAGAAGGATCTCACCGGTGCGGTCGTAGATCTTGGTCGAGACATTCACCCGTCGCTCGCTGATACTCTCGAGGGCTGGAATCCGCAAAGAGGCGATCCAGAGGATAAAGAGCCCGCAGAGAAAAAGGGCTACTGCGCTGGCGGCCCAAAAATGGTTGGAGTTACGGGCTTTCCGCCAAAAATTTTTCATTGAGAGACCCATTTTAACATATGTTAAGATAGCTTCATGGATAAAGACGTTGAAGAGCTTCTTTCGCGCTCGGTCAAAGAGATTATTCCGTCAAAGGAAGCCTTGAAGGAATTTTTAGAGTCGGGCAAGAAACTTAGAATTTACATAGGGACGGACCCGACGGGGGCATCTCTCCATCTTGGCCACGCGACAAACTACATGATTCTGGAGAAATTCAGAAGGCTCGGGCACGAAGTTATATTTCTGGTTGGAGATTTTACCGCACGCATAGGCGACCCGACAGACAAAAGCGATTCGGCGAGAAAGCAGCTTTCTCGCGAAGAAGTTGTAGAAAATACAAAAACCTGGATTGATCAGGTAAGACCAATAATAGACGTTGATAAGGTAAAGGTATTATATAACCACGATTGGCTCTCTAAATTAAGTCTTGAGGATTTCATCAAGCTCTCTTCAAATTTTACCGCCCCGCAGTTGCTTGAGCGGGACATGTTTCAAGAACGGCTAAAAAGTGGTAACCCTCTGTATTTTCACGAGCTCTTCTACCCGCTTATGCAAGGATATGACTCAGTAGCTATGGATGTCGATATGGAAATGTGCGGCAACGACCAGAAGTTCAACGCTTTAGCCGGCCGGACTCTGCTCAAAAAACTCAAAAACAAAGAAAAGTTCGTCTTTATTACGACTCTTCTTGAGAATCCGAAAACAGGGGAGAAAATGATGTCAAAATCTCAAGGGACAGGAGTGTTTCTTGATTGGGATTCCAATCGAATGTTCGGCGGCATCATGGCACAACCAGATGAGAATATGGGACAGCTTTTTACCGACTGTACTTGGCTTGGTCTTGAAGAGATTGATGAAATTCTCAAGAATCATCCCAAAGAAGCCAAAATGCGTTTGGCATTCGAGATTACAAAAATCTATCACAGCGAGGAGAAGGCAATTAAAGCGCAGGAAAATTTCGAACAGACTTTCTCTAAAGGCGGCATTCCGAAAGACATTAAGACCGTAACCGCTGGCAAAGACACTCCGCTCGCGGAAATTTTACTCGAACACGGCGTGGTTTCCTCAAAAACCGAATTCAACCGGCTCAACAAGGACGGCGCGATAGAAGAAATGGAAAACGGCGTTTACCGCGTGGGCAAACACCGCTTCCTGAAAATTACTAGATCGGATTGACGTCGTCGAAAGGCTCCTCTTCGTCGTCTTCGAGCTCCTCTTCTTCCAAGTCCTCCAAACTTTCCGTCTCCTCTGGGTTGAGAAGATCTTTTTTCTTCTTGCCGTCTATATCGTGATCCAAATCCTCGACGATGGCCTCCTCGTCGTCAACAATCGGCTCATCATCTTTTAAAACTTCGTCGTCCATGTTTTAGGTCGGTTATTTTTAATTTTCGAATGACTATATTTCTATCAAATAGTTTTTACTGATGCAATATGGGCTATCCCCAGGGCAATAGCATCAAGCTCGTCGTCGAGCATCTTTTTTCCCGGCAACTTGATAAGTTTCTTGATCATGCCGCTGATTTGTCTCTTGTCCGCCTTGCCGTAGCCGGTCACGGCAATTTTGACGGCCTGCGGCGAGTATTCATACACCTTGAGTCCGGCCCGTGCCGCTTCGTATAAAACGACCCCGCGCGCTTCCGCCACCTTCAGCGCGTTGGTAGTGTTTTGATTGAAGAACAGCTGTTCGATTGCTAAAGTCTCGGGTTTCCATTTCTTAATTATTTTTCGTATCTCCTCGCCGATTTGTAACAACCGGTTCTCGTGCGAAGATTTTCTATCTGTCTCAATACACACAGAGAAAAGTATGGAACTATTGTCTAAAACAGCTGCCCCTAATCTATCGAAACCGGGGTCTATAGCCAAAACTCGTTGAGGCATACCAAAAGTCTATATTTAAAGCCGTAAAATAAAAAGTCCTTGACAAATAATTTAATACATGATACTATTAATAGTGGAGGTGCACACATGAAGCACTTTACGATTCTGGTGACGATCCTCGTCGCCACAGTAACTGCTCTGACAGTTTGGGTTGGAGTAGAGTGCCTAGCAAGTGCCTAGCAAGAACCGTTCTTGCTAGGTGATATACTATTTATATGTTACACAAAGATCCTTTTATTACGGGCGAGTATTATCATATCTATAATCGTGGGATAGATAAACGAGTGATTTTTAAATTAAAAAAAGATTATGAGCGATTTGTAATGCTAATGTATCTTGCAAATTCCGACAATTCTTTTCGGTTGGACAATATTCTAAATCACCAACAAAAGACATTCGATGAGGTTCTGGTGATGGAAAGAGGCAAACCTATTGTTTCAATTGGATCATGGTGTTTGATGACAAACCATTTTCATTTACTGATAAGACAGGAGACTGATGGGGGGATAACTAAATTTATGAGAAAATTGGGCGTGGGATATTCCATGTATTTTAATATTCGACATGAGAGAAGCGGGGCTCTTTTTGGCGGACTGTTTAAGTCTAAGTTGATAGGAACAGATGATAATTATATGAGACAACTGTTTGGATATATCCACATTAATCCATTAGAAATAAAATTTCCCATATGGGAGAATCAAATCAAAAAACCCTCCAAGGATATGAAAAAATTTCTTGAATCATATGAATATTCCAGCTACCTCGATTACTTTGGCGTGGATAGAGTAGAGAAAAACCTTCTTAAAACAGAAAATTTTCCAAACTATTTTCAAACTACCAACTGTTTTCAAGATTTTGTTGATAACTATTTCATATAAACCAAAATCTCAACCTAGCAAGAACCGTTCTTGCTAGGTATTATTCGGCGTTTGTGTAGACCTCCTGGATTTCGTCATTGTCTTCGAGTTCGTCCATTAATTTTTCGAGGGCTTTAGATTCTTCTTCAGTAATTTTGACAGTTGCTGTCGGCTGTAAGTCGTTGGTTGCCGGTTCTTTTTTAAAAGCCCACATAGCCGAGCCGGGAGCGGCCAGCGAGAAACCGTGTTTCCCGAGGATAAACTTTATCTCCTGCGCAGCCTTATTCCTGTTGCCAGTGAGCGCTTCGATGATTAGGGCCGAGCCGCCCGGGCCGTAGGATTCGTAGATAATATGTTCCATGTTTTCGGCACTAGATTCGGAACTTTTTTTAACAGCACGTTCTATATTTTCTTTGGGCATGCCGAATTCGCGGGCTTTTTCTTTCGCTTGTTCCAAACCCTTACCCTGCTTTGCCGCAATGGTAATCATTCTGGCCAACTTGCCAAAAATCTTTGACTTCGCGGCATCCGTTCCCGCCTTCTGCCTCTTAATCTTCGACCACTTGTTGTGTCCACTCATAGAAGTTTTTTCTGCAAATTCTTCGGCGGGGTTTTGCCGAGATGCTCATAGGCGTGAGGGGTAAGGGCGCGGCCGCGGGTAGTGCGCTCGATGAGTCCGAGCTGGAGAAGGTATGGCTCGTTGAACTCCTCAATCGTCGTCTCTTCCTCTGAGAGAGCCGCGGACAAAGTGCCTAAGCCCACCGGCCCGCCGCCGAATTTCTCGGCAATTACCAGAAGCAGGCGGCGGTCTGAAGGCGAGAGACCCAACTCATCGATACCAAGGAGCTCAAGCGCCGAGTGCACCGTCTCGATATTGAGTTCCCGCCCTTCGACTTGGGCGAAGTCGCGGGCGCGCTTGAGGAAATAATTGGCGGTTCTCGGCGTGAAGCGGCTTCGCCTCGCGATTTCCTTCTCCGCATTGCCTTTAAGCTCTACCCCGATAATCTTTGCCGAACGGCGGAGGATTTCTTCTATTTCTTTCTCCGTATAGAAATCAAGTCGGAAAACTCCACCAGAGAAGCGGCTTCGCAAAGGGGAGGAAATCATGGCCACTCGCGTTGTGGCCGCAAGGAGAGTAAAGGGCGGCAGCTCCAGCTGAATTGTTCTGGCCGAAGGACCCTTGCCGATAATGATGTCGAGCACGCCCGACTCCATAGCAGGGTAGAGCACTTCCTCAATGGTTTTATTGAGCCGATGGATCTCATCAATGAAGAGAATGTCGCCCGCGGAGAGGTTGGTGAGGATAGAGGCCAAATCGCCGACGCGCTCGATGGCCGGACCAGAAGTGATTTTAAGATTCCGGCTAGTTTCTCTGGCCACCAAGTGGGCAAGAGTGGTCTTGCCGAGGCCCGGCGGGCCGTAGAAGAGCACATGCTCCGGCGGCACGCCGCGCTCGGAGGCCGCTTTGAGCAGAATATGGAGGTTATCTTTTACCGCTTTCTGGCCTATATAGTCATTCCAATTTGAGGGGCGTAGTTCACGGTCGAGGTGCGAGGGGACGGCCGCCTCATTCGTGGCTCCCTTCCCCTTTTCCTCCTTAATTTTCTTACTTGACATAAAAAGTATTATGTGCTAAACTTTAATACGGTCCAGCTCATAAATCTCTAAGCAACGGATAGTTTTCTAAGGACGCTCTGGTTTACTGGAGCTATCCTCAAGAAAATCATTTGACTTTTGCTTAGAGATTTATGGGCTTGATTTTGCCGTGAGCTTGTCGAACAGTCTTTCTCTAAGTTATCCCGGTTTGTTTCAGATTTCAATATCGACAACTCGTTTAAGTTCTTCCATGCTGGTGACACCATTTAAGACCTTAATTATGCCATCCTGCGCAAGGGTTAAAAGCTTCTGCTCCCTGGCCGCTTCGCGGATGTCGCGCTCCGAAGGATTTTTGATCACCGCTTGTTCGATCTTCCCGTCTACGAGAATCGCTTCATAAATGCCGATACGTCCTTTGTAGCCTAAGTTATTGCATTCGGCACAGCCGGTACCGTCTGGTCCCAATCCCGACGGTACCCAGGTTTTCTCAGTTTGAACGCCTTCAAGATAAGTTTTGTCTTCGATTTGAGAAATAATTTCTTCCGCTTTTTCTTTCTCGGCGCCCTCAAGCGGCACCTCCTTCTTGCACGATTGGCAAAGAGTTCGGACCAAACGCTGAGCGATGGAGATGTTGATGGCGGAGCTCATCACTTTCGGATTTACCCCGAGATCCAGAAGCCGGGGGAAGGAGCCGGCCGCATTATTGGTATGAAGAGTCGAGAGCACTAGGTGTCCTGTAAGCGCCGCGTTGATCGCGACAGCCGCTGTCTCGTCGTCGCGTATTTCTCCAACCATGATGACGTCCGGGTCTTGACGCAGGGCGCTGCGGAGGCCTTCGGCAAAAGTGTATCCTTTATCTGATTCGGTCTGCGTCTGGACTATTCCCTGGAGGTGGTATTCGATCGGGTTCTCGATAGTGATAACCTTGATTTCCGGGTTGTAAATTCTTTTGAGGAAGGCGTAGAGAGTGGTAGTCTTGCCGGAGCCTGTGGGCCCTGTGGTAAGGATCATGCCGTTGGGTTTTCTGATTTCTTTGTAGATAATCTCCAGAAGCTTCGGGTGGATGCCGAGCTGGTCGAGCTCGACGGCGATGGCATCTGGGTTGAGTACACGCAAGACTATTGACTCGCCGTAGGGTCCCGGCAGGAGTGATGTGCGCACTTCTATCTCTACATCGGCGAGCTTGATCGAGAAGCGCCCGTCTTGTGCCTTCTCGCGCAGATTGAGTTTGAGTTCGCTTACCAATTTTACGCGAGAGAGTAGAAGTTCGTAAGTGTCTTTATCGAAATGCAGGATGTCGGTGAGCACACCGTCGAGGCGGTAACGCAGACGCACACGCTCATCCTCAGGCTCGAGGTGGACGTCGGAGGCTTTGAGAGAAACCGCTCCGGCGAGAATAATTTCGAGAATTTTGGTAATGCGATAGGCGCGCTTGAGCGAGAGCACCTCCTCGATGAGCGTTTTGATATCGGCAAGCGAATGCACCTTTCTAGTTATCTCGATGATCTCCTCATTTGAGATATCAAGAGCGCCGGACTTCGTTTCGAAAGAATACGAGAGATCTTTGTATCTCTCCCAGACTCTCTCAAGACTCTGATGCGAGGTCATGAAAATCTCGGGGCTGTAGCCGCGTCGCTTCAGGTCTTCTATGACAGTTGTGGACCTCTCGTTGTTGGGGGAGAGGACGGCCACATCAATTTTTTTGTCCGTGGCGTTGAAAATCGCTATACCGGATGCTCGGGCGTCCGCCTCCTTAATGATTCTCAAAGAATCAAGGTCGATAGGGTGTGTCGAGAGATCTATGTATGGGATACCGTAACGCTCGGCAAGAGTCGCGGCCAAGTCCTCCTCCTCCTTTTCGCGGAGAAGTCTTACCCGCTCATCCTGCTTCTCTTCGTCGAATATGACCATTTGCTATATTGTACCTTATTATTGTAGGGTTAAAAAAGGAGGTTCTAGATGAGGAAAGCCTTTTTGTTTGTAGCTCTTGTGCTGGCTGTGGCTGGCTGCAGCAGGTTCAAGATGGAAGAGGCGACCTTCGTTGCCTACAACGCGAGTGGCGACAAAGCTGCCTTCTTGGTTAACGATGGGACCGAGCATGTGGTGGAGGCGAACCGCTCGGCGCAGTTTACGGTTGAGATTCCGATCCCGACGCAGCCGGTTTACGGTTACACCTCGCCCTCTGCCTCGGTGGACAAGACGACGCAAGTGAGCGTCGCGGCGAGGAATCTCACAACTGGCAAGCTCACGCGCCCCACCATGTGTACAGCCGGGGCCAAGGTGGTGGTCCATATCACGTATGAGGGCCGGGACTACGTGTCTTGCCAATCTTCGTATTAGATGAAACGGGGATCCCAAGGGTCCCCGTTTTCGTATGTATAATAGTGCTATGACGGCGACCGTTATAGCGCTACAAGGAGAGCTTGGCTCCGGTAAAACTTATTTTGTCCAAAATTTCGCTAAAATTGCGGGTGTGGAGGAACAAGTCACGAGTCCCACTTTCGTCATTATGAATTTTTATGGTATTGATTGGCAGGGATTTAAGAAGCTTGTGCATATTGACGCATATAGAATAGAGAGGGAAGAAGAACTTATAAACCTTGGTTGGCAAGATTTAGTAGAAGATCCTGAGAACATCATATTTATCGAATGGCCGGAAAACGTGCCCGGACTTATACCCGAAGACGCCAAAAGAATTCATTTCAAACATGGCTAACAAGAAACAAGGAACAAGAAACAAGGAACAAAAGGAGAAGCTCATATTGCTTGACTCACACGCCATTATCCATCGCGCTTATCATGCCTTGCCGGAGTTCTCCGCCGCCTCGACCGGCGAACCGACCGGCGCTCTCTACGGTCTGGTGGCCATGCTTATAAAAATCATAAATGACCTGAAGCCCGATTACATCGTGGCGGCCTTCGATCTCTCTGGACCCACTTTCCGCCACGAAGCGGCGGAGAGCTATAAGGCTGGCAGGAAAGAGAATGAGAAGGATCTCGAACTTCAGCTTGAGCGGGCCAAAGATGTTTTCAAAGCGTTTGGTATCCCAATTTATTCATGCCCCGGCTTCGAGGCCGACGATATCATTGGCACCATTGTGCATAAAATCCTAAATCCTAAATCCAAAATCCTAAATCCCGACGTCATAATAGCTTCTGGCGACATGGACACGATGCAATTGGTGGACGGCAAAAAAGTTCAGGTCTACACCCTTAAAAAAGGGCTTAACGACACTATTCTTTACGATGAGAAAAAAGTGGTTGAGAGGTTCGGTTTCCCGCCGAAGAAACTCATTGATTACAAAGGTCTTCGAGGTGATCCCTCGGACAATATTGTGGGAGTGAAGGGCATAGGAGAGAAAACTGCAACGGAACTTATTCAAAAATACGGTGCGATAGAAGAGATTTACAAGGTTCTGAAAAAAGAGAAAGCAGATGTAAGGGAGAGAATAAAAAATATTCTGCTCGAGGGAGAAGAGGAAGCACTTTTTTCGAAAACCCTGGCCACTATCCGCACCGACGCGCCGATAAATTTCAAATTGCCGGCAGAGTGGAAAGAAAATTTCGATCTGGAAAAAGTTTTGGCACTTTTCAAGATTCTCGGCTTTAGAACCTTGAGCGAAAGGGTGAAGAAATTAGCTGAGAATTCTGAAACCGGGCAAAAAACCGCGCTATCGTCCCGTGCTCGGGACGCACGCTCCGCTCCTGCCGACGCAGTCCGCGACGCTTTTTTGCCGCAGCTTCAGAATTCTCTAGAAGAGAAAGAGTCGTGTCTCGCGCTTTGGGTTATTGATTCCAATATTACTGCGCCGACGATTGAAGATGTGATGAATTTTACCGGGGCCAAAGATTTAAAGGGGGCCAAGAAGACAATCGAAGAAGAGCTGGATAAAAGGAAGGTGCGTTATGTTTTCGAACAGATAGAGAAGCCCTTGATGGAGGTGGTGGAGCGCATGAATAATACCGGTATTAAGATTGATAATAAAATTTTATCCAAACTTGCGGAAATTTATCACCAGGAGCTCTCCCGGCTGGAGAAAGAAATTTGGAAAGAGGCCGGAGAAGAATTCAACATCAACTCGCCGAAAATATTGGGTGGCATACTTTTCGCCAAGCTTGGCCTCGCACAGAAGCGGCAGAAGAAAACTCCCGGAGGCGCTCTCTCCACCCGCGAATCAGAGCTTGAAAAATTGAGAGACAAGCACCCGATTATCGGGCTGATCCTCGAATACCGGGAATTAGCCAAGCTTTTAAATACTTATATAGATGCGATCCCACCGCTTCTGGACAAGAATTCGCGCCTTCACTCGACCTTCATCCAGTCTGGTGCCGCTACTGGCAGGATGGCCAGCAACAATCCCAATCTTCAGAATATTCCTATCAAGTCTGCTCTCGGCCGAGCTATTCGCACAGCTTTTGTAGCGGAGAAAGGCTTTAAGCTCCTCTCCTTAGATTATTCTCAAATAGAACTTCGCTTGGCCGCCATTCTTTCTGAAGATAAAAAGTTTATTGAGATATTTAAAAATGGTGAAGATGTGCATAAAGCCGTGGCGGAAAAGATTGGTATTGAAAGATGGCAAGCCAAAGCCATCAATTTCGGCATCCTTTATGGCATGGGTGTCACGGCTCTCCAGGCTAATTTAAAAAGCGATAGGAAAACGGCTCAAGAATTTTATAATGAATATTTTGAAACCTTTACCGAGTTGGCCGCTTACATCGAGAGGGTCAAGGCGGAAGCCTCCCGCAAAGGCTTTACCGAGACGCTGTTTGGCAGGAGAAGATACTTTACCGGATTCAAATCACCCCTGCCGTATGTGCGTGCCCAAGCAGAGAGGATGGCCATCAACGCGCCTATTCAAGGGACACAAGCGGATATCATTAAGATCGCAATGAAGAAAATTGATGACCACATCAAGCGAAATGGCGAGACGGAGAAAATTCGGCTGGTGCTCCAAGTCCACGACGAGCTGGTGTACGAGGCTGCGGAGGAACTGGTTGACGAGGCCGCCAAGAATTTCAAAAAAATAATGGAGATAATTGTTCCCCCGGAACAATTGTCAGGGGTGCCCATTGTCGCCGAGGCGCATACGGGAAATAATTGGGGTGAAATGCAAAAAATATGAGAAATCTTTTTGGAGAAACTGTGGAAACCTTGCTTCCACAAGAGGAAGCAGGGCTTTCTAATTCAGGTTCGGAATTCAACATTTTTGCTTTAACAGATGCAATTGGGCGTAGAAACAAACGCGAAGCCTGGATGATTTATAGAAAAGCGCTTGCTTCTGGCATGGTGGCGGAAGAAATTTTTTACAGAATTTTCTGGCAAATTAAGATTATGCTTCTTGCATCGAAAACGAAATCGGCTGACGAAGCAGATATAAAAGTGTTTCCGTACAACAAAGCAAAAAGTAATTTAAAAAATTTCACGACTTTAGAACTTACAAACTTATCAACCAATCTCGTGCAGGGTTACCACGAAATCCGCCGCGGCAACAAGGAGATGGAAACTTTCCTCGAAAAAACAATTCTAGGATTGTAATTTGTGCGCCTCAAGCAAATTTTCAAAAAGGGAGGCAACGGTCATGGGGCCGACGCCACCGGGGACGGGGGAGATTGCTTTGACAATTTTTGAAACATTTTTGAAGTCAACATCGCCGCATAATTTCCCGTTTTTTAACACATTGATGCCGATGTCTATCACCACCTGATTCCTGGAGACGTGATTTTTCGAAATCAATTTTGGGCGGCCGGCCGCAACGATGAGAATGTCTGCCCGTTTTGTTTCTTCCTTCAGATTTCCTGTTTTTCTATGACAGATCGTAACAGTTGCATCACGCTTGAGCATCTCTAGCGCAGTTGGCAGGCCTACGAGATTAGATCTTCCGACTACTGTCAACTTTTTGCCAGCAATTTTTACCTTATATTTTTTAAGAAGGGTTAAAATTCCTTTGGTTGTTGCGGGGATAAAATATTTTCCCCCATCAACCTTTTTTTCTTCCGCTATATTTCCCGAAATGTTTTGCAAGTGCTTCGGCAAGGGTTCTTGAACAATGATTCCGTGAACAGCTTTATCGTTGTTTAGTTTTGAAATTATTGAATCGAGTCTTTTCCTGCTGATATTGCTTGGAAATTTTTTACTTTCCGCGATGGTGCCGATTTTTGCCGCAAAAATCTTTTTGCGCTCGATATATCTGTTTGAGGCCGACAGATTGCCGATTTGGACAATAAAGAGCCCCGGCTTCCTCTTGAGCCGTTTAATTTTTCTCTTGAGCTTTGCCGCGATCTCTCTACTTAATTTGCTGCCGTCGAGAATCATGTGCCCCCACTTGGAATCGAACCAAGATCAGCGGATTAAAAGTCCGTTGCTCTACCACTGAGCTATGGGGGCGAAAACAAGAAAACTATACAAGAATTAAAGCGGAATGTCGAAGGCGTAGGCGCCGGCGCCGGTGATAAGAAGAGAAAGGGAAATAACAAAAATTAGGAGGTGGAAGACAAGATCGCGCTTGAAAATTTCTTTCGCGCGCCACTCGACGTAGAGCTCGATGCCAGAGAATATGACAAAGGCTAGAGCCGCCACTTGGGTCCAGAGGCCCACAATGAGAAGCAGTCCGCCGACGATCTGAATCAAGGCATAAAGTGTGACGAAGAAATCCGCCGGTCGGAGATAGAGAGCCTCAAAAGAGGCAATCCATCTGCCCCTCTCGCCTCTAAGTTTGAGCACGCCGAGATCTAAGAATATGAGGCCCAACGCGAGCCGAAGAATGAATGGCGCCAAAAGGGAATAAGCAAGGAGTTCGGGAAATGGATTAAGCATTTGTATATTTTAACTCAAAAGAGTGTAGAGCGCGATGCCTGTGGAGACGGAGACGTTCAGCGACTCCTTCTTGCCCCGCATGGGAATCTCGACTATCTCGTCACAAATATCAAGGATTATCCTTGATACACCGTCCACTTCGCTCCCGACAATCAATGCGAAGCGCCCGAGTTTATTAGCTTTGTAGCTTCCTAGCTTCTTAGCTTTCGAATGCTGTTCTAGTGCGACTATTTTAAAATTTTGTTCTTTTAATTCTTCGATTACAGAACTTATCGACTTACTAACTTCCCAACTTATAAACTCCTCCGCGCCAAGTGCAACTTTTGAAAAATCTTTCCTCTTACGGTTAAAGCGGTCCATCGGGGCAGGGGTAGTACCGATTAAATAAATCTTTTTCACCCCCAGCCCTTCCGCAGTGCGGAAAATGGAGGCCGTGTTCTCGACACTTCTCAGATTGTCCAAAATTAATATACAGGTTTTAGGCATATAATTTCTGATGTACGGGGCAGAAGTGGGCGCTTCTGGCGTCGACGATCATTCTTTTTATGATTCCGCCGTCATTTTTTCCGCAGGGCTTGCCCCGTCTCCTGTAAGCACGGTGTCTCTCCTGGAAATGACCGCGCTCGCCTCTGATGTTTCTGTAGTCGCTCATGGAGTCCCCGCCGAAGTCAATTCCTTCTTTCAAAACCTTTTTCATGGCGGCAAACATGAGTTTGAGGTTTTTAGCCGGAATTTTGCCGACAATCGAGAGGGGATGCACTCCAGCTCGCCAAAGAATCTCGTCGGAATAAATATTACCTATGCCCGCGATAAGTGTTTGGTCCATGAGAGCTGTCTTTATTTTTGTCTTTGGCCTTTTGTTTAATTGAAAATTGAAAATTTTAAATTGAAACTTTCTTTCCAATGGTTCGGGACCCAGATGTTCTAGGTGAAAACATTTCTCTAATTCGCTTGTTTTGACAATTGTAATTTTCGCAAACTTGCGCATATCCGATAGCACAAGATGCTTGCCGTTATCAAGTGTAAAATTGAGGCGGGTAAATGGATAATCCGGCTGGTCATAGACGAAGTGGCCGGTCATCTTCATGTGGGCAATAATCGTGTAGCCGTTCCCAAGATGGACCAAAACGTTTTTTGCCCGTCTCTCGGCTTTTAGGATTTTCTGCCTTTCAACCAATGCTTTAAACTTTTTAAAAAACTTCGGGTCTTTTATATTATCTTTGCCGTTGTGATAAGCGCTTTTGTAAACAGTCGAGACAGATTTAATACCCCTGTTTTTAACGGTCCGGTTCAGTCCGTCAACCGTCGTTTGAACCTCCGGTAATTCAGGCATTGTTCAAATTTTTGAGCGCTTGTTTTACACGATCTGCCGCACCTGATACTTCTTTTGGCACCTTTTTGAGCGCTTCGCGTGCGTCGCGTTCGGTGTAGCCGAGGGAGACGAGGGCTTCTAGAGCATCTCCTTCGGAGCGAGAATCAACCTTTCTATCCTCGTCAGTTACTTTCAATTTGTCTTTGAGTTCGATGACGATCTTCTCGGCATTTTTTCTGCCAATGCCGGAAACCTTGGTGAGATAAGAGGTGTCTCCGGAGGCCACTGCTTGTCGTAGCATCGCCGGGGTGGCGACATTCAATATGCCGAGAGCGGTCTTCGGGCCGATGCCCGAAATGGTGATAAGGAGTTCGAAAACTTCAAGAGTCTCTAACTCCCTGAAGCCGTAGAGGTCGAGAGCATTCTCCCGCACTACAAGGTGCGTCCAGAGGAAGATAGGTGAGGAAGGTGTGGCCTCAAGAGCCACATCGGTAGTAACGGCCACTTTATATCCGACACCGCCCACATCTACTACCAAGTGGTGTAGATCCTTATGGCGTACTGTGCCGGAAAGGCTTGAAATCATACAATAAGTAGTGTAGCATTTCTCCAATGCCAATAACACGAGGAGCCAAAAAGGCCCACCGATCATCGCTCAAGAAGCGCATTTTTAACCTTAGGAGGAAGGACAATGCGGCCCGGGCTATCAAATCTTTGAAGAAACTCATTGCCGCCGGAGATAAGAAAGCCGCTCTCGCTTTGATGCCTGCTCTCCAGAAAGCGCTCGACAAAGCGGCCAAAGCCGGCACGATCACCAAGAACACCGCCTCCCGCAAAAAGTCCCGCCTTTCTAAACAGGTCAAAAAACTAAGTTAATTGTGGTCACACATAAAATTCTGCTGAATTTTTGTGCGACCCACGCTCGGCACCGTCGTGCCTGCGCGTAGCACAAAGCTTCGCTTTGTGCTCCCAGTAGGAATCGAACCTACATCGTATCCTCCGCAAGGATATATCCTATCCATTGAACGATGGGAGCAAATTTTAAAATCCCAAATACTCTAACACTTTCTCCACGAAGGGCAAAGAATGGAACTTCTCCTCAAGGAAATGGGCGAGGGCGTCATTTACCTTCTCCGCATCGACTTCTCTACCCAGCGGCACGACGATAAGCGGCATGAAAAGTTTTTTAGACTTCAGAATCATTTTCGGGAATGGATGATCCTCGTCGAGCCAGAAGGATTCCAAACTCCCGTATAGATAACGCACTCGGCCTCGTGTAACACCCTGCTCATCGACAACCACATGCACCGTTTCCGGCGGCCGGTTGATGTAAAGCGCCAGGGCAAAGACCGCCGTAAGTATGAGGATGGCGAAGATGATATTGCCGAGAATAACCGCGGTGATAGCGGCCGCGAGAGTGACGATGCCTACCGCCCAGAACCAATCCTGGCTCCGCTCCTTGTGCTCATACTCGTGAGCATCCCACTCTATTTTGAAAGTTTCGAGCCTCTTCTTCATTGATAAAATTATACCACCCTTCGACAAGCTCAGGGCAAGCTATTTGACGATACTTCCGGGTGACACTTCGGAGAGAGGTGTGAGGATAACGGGTTTACCTTCATTATCCGCAGCTAAGACCATACCCTGACTCTCGAGTCCCATAAGTTTCCTCGGTTCCAGGTTTGCAACGATAGGAATAAGCTTGCCCACGAGGATCGATAGGTCCGGGTAGGAGAGAGCAATACCGGCAATAATCTGCCTCTGTTCCATACCGAGATCGAAAATGATTTTGACAAGCTTTTCCGAACCAAAAACTCTTTCAGCCGAAAGCACCTTACCGATTCTTATATCGCATTTCCTGAAATCGTTAATATTTATCATGGCGGTGTATTCTTGAATTAGCTCGAACGGAATTCGCTCCTCGCCGCGCACAGCGCGGCTCGGAATGGGCGGGCGGGCAAAATGAATTCTGAAGCCGAGAGCATTAACAATTTCAAGTTTTTAATTGAGTTAAGTATAACTCATTTCAGTGAATTTTTCAATTTTAAAATTATTGAAAAATTTACTGGCTTTGGCGGCAAATTCTCGCTCTTTGAATTTAGAAAAAGAAAAAAGGGTCGCGCCATCAAAGACGCAACCCTCGCTGGAACTACACCGAGTACATGGTTAGTCCACGTTCTCGATGACCATACCGCCAGTGTTGAAGACGTGACCCATCACCGATGATGTTCCCGCTGGATACTTCTCCGGGTTCAGCTCATGGAGCGAGATAAGACGACCTTCACCCCATTGCCCACAGTAGAGACCGCCGGTGTCGCAGCACTGAAACGTCAGGTGAGTGAACGGATGAGGCGCACCATGCCACGCTTGCCCGACGGGCGTTCCAGGGAAGATCGGTCGCTTGCAAGAAGCGCAAAGCGTGCTGGCCTTGTTGAGATACTGCTCCGTGCAGGGTGGGCACATCGGCGACTTCTCGAGCTCGCACTCAATGCCGAGAACTGTCACCTTGAGGTTGTGCTTGGTCTTGCCGTGGGTGCAGACGAACTTCTCGGTCGGGCTTGCACCGTCGTCCTGTCTTGCGGGCTGGTAGCCGTACTGTTTCGCAAGCCAACCGCGCTTG
>MHWG01000006.1 GCA_001824005.1 Candidatus Zambryskibacteria bacterium RIFCSPLOWO2_01_FULL_47_14 | reverse complement strand
ACACTCTGAATTATCAGGCCATCGTACCGCCTTTCACCGGCGCTAGCGAAGACGAGATCAAGGAAGAGCTTGTCAAAGCTGGTTTTCCGGAAAGCGGCAAAGTCAAACTTTTCGATGGCAGGACGGGCGAGGCCTTCGACCAGGATATTGCCATCGGTTATATGTACGTGATGAAGCTCCATCACATGGTTGAAGACAAGATCCATATGCGTTCGATCGGTCCGTACTCGCTCATTACTCAACAGCCGCTCGGAGGCAAGGCCCAGAACGGAGGCCAGCGCTTCGGAGAAATGGAGGTCTGGGCGCTCTTGGGCCATGGCGCGGGCTACACTTTGCGCGAAATGCTTACTATAAAATCTGACGACATTCTCGGCCGCTCGGCTGCTTTCGACGCTATCGTCAAGGGCGAGAAAATTCCCGAACCGCATTTGCCGGCGTCGTTCAACGTGCTTTTGAACAATCTGCGCGGACTCGCACTCGATGTGAAGCTTAATAAGAAACCGGAAGACCATAAACATGAATCCCATTAGAAGTCTAACTCAATATACTTTAATGAAAATTTTAAATTATAAACTTAATCAAAGTAACTTCTAACGGGATGAATAATTACAAAAATATTCAACCACCGGAGGCCAAGAGTTTTGATGCGATCTCGATCAAACTTGCTTCTCCCGAAGCTATCCGTGAATGGTCCTACGGAGAAGTGACCAAGCCCGAGACCATCAACTACCGGACGCAAAGAAGCGAGCGGAACGGCCTTTTCGATGAGAAGATCTTCGGCCCAGATCATGATTTCGAATGTTACTGCGGCAAATATCGAGGTATCCGCTACAAGGGTATCGTCTGCGAGAAATGCGGCGTCGAGATAACTCGCTCGATCGTGCGTCGCGAGCGCATGGGCCACATCGAACTTGCCACGCCGGTTTCCCACATCTGGTTTCTCAAAAATGTGCCGTCGAGAATCTCACTCGTCATGGGTATCCCGGTCGCCGATCTTGAGCGCGTAATTTATTTTGCCGGCTACATCGTCACTTCGGTTTCCGAAGAAGAGAAGCAGAAGGTGCTGAAGGATCTCGATTCCGAATTCAAGGCTAAGTTCAAAACGCTTCAGGACGAGAAGGCGAAACTGGCGTTGAAAGAGCTTGCTCTGGCGACCAAGCGCGACATCGACTCTTTGATCCCGGGCCGGGTGCTAAATGAAATCGAGTTCCATCGCTCGAGTATGAAGTATCCGACCGTCTTCGAAGCGGGCATTGGTGCCGAAGCCATCTACGACATTTTGAAGAAGATTGATCTCAAGAAACTTTCCAGTGAGCTCGAAGCCGAGCTTCTAAAGGCTCCTTCGACCGAAGTGGTGCGCCTCAACAAACGCCTTTCGACCGTGCAGTGGATGATCAATTCCTCGATTCGTCCGGAGTGGATGTTCCTTATACGCGTACCTGTCATCCCTCCGGCAATCCGCCCGATGGTGCCTTTAGACGGCGGCCGCTATGCTACGAGCGATGTCAACGACCTCTATCGCCGCGTCATCAACAGGAACAACCGATTGAAGAAGCTCAAGGAAATCAATGCGCCGGACGTAATCCTAAGGAATGAGAAAAGAATTCTTCAAGAAGCGGTGGATGCGCTCATCGACAACACCATCCGTCACTCCTCGATTGCGGGCAATCAGAGCCAGCGCCGGCTGCTCAAATCGCTCTCTGACAATCTCAAGGGCAAACGCGGCCTGTTCCGCCAGAATCTCTTGGGTAAGCGTGTCGATTATTCTGGCCGCTCGGTCATCGTGGTCGGTCCGGATTTGAAGCTTCACCAATGCGGTCTGCCTAAGCACATGGCGCTTGAACTCTTCAAACCGTTCATTATTTCGGAACTGTTGAAGAAAGAACTTTCCTATAACATCCCCGGCGCTAGGCGACTCATCGAAGATCAGATTCCGGAAGTTTGGGCCATTCTCGAAGAAGTTATCCGCGGTAAATACGTATTGCTGAATCGCGCACCCACTCTTCACCGCCTTGGTATCCAGGCCTTCCAACCGGTGCTTATTGAGGGCAATGCCGTCCAGCTTCACCCTTTGGTCTGCACCGCTTTCAACGCTGACTTCGACGGAGACCAGATGGCTGTGCACGTTCCATTATCCGAAGAAGCTCAAGCCGAAGCCAGGCTCGTCATGGCTGCGGACAAAAACATCTTGAAGCCAGGCAATGGCGAGCCGACAATAGTTGCGAAACTTCTTGACATCGTGCTCGGCTCATACTGGATGACGAGAATCATCTCGGGTGAAAAAGGGGAGGGCCGCTATTATTCGAATCCCAATAGCGCGATTTTGGCCTACGATTTCGGCGTCATAGATCTGCGCGCCAAGATTCACGTCATGCCATCGGAGACCGAGAGGTACAAGCAATTCGAAAGCAAGATTTTCGAAACGTCGGTGGGCCGGCTACTCTTCAACGCTGTCTTGCCTAAGGATTATCCCTACATCAATCACGAGATGGACAGAAAGAAGGTCTCTGAATTGATCGACAATTTGATCGAGCGCTACGGCATCGATCAAATTCCGGCAATTATGGATAAATTGAAGAGTTTCGGCTTCCGCTATGCCACTTACTCCGGCGTTACCTGGGGACTCTCGGATGTGAAGGTTCCGGAAGGTAAGAAAAATCTTATCGATAAGGGTCGCACCATGGTAAGCGAGGTGGTAAACCAGTATCACGAAGGTCTTCTCTCCGAGAATGAACGCGTTGCCAAGTCAGTCGAGATCTGGCAGAACATCAAGGGCGAAGTCGAGAAGCTTATTCCCGGGACACTCGGCATCAAGGATTCTGTTTACGATATGACTTATTCCGGCGCCAGAGGATCGCTGGGGAATCTAAATCAGATGGCCGGCATGAAAGGCATTATCCAAAATGTTACCGGCGAATCACTCGAATTCCCGATTACATCGAACTATAAGGAAGGATTAACTCCGCTGGAATACTTCATTACCACGCACGGTTCGAGGAAAGGTCTCACCGACACGGCGCTCAATACCGCCAAAGCCGGCTACCTGACGCGCCGCCTCTTCGATGTGGCGCAAGATGAGATAATTACGGAGGAGGAGTGCGGCACAAAAGAAGGCACCATAATTCACAAGAGAACCGCTTCAGGCATCGAGATTCCGCTCTCAAGAAATATCAAAGGTCGCTATCTGGCCGCCGATGTCGTTCTCGGCAATGGAGAAATAGTCTTCAAGCGCGGCCACTTTATCACCAAGCATGATGCGGAAATCATCGACAAATCGGAGATTGAATCAGTTTCTGTGCGCTCGCCATTGGGATGCAAGTCCATTCACGGCATTTGCGTCAAATGCTACGGTACCGATCTCGGCAATAATAAGGTAATAGAGCTCGGCGAAGCGGTCGGCACTGTTGCCGCCCAGGCCATCGGTGAGCCGGGCACCCAGCTTACGATGCGCACCTTCCACGCCGGAGGCATTGCTTCTGCCGGAGGCGACATTACCGCTGGTCTTCCTCGCGTCGAAGAAATTTTCGAGAAAAGGAAGCCCAAGACCCCGGCGGTTATAAGCCATATAAGCGGTATTATTACTGAAATTAAGTCAGTTGGTGCTGACCGCCTTGTGGTTGTATCGCCGGAAGCAGGCGAAACTAAAGGGAAGAAATTGGATAACGAATACGCCATTTCTTCTTTGCGAAGCATTCTGGTCCGGCCGGGCCAAGAAGTCGCTAAGGGCGATATTCTCACCGACGGTTCGGCAGATCTCGATGAGCTCTTCCGCTACGCCGGCCGGGAAAAGACCGAGAACTACATCATCCACGAAGTTTCCAAGCTCTACGAGCTTCAGGGCGCCGCAGTGGCGAGGAAGCATATTGAACTCATTGTGCGCCAGATGTTCTCGCGACGAAGGGTAAATGGTGCCGGCGGTTCTCACTTCACCAAGGGAGACGTTATCGAGATTTCCGAGATGGTCGAGACCAACGAAGCGCTCAAGAGTCAGGGTCTTGAAGAGATCAAGGCCGATCCGGTTATCATGGGCATCACTGAGGTGTCGCTCTCACGTGCAAGCTTCCTCTCGGCCGCTTCCTTCCAACACACGCCGCGCGTATTGATCCAGGCCGCCATCAAGGGAGTCGAAGACCAGCTTGTCGGCCTTAAGGAAAACGTCATTATCGGTCGCTTGATTCCAGCCGGAACCGGCTTCAAAGGCGGTTACAAGGAAAAACTCATATGGGAAGCGATGTCGAAAAAATCAAAGAGCGGCTAGACATAGCCGAGATTATCGGAGGATACGTCAAACTTGCGAAAGCGGGCCAAAGTCTAAAAGGTCGTTGCCCATTCCATAGTGAGAAGACCCCTTCGTTTTTCGTTTCGCCTGCGCGTCAGAGCTATTATTGTTTCGGTTGCGGAGCCAAGGGAGACATCTTCACCTTCGTCGAACAAACTGAAGGATTGGAGTTCAAGGAGGCGCTCAAAATTCTCGCCGACAAAGCGGGTGTCGAGCTCCAAAGGTACTCGCCACAGAGCAGTGTCGAACGTTCGGAGAAGGAGAAAATTCTCGAAGTGCTCGAAGTTACTGAGAGCTTCTTCAAAGAAGAGCTTGAGAAAAATTCTGAAGCGAAGAAGTATTTTAAGAGCCGCGGCATAAGCGAAGAATCGATCAAGATCTGGAACTTGGGCTACGCTCCGGCCGAGTGGCGCGCGCTCTATTCGCATCTTCTCGCCTTAGGTTACAAAGAAGAAATTCTTTTCAAGGCTGGATTAATCAAGCCGGTAGAAAAGAAGAGTCCGTACGACACCTTCCGAGACAGATTGATTTTTCCTCTGCGAGATTCTTCCGGGAATGTGATTGCTTTTTCCGGCAGAGCTTTGAGCAAAGAGACAGAGCCGAAGTATCTCAACAGCCCGGACTCAATCGTCTTCAAGAAGCATGAGGTGCTCTATGGTCTGGACAAGGCCAAGGACAAAATCAGGCGCAAGGATTACGCGGTCCTGGTCGAGGGGCAGATAGATCTCGTTATGAGTCATCAGGCAGGAGTTGACAATGCTATTGCATCGTCTGGCACCGCCTTCACCCAGCATCATCTCGGGCGGCTGAAGAAACTTTCGAAGCGGATAATACTCGCATTCGACGGAGACAAGGCCGGTGCCTCTGCCGCCGAGAAGTCTGCAGAACTCGCTCTCTCGCTCGGTTTGGAAGTAAAGGTAGCGAAGCTACCTTTAAACAACGATCCCGCAGATCTAGCGAAGGCTGATCCCGCAAAATGGAAAAACATTTTGCGAGAAGCGAAGCCCGCCATCGAGCATTTCCTCGATCTCGCGATCGAAGGAGAGAAAGACCGAAGAAAGCTCGGCAAGATTATCGAGAAGAAAATTTTGTCGCTTCTCGTTCTGCTTGAGAGCTCGATCGAGCGTTCGCACTTCGTTTCGCTTATTGCCAAGAAGACCGGCATCAAAGAAGAGGTAATCTGGGAGGACTTGAAGAAGGTTAAAAGGTCAGACCTTAAATACGATTCCCAAAGGTCTGACCTTGGTGCGGAGAGGGTCAAAAAGATTTCCCGGGCTGACGAGTATCATGAGGTAATTGAGTTACTCAAAGAGAATCCGGAGGATAAAGATCTCCGCAAGCACAAAGAAGAGCTCTCCACCCTAATGAGAATTGATGAGCTTGATGAAGAAATAGCTCTGTTACGTCTGAACATGGTAGAAGGCGACGAGAAGATGCTCAAAAAGATAAGCGCGCTTCAGCGCGAGAGGGATGAGGAAAAACGCAAAGCTGTGGTGTAGAATATAAAAAGACTTTTGAATGAAAAAAATCAAAAAACAAAAGAATAAGAAGACCCCCGAAAAGCTAAAGCTACACGGGGCAAGCAAAAAAATTCCCAAAAAAGGAATTAAAAAAGCTAAGAAGCTAAAAAGCCAAAAAGCTAAGAAGCTTACAAAAAACAAAATTGATGATGCGCTCCGAGTGGAACGCATCATTACCCGGGGCAAAGAGCGCGGCTTTGTCACTTACGACGAGATACTGCGCGAGTTCCCGACTATCGAGACCGACATCATGTTTCTCGATGATTTCTACGAGAAGCTCGCCAAGCTCGGCATCGATGTGCTCGAAGGCGGCGGACTGCTCGAAATACAGGAAGAAGCACCTGCGGCCAAGGGTAAATACGCCTACTCGGCGCGTTCTGATTCTTCATACGATTCCATCCAGATGTATTTGCGAGAAATCGGCCAATATCCGCTTATCGCCGGCGCCATGGAGAAGGAGCTTGCCCGCCGCATCGAGAAGGGGGACGAAGACGCCAAGAATTTATTGATGAAGGCTAACCTCCGCCTGGTAGTCTCCATAGCCAAGAAATATGCGAACCGTAGCCCAGACCTCACGCTTCTTGACTTGATACAAGAAGGGAATCTGGGTCTCCACAAAGCGGTGGAGAAATTCGACTGGACCAAAGGATTCAAGTTCTCGACTTACGCTACCTGGTGGATTCGCCAGGCCATTACTCGCGCGCTCGCCGACCAGAGCCGCACCATCCGCGTGCCGGTGCATATGGTGGAGACCATTGCCAAGTACAAGCAGGTAGTGAGGCGCTTGACGCAAGACCTCGGCCGCGAGCCATTACAGGAAGAGATTGCCATGGAGATGAATCTCGACGTGGACAAAATTTACCAGATCGAGAAGATCGACCAGTCCACAGTGTCTCTCGAAAGTCCGGTAGGGGAGGATGGTGACGACGGCAAGTCGAAACTCGGCGACTTCCTCGCGGACGAAAAGATTCTTTCTCCCGATCAAGATTCCTCCCGCCGCATTGTCTCGGATCAGGTGCGCGAAATTCTAAACGACCTGCCGCCCAAGGAGAGGAAGATTCTGGAAATGCGCCACGGTCTCTTAGACGGTTACACGCACACGCTTGAGGAAGTTGGCCGTGTCTTCGGCGTCACCCGAGAACGCATAAGACAGATCGAAGCGAAGGCACATGAGAAGATCAGGCAGCATGAAAAGATAGATAGGTTGCGAGGGTATTAATTCCTTTTTTTCCCTTTATTCTCATTACTCCCTTTTCTCCCCCTGCTAAAGGGGAGATAAAGAGGGGGTTTAGTTCACCAATTTATCCATCTCCCTCCAAATCGCATACATGGCGTAAGTGTCGAGTTTGCAGTAAGCTTTGAGATTTCCGATTATCAGGTCCTTCTCGTCCGCTGTTAGTTGTTGGTTATTAGTCGTTAGTTGATTCCAGGATTCCGCCGCAGTACCGCCTTCTTTGATTGTGAGACCGTCGTACTTGAGAGAGGGGACGAGTACGGGTAAAACTTTTTTGATGGAAGAAGATCCTTTGTAATCTTTGTGCACATGGTGCTGTTTTTTGAAAATAATTTCTAGGTCAAAGATTCGTTCTTTGATATTGTCGAAGAATGGTTTGGAAGAGGGGATGCGGCTTGCTAGTTCATCGTTCCTCCCGCATTCAAAGTCTTTATGCCAGACGATGACCGAGCCCTTCGGGCCGATATGCTTTTGCAAAGATTCTACGAAAGCCCGACTCGGATCAGAATTTTCAGTCCACAAAAAATCTTTGTGATTTGGTGCTTGTGATTTGGAATTTTCCAATATGTGGAGAGAATATTGAAAGGGGATCTGATTATAAGGCGAGAAGCCGTCGAAGCGGGGAATGGCCGCTGGGAATGTTTCGTAGTCAAGAAAGTAGAGCGGGAATTTGAGTTTTTCGAATTCTTCAGCAATATTTTCTTTCGAGATTATTTCCCTGTTGTTGAGATAAGTCCAAATTTGATTCCTCTGCGTCTCTGACAGTTCAAGTCCGTCGGGAATCTCTTCCAGTCTGAATTTGTTGCCGTCCACGAGCTCGGTCAATTTCCTCTTGCTCAAACCTATGCGGGCGAGGTCGTGCACACCGTATTCGGGCATGTCCGGGTTTGAGTAGTGGAAAGTGGTGCAATGAGCCGATCGGCCTTTGTAGATACAATCACATGGACCTTTTGGTTCGTCATCGCTCATTAGATAATCTTTGGCTAACTGCATTTCAGCCGCTACCTCTTCGGCCATTTTTCTCACCGTTTCTGTCATATCTTCGATGACGAAGAGCTTGGTAAGTTCGAGTTCTCCCTCTCGCACGTATTCGGAGTTCAGGTGTATGAGATTGGCGCTTTCGATCTCCATGCCCGCACGCTTAAGTATGTTGTACTGGAAGGTTAAGTCATGTAAGTGTGTTTTCTTATCTATTTCGTTCGTTGCCTTTACCTCATACAAATTATTTCCAGAAAGAATGTCAGTAATAGCAAGGTAACCGTCTATCTTAAACTCCTTCTGATACTCACCAGCAGGAAAAAGATTTCTCGCGAGTAAATCCACTTCATTTCCTGTTTCAATAATTTGCTTTTCGAATTCGGAAAGCTCATGCGCGAAATATATTTCCGGCTTGTGGATTTTTAGCCAGGCGTTTTTCTTGCAATCCCGCCAAATAATATAGTTTGTCTTCGATAGCACTATTTTAGAAGCGCGTTGATTTTGGCTTCTACCGAAGCCAACGGTTCTGCGCCATTGATTATTCCCTTCACTTCGCCATTTTGATTGAGAATTATAGAGTATGGAGTAGCCAAGGGTATTCCAGCTTTATAGCTTTCCTCCACACCTCTTTTGATTATTTCGGTGTATTTACCGCTCGTGAGACAAGTATTGAAGGAGGGTACATCGAGTCCTATCGTTCCGGCGATTCTTGGCAGTTCTGCTGGATCAAGTCCGTCGTTTGAGGGCGTGACGCGGAAAAGTTCGTCAAGATAATTCCAAAAAGCTTGATTGCCGCCGAGCTCCGCCGCGCATTCGGTTGCTTCGGCTTCCTTTACCGCCCTGCTGTGTAGTTGGGAAATGGGGAGTTGGCGATAGACCCAGGCGACCTCCGCTGGGTAAGCATTCAAGACGTTTTTCATCGTATTTTGGAAAGTTTTACAGAACGGACACTCGGTGTCGGAGTACTCGACGATGACGAGCTTGGCGCTCCTGCTCCCGAGATAATGATCCTCTGCCGTCACCCCCGGCACCTCAATCTTCGTATTAGTTGTTGATTGTCGGTCGTTCGTCGTTGGTTGATTTCCATCCCCAAAATATATTGCCCCCGCCACCAGTGCTCCCGCCGCTACGATGGCTAAAGGGATGGTGAATTTATTGATCGGTTCCTGTTCCATAGTTTGTGAATTATAGCATAGGCCGCAAGGGCGGAAATGAGGGCAATCAAAGCGCTTCCTATGATGTCGGTAAAGTTGTGAATGCCGACATAAACCCTCGAGAGTCCGACGATTCCGGTCAGTAGCCAGAGGAAGATTGATAGCCGGATGTTGAAAAAGAGAAAGAGAGAGGCGATAGCCGAGGCAAGCAGAGTATGGTCGGAAGGAAAGCCGTTATCAGCTGTGTGCGGAATCAAGGGCACGAAGCTGTATTCAACGAATGGCCGCGGATTATAGTACATTTCCCGCGCGGCTATAGAAATTACAAAAGCGAGAGCGAAAGAAACGGAAGCCAAAGCAATCATTTTCTTCCTTGTTTCCGCCGATGCTCGAAAAAAGTATATTGCGGCAATCAAAATCGAGAAAAGATACAACCACTTCGCCCCGAAGATGAAGAAATTTTCCATAATTAATCAAATTTTAACATTATTTCAAATTATGCTTATTTTAAGCCTTATTTAAGTGAAATAGGAAAAAGTCCTTGACAAATTAACTTAAGTATGCTAAGATAGAAATAGGTAAGTTCGTTCAGGCATCTTCTCGCACCGAGCGCCCGGGGGCGCGATACAAAGAGACCCAGCGTCACCTGCTAAAGTGGTGAGTCGATGCTATCAAGGCTTATCCGCCTAGAGTTGATGTAAAAAATCAATTCGGATGGATAAGCCTTTTCGTTTGCATGAAATTTCAATACATAATAAAAATGCTATAGCGGAATTATTATGTATACGTTATTAACTCACCACAGTGAGATATTAACGTATGACCCCTACTAAGGGAGACCTGAGCATGTCTCAGGTCAAACCCAACAAGACTGAGGGGGTCTGTTTAAAACGGCATGCTAAATGTCATCTTGTGCTCGCCGGGGGTTTCCCAATCCGAGGTATCAAGTTTGAATTCGCGTAGCTGGCCGCCTTCTTTGAACGAGAGTTTCTGATTGGTCAGAGCGTAATCGTAAATTTCTTTGGTAATTCTTACGTCGTCGAGGCAGTATTCGCGGACTTTGTTGTATTCGCCCTGCTTCCACCATTCGGTCGCTTTGAGGCCGTGGCCGGATTTGCCCTTACCAAGAGTGCCTTCGGCGAGCTTGTCGAGACTCATACCTCGGCCGAACTGCTTCCTAATCTCTTTCAGAATGTCGAGCTGTTTAATTTTCGACAGATCGCCGGGATAATATTTGTTGAGCAAAGGCAAGTCGAAGTGCTCCGAGTAGAAGCCTACCAGTATGTCCGCGCGCTCGAGCACCGGCCAGAGATCCTTCAGCTCCTCTTTGAGATAAGTCGAATACGAGTTCGTCTCGGAATCATAAATACCGACCACGGCAATGTCGAGCGCCGCCGGATCGGCGCTTCCAACATCGGAAAAGATGTTCGATGTCTCAATGTCGAAAACTATTTTACGCATGCTTAAATTTTCGGAAGCAGTCCGTGCGCTTCGAGGAAATCTCTCATGGTAATATCACCCCAGCCGAAGCCGACCGCCGGCACAGGCTCAACATCGAAGAGTTCGAGCAGATTGTCGTATCGTCCGCCGCCGCAGAGTGCACGAGGATTGGTCTGATCGTTGTCGAACATTTCGAAGACCATGCCGGTGTAATAAGTTTGCCCGCGCAAGAGCGTTTCGTCGAAAATTAGATTCGGCGCGATATCCTTGAAGTCTTCGATATTAGAGTTGTTAAGCTTGATCGTGAAATCTTCATCTTTTGCCCCGAATTCCTTCATTATCGAGTAAGCGAGTTTGATGATCTCCCTGTCGCCTTCAAGACCGGGAAGGCCCATGAGGTCGCAGTTGAGCTGGTAGTGTTCGCGCCTTCTGCCTCTCTGCGGCCGCTCGTAGCGGAAGAGGTTGGGTATCGAGTACCAGCGGAGAGGGAACTTGAGCACTTTCCGCCTCGCAGCAACCATTCGCGCTAGAGTCGGTGTCATCTCGGGCCGCAAAGTGACAGATCGTTCGCCCCGATCGGTGAAGGTGAATGTCTGCTGATTTACGATCTCATCTCCCGATTTCTCGGTGTAGAGCTCGGTGGGCTCGAGAGGAGAGGCACTGTATTCTTCGTAGTCGAAGCGCTCCGCCACCCTTCTCCAAACGTCGAATATATATTT
>MHWG01000005.1:4777-5898 GCA_001824005.1 Candidatus Zambryskibacteria bacterium RIFCSPLOWO2_01_FULL_47_14 | reverse complement strand
CCGACCCTGCGCCAGAGGTGCCTGAAGTAGCATTGGTATCAAGGGTAGCCCTTGATATTTCATTTGCTTGAGCTATACCGAAATTTCCTGTTGTACCTGCCGTCGGCATGGTGAAAGTATGTTCAACGCTCACTGTAGGAGGTGAGGCTCGAGACACCACTCTATACACATAGGTTTGCCCACCGACAAGGCCCGTTAGAACCACGCTATGATGTAGAACTTTTGTACCATTTTCTACAGTGCCAAGAGGATAACCTAGGTTTGGTAAAATAGCGGTATTAAGAATGTATCCACCTGGTGGTACTGATCCATAAATAACTTGGCTTGTGGCAAGTAGGTTTGTGTCCCATTCAATCGTAGCGGTACCATTGGCCACATTCTGATCCCCAGGAACAATATTTGATACCAATTCATTAAAGATAACTAGTTGGAGAAATTGACCACTGCCTCCACCCCCTCCACTCGAAGATCCCGAGCCCGTCGAGGGACTCCCTTCATCGATTGGCTCTTCATCACCAATGACCGTATCGCCACATTGGAAAGTGCCACCCGAGAAGCCGATACAGAGGTCAAAGCCGAGCGACTTGCCCATATAGTCGTTATCCGCGGAGTCGATAAATGAAACTGCAAAAGTATAAGTTTTTGTAGCAAGAGCACCAAGTGATGAAAGCGGCACTGGCCCAGCAGAAAGAAAGTCATCAAATTCGTCTTGGTAGACTGGGATTGGGTTTAGATTCTCAAACACTTTCAGATAAAGTTGACTGCCAAGCCCGTCCGGGTCAAAGCCGTTCACTGACTCTGCATAGACACTTTGTACATCAGGCGTGTTGTTTGTTACTGTCGCATCACCATCCTTACTATCGCCCGGCAAGAAGTTGACTTCGCCGAATAGCGGATTACTTTCGAAAATCACCGTCATAGGGTCGGCGGCATAGACCGGAGAAGCGACAAACAATAAAGCCAGAGCCATTCCCAGAGGGATTCCTGATAATATTCTTTTGTATAGCGAGATAGTCATATTATTCGGCAGGCGCTGGCTCTATCGGGGCACTCTCTTCAACTATGACTGGTGTCTCTTCTACCACAGCCGGAACTTCTTCTACGACGACAGGCTCGACAGG
>MHWG01000005.1:3918-4715 GCA_001824005.1 Candidatus Zambryskibacteria bacterium RIFCSPLOWO2_01_FULL_47_14 | reverse complement strand
CCTCCTCGATCACTGCTTCTGTGGAGGTAGCTTCTTCGAGCACTTCTTCTGTTGAAGTGGCAGTTTCCTCAATCACTGGTTCAATCGAAGATGCCATCTCTTCCTCAACCACTTCTTGGGTCGAAGAGGCTACCTCAAGTGTATCAAGGGCTACCCTTGATATTTCTTCCTCGGCGGGTAACTCCGGCGCTATGACATTTTCTGGCCCAAGGAATATAGGATACGGATCATAGATTCTGCCGCTTATAGTACCCGAGTTGAGCATCGGATTCTCCGGCCCGATAGCTAACAGGTGAATCCAAATGTAGCCGAGGAAACCGGACGGCACAGTCCAAGTGAAGGCGCCGTCATTATCTGTTGACTCGACGATAGTGTGAGTGGTATCGCCCATGCTAATGATGCTGTCGTGATTAACATCTTTCACAAAGAAGATCGAGATGTCGAGATCCGAGTCGTCGCCGTTGTTGTTGTCGGCATTCCATAGGATGGTGTAGCTATAAGTCCAGTACCAGGTGTAAGAACCGCCTTCATCAGGATAAATTAGGTCAACCGAGGGCGGCACGAGTTCCTGCCAATCAGAAGGAGAGTCAGTATCAAAGCCAGATGGTACGCGCGCTAGGACATTACCCTCCGCGGCATTAGGCACTCCAGGATTCCAGACACCAGTATCGTCTTGCCAATTCATCTCATCTACTACGACTCCGTCTGGTCGTTTTAAAATAAGTCTGTCTCCCCCATTAGCTAATCCCCCGCCAATTTCTTCGCCAATATCAATTTCAGTTACTTCGCTTGGTAAA
>MHWG01000005.1:3568-3740 GCA_001824005.1 Candidatus Zambryskibacteria bacterium RIFCSPLOWO2_01_FULL_47_14 | reverse complement strand
TAAGACCTTCTACCCCGCGCTCCGGTGACTTCACATCATAATAAACTTTATTAATCCTGAAACCCCATGAAGCCAAGTGATTGGAAACTTTTTCTGTATCACTGAATCCCCCATCCTCGAATGTCGGATAATTATGCCTCTCTTGCCAAGCATTGTAGTCAATATCGAAGTC
>MHWG01000005.1:1894-3445 GCA_001824005.1 Candidatus Zambryskibacteria bacterium RIFCSPLOWO2_01_FULL_47_14 | reverse complement strand
CGACAACATTAAGCCCCGTGCAGAAATCAGAATCGCCTGTGAAATTGGTTGAAGTGGCGAAGTATTGGAAAGGGTTCGAGTCTTGAGGAAAAATAGTTACTTCTTTTGTCACAATATCGCCCGGTGGCATGGAAACGGCGGTAGTAGTCGCCTGCCAGCCGGAAATGCCAAGTGAGAAATCAACCGAACCCGCTTCAAGAGTGTTCTCGGTTGAGCTCTCAACATCGTTGTAGTAACCCAGGGTGTAACCTACGCGCGATAGAGCAACGCCGTTGAGACCAATTGCCAACATGAGCACAAGCAACTTGAGCGAGACCTGCCTCACCGCTTTCATAAACGCGAAGCGCGCTTGCGGTGAGTATATCGAATCCGGCCGAGGAGAGATTAAAGATAATTTAACTTTCCTCTCAAGAACCGGCGCTCTTTGAACAATTAGCTTTCTTGCTGTGTGTTTTGTCTTGGTGAGCTTTTTCACCAACCTTTTTTTAGCTTTCGTTTTGATTTTCGCCATCTAATATATTTTTCTTACGTAGTCGTTTCGTCTCTCTCCAGATATTGGCTCCTTCATCGAAGACCACGATAGCCGCCGGTACACCGATGAGAAGAGCGAATCCTAAGGGCTTTTTGGCGAAGTCGAGGACGTAACCGAGATAAGGTATGGAGAACAAGACCTTCCCTATCACCTCACTCTGCGCTACTTGCTGTGGGTCAGGGTCTTCGTTGGCGTCGCCCTGTGTCGTGTAGTAGAAGACGCCACTTCTGACCTCATCGGCCACAATACGATGCGTCGTCGGCACTTGGGTCTTCGTGTCCTCTCCAAACATGATGACGTCGCCAATGTGGTACTCGCTCGATGGCCTGATGACCACCAAGGCACCCGTCTTGATGCTTGGTTCCATAGAACCAGATTGCACAATCTTCACCTCAAGATTGCCGGGTACTGGGATGAGACTTGTAACAAGAAGAAGTCCAAGCAGGACTACTGCCGTCACAAATATCCAGTAACCAATTTTAGAGAGAACTTTCATTGAGCTATCACTCAAGTTCCGGCTCTCCCGCGCCACGAGATTGTGGTGCAGGATTTGCCGAAACTCAAGCGTTGAGAGTCAAGGAACTAGAGATTTTCTAGATCAACAGCTTCGCAATCAAAATCTTCATTATTGCGTTGCTGTACAGCATACGCGACTAGATCTGCCGTTGCTTTATCTGTTTGAACAATATTAGTCATGCCATCTCCATCACAATCGAGAGCTACATCCTCACCGGTTACCTGTGGACCGGTTTGCGTGCCTGCACACCATGCAAGACCAATATAACCTGTACCAGAAGTTGAGAGAGACATTTCAATCATTTCCGTCTGAATATCATTGAGTGATGTACCAGCAGGAATCAATACTTCTTCCCCATCTTCATATATACCGTCACTATCATCTTCCCAACCGAAGAATTCAATTTGATCTGAGAGTTCTCCATTTGGAATACCAACCTGGTTATCATCTCCGGCTGGAATTTCTGGATCAACAACTACGTTTTCGTCATCTATCACATTAT
>MHWG01000005.1:249-1869 GCA_001824005.1 Candidatus Zambryskibacteria bacterium RIFCSPLOWO2_01_FULL_47_14 | reverse complement strand
GTTTGAAGTTACGTGAAGTGAGATTAGATTCGTTCCTTCATCTGCTGGTTTAATGTCGCCGAAGTTAAAGAATTGTTCATCTCCTGTAAGATCCTGGGATTGCCAGAGCATGCATGCCTGTTGGAACGCAGAATCTGCTTCACAATTTTCTCGTTGGATATTCAATTTGAACAAAAGACCTGCAGGGTTACCAGTTACAGGATTAGCCGCAAGCGGTTTATTGCGAACGACGATATCAAGCATGTTCTGCCCTGTTACCATCGCTGCCATGAAGGCAGCCTCTTCAGCACCACTCAAGGAAACAGCCGGATTATAGTTAAACTCAAGAGCTAGTTTATCAACAATGGTTGTTCCGTTGAGAATAATCTTGTATCCGTTGTCAGCGGCGAGAGCAAGATCAAGATCTACACTCACCACAGAACCGTTCCACTGGAACTTATTCTCGAACGTGTACTCGGCACCATTCGTTGTATCTGCAACAGTTGTTGGGTCAGTTGCCCAAATCCATTGTGCAGGCGCGAGAGCAGCCTCATTTTGCCATGCTGGATGAGGACTACTTACATCGTCAGCTGGAATAGGAAAGGGCCCTTGTTCTGAAGCACCCACACTAGCAGCTACAACCTGTGTTGCCGTAGAGCTATACACTTCTACACTACAAGTCTCACAATCAATACCATTATAAGTTTGCGCCAAGTGATCGACCTTTAAGTCGACAGAACCTGCGACGAAGATGTTGCCTGTTGAGGTCTCTGTATCGTTGTAGAACGCGATGGTTCCACCGATAGCTAAAGCTCCCACAACCGCAATCATCCCGGCGCTAAGTAGAATTCTTTTCATGATTTTTTCAGTACTTTAGTAATTTAGTTCTGTGGGAATGCACTGACTTCGGATGGAGTGAAGTCTACATCAACGTTTGCATTAACATTTCCATCAGATGGATCTATATCGCCCCACCAGTTGTTTTCTGCATTGGTAATACCGTTATCTCCGGTAGACCCATTCTCCGAGTGCTGGAGATTCAAACCGCTGTCATTGAAGTTGTTTTGGTTGTAAGCATTACCACCCTCCCAATCTTCAACATCGGTGAAGCTTGTCACTGTTGAGAATTTGTTCCATTTAACATCGCTGTTACCCGCCTCTTGCCCGAGAGCCAAGTTACCTGAACCACCGAATGTGTTATTAAGGAAGTCGACATTATCGGAAGCATTAACAACACCTAGACTTGCTGAACCGTTTACATATACCAATTGACTTCCGGCCGCATTTCCTTCAAACACATTGCTTGATAGCGTACTATTGGTTTGCTGTCCACCTGTTAAGAGGGCGTTCTTGGCAGTAGCTGCAACAATTCTGTTATAGAGAACATCAATGTTGTCATTATTGCTTGTTAGATAGATCGCCGACTCTCCTGTGCCATTTACAGTAAATCCTTCGATGGTCACGTTATCAATGCCAGCTGCTACAGTAAGTGCACCTCCAAAACCAGTACCCACTCCTGTAAGACTGGTTAGAGCGGATCCGTCACCAACCAAGGTTAAGGATTTATTGACATTCACATCCTGGGTATATGTTCCTGCTTTTACACAGACAGTTTGACCTGCTGTTGCAGCGTCAACTCCT
>MHWG01000005.1:0-221 GCA_001824005.1 Candidatus Zambryskibacteria bacterium RIFCSPLOWO2_01_FULL_47_14 | reverse complement strand
TACTGTCATCAACTGTAACGTTACAAGAAGTTGGAGCTACATACGCGCTAAGAAGTGCTCCAACTGTTGGGCGCTGCGTTACTTCCGGCGTTGTGCACTGGAAAGTCGAATTATTTCGAGATTGGACTGCTCGGAACGAGATATCAGCAGTCATGCTGTCTGTCTGGGTAACGTTGTTTACTTGGGAACCATCACAGATTACCGGTCTATTATCTGGTCCA
>MHWG01000004.1:91419-94306 GCA_001824005.1 Candidatus Zambryskibacteria bacterium RIFCSPLOWO2_01_FULL_47_14 | reverse complement strand
TCCACTACGAAGCGGTACATGCCCATGGAGCAGAGGCCGTTTATGGTGCCCCTTTCCGGCACGCCGAGGTCTATGTCGGTTGAGCCCGACTGCGGTAGGAACATGCCGATATTTCTCGAAGGGATGCGGAGAGAGAGCGAGCAGTCGTAAGTACCGCTAGTTTGCATGCGAAGAATAGTGGGGATGTCGGCATCCGCTATGGAGAGTTTGGGCCTATAGCCGCCCTTGGCCGAGATTTTGACAATCTGGATGCCGTCGACGATGCTCACGTTATTGGCTGGTACGTCGTCTTGGGTGGGTGCGCTTCGCCAAAGGAAGATTATGCCTGCCGCCACGATTCCTATAACAATGATTACAACTGCCTTATTCATCCCATTAGAAGTTTTACGCGATTAATTTTAACATTTGACTTATATTCTGTTGAACTTCTAACGGGATTCATTATATAAGCCCTATGATCGCCAAACTGTTGTAAATATTATAAACCGCAAACATTATTACCACCAAGCCGGCCGTTTTGAAGAAGACTCCGCGCCCGGCCGTGTTTTTTATACCAAACGAGCCGAAGGAGAGGAGCGCCAATACCGGCAAGGTGCCCAGAGCAAATGAGAGCATCGTAAGTCCTCCAGCGAAGAAGCTCCCGGTCGAGAGGGTATAAATCTGCATAGCTTGGGTGAAGCCGCACGGCAGGAAGAATGTGGCAGAGCCTATGAGAAACGGCGCGTGCGAATTCAGAATCCTGGGACTAAAAATCTTCGGCATCGAGGGCACAAGCTTCTTACTCCAATCAAAGATATTTAAGAGATTTAATCCCATTATAAGCATCACGATTCCAATCAGTACGCCAAGGATAAATGTCAGAGTGGAGTTTAGCGAGAAGGCAGATCCTATGAGTCCAATTACTCCGCCCAAGACGAAGAAGGCCGCGATCCTGCCCAGGTGGAACATGGCTTGCGGCCTCACTTCGTGGCCCTCTCTTGCGTAGGAGGCGGACATGGAGAGGAGCAATCCTCCCACCACGGCCATACAGGTCGAGAGCGAAGCCACAATGCCGACGAGGAAGGCCGTGCTGTAATCTAGCGAACTTGCGTTGACGAGGTTTACTATGCCAAGTTTCTGGAGGAGGAAGAAGACTGCCAAAATTGCCAAAGCCAGAGGCAGCGAGATTTTAAATTCTGACCATTTGTTTTTCGCGATAGGCTTCTCCGAGGCGAGACTATAGCCGTGTGGTAGAAGAAGTTCACTTAATTCGGTCATTAAACACTCGCGCCCCTTTTCTCCGAATTGGCCGGTTACTTCTACCGTGCAAGTATTCAATGCGGCCTTAACGCTTTGGACATCCGGATGGCAGGCAAGCTTATTTTCCGTAAGCATGACGCAGGACTTGCAGTGCATGCCGACGACGTGGAATTGATGCGTTTTGATATTGGTCATATTTTTTTCGTTTTTAATCTCAAAGAATTGCCGACTACCGAGACGCTTGAGAAGGCCATGGCGAGTCCTGCGAAAGCGGGATTAAGCATCCAGCCGAATAGCGGGTAGAAGACGCCGGCCGCAAGCGGAATGCCCACAATATTGTAGAAGAAAGCCCAAAAGAGATTCTGCTTGATACCTCGCATAGTAATCTTCGAGAGACGCACAGCCTTTACGAGCTTAGAGATGTCGCCGTGAAGAAGGGTAATGCCCGCGCTCTCTATGGCTACATCCGTCCCTGTGGCCATGGCAATGCCCACATCCGCCTGGGCCAGAGCCGGAGCGTCGTTTATACCATCTCCCACCATGGCCACCTTGAGTCCTCTCGCCTGAAGCTCTCTCACCTTCTCGTATTTATCGTGAGGCATGACGCGGGCAAAATATTCATCGATGCTCAGATTTTTTGAAACCTTTTCCGCCACTTCTTTTGAGTCTCCCGTGATCATTACCACTTTTATGCCCATTCTTTTGAGTTCCTCGATGGCACTCTTCGATGCCGGTCTAATTTCGTCTGATACTTTAATCTTGCCAATCTCTATACCACCCCTTTCAACCACAATATACTCTCCGCCCCTATGGCCGACAAAAATTTTCTTCCCGTCTAAAAGCGCTTCACCCCCGACTCCCGGTATGCGCTTATATTCGGAAACTTTATTGATCGGAAGGCCGCGTTGTTTCGCTCCACTTACTGTGGCGATGGCTACTGGATGTTCGGAATTAATATCCACCGACGCGGCTAGAGATAAGGTCTCGTCGGAAGTGACGAAAGTTACGGCAGGTTTGCCTATTGTCAGGGTGCCCGTCTTGTCCACCACTACTGTATCGACTTTATAAAGTTTCTCGAGAGTGGCGGCATCTTTGACGAGAATGCCTGCGCTCGCACCCTTACCCACTCCCACGATAATGGCCGTAGGCGTGGCGAGTCCCAAGGCGCACGGACAGGCGATGACGAGTACGGCGACAAAGGAGATGAGTCCAAGAGACGGAGAGCCGGCAATAAGCCATAACACGAAGGCAAGTACCGCGATACCCAATACTATGGGCACGAACACCGAAGAGATTTTGTCCGCGAGCGCTTGTATCGGCGCCTTAGATCCCTGCGCTTCCTCGACCATGCGCACAATGCTTGCAAGCATTGTCTCCGACCCAACCCGAGTTGCTTTAAAGACGAATGAGCCGCTCGTATTGAGTGTGCCGGCCACTACCGTCGCCCCAAGAGACTTGCTCACGGGCATGGGCTCGCCGGTAATCATCGATTCGTCAACGTAAGAGGCGCCTTCCATTATTTCTCCGTCCACGGGAATCTTCGCTCCCGGTTTGACTACTATGAGATCACCGTGCAAAACTTCGGCGACGGAGATCTCCATTTCCCCATCAGCGCGCCGGACCAAAGCAGTCTTGGCCTGGAGGTTTA
>MHWG01000004.1:61343-91395 GCA_001824005.1 Candidatus Zambryskibacteria bacterium RIFCSPLOWO2_01_FULL_47_14 | reverse complement strand
GATAATTGCCGAGAGTGATGAAGGCAATGACGATGATGGTAACATCGAAGTAAACGCCGAGAGAGCTCTCAAGCATCATAACAGCCAAGCTGTAGAAGAAGGCGACCGAAGTGCCTATGCCTATGAGCGTGTCCATATTGGCCCTGCCATAGCGGGCGAAGCGGTACACCCCCATGAGATAGGGCTTGCCCACTACGAAGAGCATGTAGGCGGCGAGTACGGCCGGTATCGCCATGGGTACGGATATTTCGAAGATGAATTCCAAAGCCATGATGACGATGGCTATCGCGGCAAGCGGGAGAGAAACAAGGGTTCTCGATCTTAATATGTTCAAATTTCCCTCATCGTGATGATCTGCGTGAGAGAGACTGCCTAGAGAGTATCCAAGGGGCTCAATGTGTTTCGAAAGCTTATGCGCGTCGGTTACGGCCGGATCGAATTCGATCTTCGCCTTCTCGGTGCCGAAATTTACGGAGACGGTATTTACTCCCACCGCCTTGCCGAGCTCCTTCTCGATGATGGATGCGCACGAGGCGCAATGCATGCCCTTGATGCGATAAGTAGTCATCTATTTTCTCTTTAGTTTATAAACCCTCATCATTTCGCCGGTCGCTTTTTTCCTGTCACCATTTCTTATTTGATCCATGACGCAGTGGCCGAGGTGATGTTCAAGGAGAATGTCTTCGACGTTTGAAAGTGCCTGCTTCACGGCAGAACTTTGCGTAATAACATCGATGCAATACGTATCCTTCTCGATCATGTCCCGCAAACCCCGCACTTGCCCCTCGATGATCTTGAGCCGCCTTGAAAGCGTTTTTTTGTTGTTCATATCTCCAGTATACCCCCCAGGGGGTATATGTCAAATCCCTGCTGTGCCGGGCGGATGTTCGCGGTCGGGCGGAATCTCGTAATAGTTGATGAGGAACTTGGCGGTGTTGAAGAAGGCGTCGGTCAGAGTTTCCGATGCGAACTGCACCTCTTTGGGGTAATAAGTGAAAAGGAAGACCAAGAATTCCGGATCATAGCTCGGGAAGTAGCCGAAGAAGGAGTGTAGGAATCGGTCCTGGTAATATCCCCCGCCAGCAGGATTCGCAATCTGGGCTGTGCCGGTTTTAGCGGCGATCGAGTAATTCTCGAGCCGCATCTGGCCGAAGCGCAGAGCAGTATCAACCACTTCAGTAAGCATTCTTGAGATCTCGGCCGAGGTCTCGGCGCTTATCACCCTTCCCCTTTTCTCTTCAGCCGGGTAAGAGATGTTTTTGCTTGGTCCGAGTTTATACCTTATTTCTTTCACCAAATGGGGAGTGATGAGTGTGCCGCCGTTGGCTAAAGCCGACATGGCTCGCACGGTCGCGATAGGGGTAAGCGCGATGCCCTGGCCGAAGGAGGCCTGGGCCGCCTCGAGTTCCCTGTTTTCTTTAAGATTTGATACCAAAGATTTACCTTCGTTGGGCAAATCTATACCTGTAAGCTCTTCGAGTCCGAAGCGGAGCATGTATTCGTTAAATCTTCGAGTACCCATTTTTAGGGCGGCGAAGGCGACTCCTGTGTTAAGCGACTGGTTCAGCACTTCCTGCATGGACACGCGCGTGCCGTGCGAGATGCCGTCGTAGTTGCAAAAGGTCTTGGTATTTAAAGTCATACAGCCGGGATCGTTGTAAACGGTCCTGGCTGTTACCGCTCCCGCGTCGAGTGCTGCCGCCATGCTCATGGCTTTGATAATTGAGCCCATTTCATAGCGATTCTCTATTAGAGAGTTGCTAAAAATTTTTGCGTCCCTTTCATTCTGTGGAGCATTGGGATCGAACGAGGGTGTGAGGGCCATGGCGACGATCTCGCCGGTTTTGGGGTCTATGACAATGCCGCCGGTAAAGTCGGAGGCATAACGCGCATTGACTTTGCCAACTTCGCTCTCGAGAAATGCTTCGACCGAGGGTTCGATAGTCGTCACGATGTCACCGTCGAGTGATGCTTCGTCGCTTACTACGTCTTTAACATTGGAGAAAATTTCGGCGAAAAAATTTACGAAAACATCATCTCCTTCGCGGCCCAAAACTTTTTCGTAATATCTCTCAAGCCCATAGCGGCCGGCAATCTCACTGCCCGTCGCTCCGTAGCCTACGAGCCCTACCGCATGCGCGGCCATGGAATTCCCCGGATAAACGCGCCAGCGCTCGCGAGTAATGCCGACTCCGGGCAATTTGAGCTCTTTAATTTCTCCCGCGTCTTCGGCGGAGAGGCGCTTGGCGAGCTCTTCGTATGGATCGCTAATCTTCGCCGCTTTGACAAGATACGCTTCCTTCTCAAGCGGTACTATGGCATTCAATTTCTGGTAAGTGTCTTCAACTGACTGGTATTCGGCGAGGATTTGAGGATTGATGTGGAGGACGAAGCCTAATTTGACGGTGGCCGCGGGCACCAAGGCGCCATCGCGGGTAGAGAAGAAAATCGAGCCTCGGTCAAAATAATTTACGCCCGCGACGTATTGGTGTTCTGCCTTAATTTTAAATTCTTCGCCGGAGATGATTTGGACGGTATAAAGCTTGGCAATAAGAAAAAGCGCAAAAAGCAGTATTAAAAGTGAAAGAATCCGCAACCGGTTTGTAAATCCGCCCATAGAAAACTATTTTACCTTCTTTACCGGTTTAAAGTAAGGGACGTGTCGGTGGTTCTAGTGACGAAGACGGGATTCTCGGCTTCTTTGAAGCCCAGTTCATGAGCTTTCTCGTAGGTTACGGCATTCTTCAAGGCAACGTAAGAAAATTCGAGGGCGCCGATCCTCGAGCCGGCATCGGAGAGGTGGGCCTGCATGTTCTCTCGCAAAGCGGTGTTTCTGGCTGTGGCGGAAATGGCGTAGAAATATATGAAAATGGACAAGACCGCGATTCCCGCCAGAAACCAGAAATATTTCTGGCGGTCTTCGTAGCTTATGGAAATATTTCTCGCGCGTTCGAATGGCAGAGCAAGCTGTTCCTCGCTAATTCTAAATTTTTTCATAATTTTTGGATAACTCTTAATTTCGCACTTCTGGCTCTGGGATTAGAAACCAATTCTTCTTGGTCAGAAATAATAGGTTTCTTATTTACAAGTTTTCCTTCTCCAGCTTTCGCTTTGTCGCGGAAGAAGTTCTTGACGATCCTGTCCTCGAGCGAGTGGAAGGAAATGACCGCGAACCGTCCTTCCGGTTTGAGTAACTTGAATCCTTTCTCAAGGCCTTCTTCGAGAGCGGAGAGCTCCTCGTTTACCGCGATGCGCAAGGCCTGGAAGGTTTTCGTCGCGGGGTGGATTCTGTCGCGGAAAGTTCTCGGCCGGACGGAGAGCACTAGATCGACGAGCTCCGTTGTGGTTTCAAAGGGTTTTACTTCCCTTCTTTCCACAATTGCCTTCGCGATTTTCTTCGAAAATCGCTCTTCGCCGAATCCCCGGAGGACAAGCTCAATGGCATGCTCGTCCCAGGAGTTGAGGATATCGGTTGCAGTAGGTCCTGTCTGGCCCATTCTCATATCGAGAGGCTCGTCTTTCTGAAAGCTGAATCCTCTGCCGGAATTCTCGAGTTGATCGCTCGAGATTCCAAGGTCGAGAAGAATCGCGTCGGGTCTCGTCTCACCCAGAAGTTCCTCGATGTCGCGGAAGTTTCCTGTGGTGTCTGCTCCGGTCGCAGGGTCCTGATCGATGGTGATAACCTGTACCTTATCGCCATATCGCCTTTTCACCTCCGCCGAATGACCTCCGCCTCCGTATGTTCCGTCGACAAATATTTTGTCTTCGGAAAGATTCAATCCCTCAAGAACTTCTTGTAAAAGAACGGGCTTATGTCTAGGCGTACTCATTTTCGAGCTTCTTCCTGTAGGCGGCCCATCGCGAGGCATTCCAGATTTCCACCCTGTCGTGGACGCCGGTGATGACGATAGAATTGCCGAGGCCGGCAAATTCTCTTAAGAATTCTGGTACCAGAATTCTTCCCATGGCATCAATCTCGACTTCGGAGGCACCTGCGAAAGTGAAGCGGGCGAAGCGCGGATCGGTCTCGATGTGGCCTAGCTTCTTAACCTCTTGTGAGATTTGAAGCCAGGTCCCGCTGGGATAGAGAAAAAGGCAATGATCTTTACCTCGAGTAACAACGACTTTTCGGCCGAGAGCTTCTCGGAATCTCGCTGGAAGAGAGAAACGATTCTTGTCGTCGATATTATGGGTATATTCGCCGATAAACATATACGAATGTTACGAATTTGATCGAATGATACGAATGGGATCTATTCGCGACATTCGATCTTATTCGCGTTGATTCGTGTCCCACTTTCTCCCACCCTGTAACATTCTATCCCACCAGCCGCCACAATACTAGACGCAATACCACCTATTTCCTTGCAAACTGTGGATAAGTCGGGGTAACGAAAAACCGCTCAGGCCTCCAGGCTGAGCGGTTTGAATTTTGTCAAGCGCAAGTACTACACATCCAGCACCGCTTTCTTGGCATTCGACTGGATGAAAGATTTGCGGGAAGGCACGTCGCTGCCCATGAGGATATCGAAGATGCGGTCGGCTTCGCGAGCGTCCTCAACCGTGACTAATTTCAAAATCCTTTTGGCTGGATCCATGGTGGTCTCCCAGAGCTCTTCGGCATTCATTTCTCCCAAACCTTTGTATCTTTGGATATCTCCGGCATCCTCCTTCCCTACTATCTTGATCTTCTCATCATCGGAGTAAGCGAAGAACGAATTTTTGCCAATCTTAATTTTATAAAGCGGAGGCTGGGCTATGTAGATGTTTCCGGCATCTATGAGTGGCCGGAAGAAGCGATAGAAGAGAGTGAGAAGCAGAGTGCGGATGTGCGCCCCGTCCACGTCGGCATCGGTGGCGATAATGATCTTGTGGTAGCGGAGCTTCGTTATGTCGAATGTGTCCCCTATTGCCGTGCCGAGAGCGACGACCAAGTTCTTGATTTGCTCGGAAGCAAGCATCTTGTCGAGGCGGGCGCGCTCGATGTTTAGAATCTTGCCGCGCAAGGGAAGAATAGCCTGGATGCGGCGGTCTCGGCCCATCTTGGCCGTGCCTCCTGCAGAATCTCCCTCGACAATGAAGAGTTCCGACTCCTCCGCCGAATGGCTCGAGCAGTCGGCGAGCTTGCCCGGCAAAGTCATACCTTCGAGCGCGCCTTTTCTCAAGACCGAGTCCTTGGCCGCCTTGGCGGCCTTCCTCGCCTTGAGCGCCAAGACCACCTTCTGGATCATAGCTCTGGCGTCATCAGGGTTTTCCTCGAGGAATTGCGCGAATGCTTCGCCGAAAATGGTTGTGACCATGGCCTGCGCCTCAACCGAGCCGAGCTTCCCTTTGGTCTGGCCCTCGAACTGGATCTCGCGAAGTTTGATGGAAATCACGGCCGTGAGCCCTTCGAGCACGTCGTCGCCGGTGAAGTTGTCTTCCTTCTCACTTACCAAATTATTTTTCCTGGCATAAGAATTGAGGGTGCGGGTAAGAGCCGTTTTAAAGCCTGTAACGTGTGTGCCGCCTTCGGCGGTATAGATGTTGTTGGCAAAAGGCAGAAGTCGCGAAGAAATGTCCTCGACATATTGGAGAGCCACTTCCACCGTCTCGTAAGGATTGCCATTAGCGGGTTTCTCAACGTAGAAAATATTTTTATGTATTGGCTTGGCATGCTCATTTTCAAAACGCACCAGGGACATGAGACCACCCTCGAAGTAGAAAGACATTGACGGGGCATCCAGTTGGAGTTCCTTTAAATAAAAATTTTGATCTTTGATTTTTTCATTTTCAATTTCTCTAAGATCGAGAATGCTTATGCGCAGGCCGCGCACTAGGTAGGCCTGCTGGCGCATATGAGTAACGATTCTGTCGAAGACGAAGTTGGTGTCTGGGAAGATCTCTGTGTCAGGCTCAAAAGTTATGATCGTTCCGTGCAACTTGGAACTTTCCAACTTCTTAACTTTAGATTTCGCTTTGCCACGGCTGTATTCTTGCATATAAATTCCGCCGTCGCGGTGCACCTCGGCCCGGCAATAAATCGAGAGAGCATTGACAACCGAGGCGCCGACGCCGTGGAGGCCGCCGGAAACTTTGTAGCCCTCGCCGCTGAATTTGCCTCCGGCGTGGAGGGTAGTCATGATTGTTTCGAGCGCGGAAACCTTGGTCTGCTTGTGAATATCGACCGGAATGCCGCGGCCGTTATCCACCACTCTCACGCGATTGCCGGGCAGGAGGGCCACCTCGATGTCGTTGGCGAAGCCACCCATGGCCTCGTCGCGTGAGTTGTCGAAGATCTCGGTAACGAGGTGGTGGAGACCATCAGGGCCTGTGGTTCCGATATACATGCCCGGACGTTTCCGTACCGGTTCAAGACCTTCAAGGACGGTGATAGATTCTGCACTATAGCTACCCGATTTCTTCTTATTTTCAGCCATAAAATTACATTTCAGTATAGCAAATTCCAGAGCAAAAAGAAAGCCTTTTGGGGACAAAGAAAAAGCCCGTCGCGCGTTGCGCAACAGATCCCATGTAAACATTTTTCACGGTCGTGAGAAATGTTTACATCCTGACATTCTCAAGTATTTAAGGATGTTGTTTAGACTCTTCTGATTTCTGCTCCGAATTCGATTTCCGTGCGCTTCTCGAGTTCCACATGAACAGCATTCACTTCTTCGTTGGTTAAGGTTTTTTCTAAGTGGCGGTAGGTAATGCGGTAGGTGTAAGAAATTTTATCAGCGCCGAATTTCTCACCGTTTTCGTACTTGTCTATAAGTTCGACATTCTCGACCATCTCCTTCCCTACTTCCCTGATCAAATCAAAATAATCATTGGGCACGAAAGTCTTTGGCACGACGAAGGAAATGTCCCTCAAGACTGGCGGGAATTTAGAAACTTCTTTATATTTCTGCCCCAGTTTGAGCTGACTCTTCACGCGAGAATCATCAGACCAGAGCAATCGAATATCGGGTAATTCCATAGAAATCATAGCAAAACGCTCTAATCCCGGACCGAAGGCCCATCCATTCCATTTTGACGAATCGACTCCGAGCTTCTCAAGAACGCTTCCTTTCACAATGCCAGCCCCACCGGTCTCAATCCACTGCCCGTCTTTATCCATCTCCATTTCTATCGAGGGATCAGTATATGGGAATTTATCATCATTGAATCGTGTTTTGATATCCTTGCCGAAAACGGCTCTGCCGAAGCCGAGGAGAGCGTTCTGCAGATCGGTAACCGTTAGCACCTGCTTATCTTTCGGCGAGAGGTACCAGCCGTCAATCTGATGGAAGACATTCATGTGTTGTTTATCGAGCTCGTCCTTGCGATAAACTTTGCCGAATGAGAAGCATCCTACCGGTTCTCCTGCCGCCATTCTTTGTTTTACATCTTCATCTTGCAGATAGTAGTACCACATGATTGTCGTGTGGGTGCGTAGAATGTGATTGTCATCAACATAATAAGTATCCGATGGCGAGCGTACCGGATGGTCTGATGGGAAGTCGAATAAATCGAATGTAATCTCTGTAGAAACAATTTCCGGCACCTCAATTGTGTCGAAACCATTAAATTCCGGCGCGGTTAAAACTCTCTCTACTATTTCGTATATTGGATTCCCGACAGTCCGCGAAAGATCCGGCATGGCCAAAAGCCTCTTCATTCGATTGGCTTCCGTATCTGTGCGCTTTTCAAGCTCCGCTTTGAGCTGGTTTTCCTCTTCGTTTTGTATGACTATCTTTTGTGACATCGTCTTATATGCTATGGTATAGTAGATTTTATCGCAAATGGCCGATATTCAAGCCCTAGTTTTATATTGCTCGCTTTTCGTCTCTCTATTCTTTGAGGTCTTTCTTCTTATCACATATCTGGAAGTACGCGAGGAGATGAAGCGGGAAAATGGGTGGCAGCCGACTAAGTTCCCGACGGTCTCCATTATCGTGCCTTGCTTTAATGAAGAGAAGACGGTAGCCGCCACGATCAAATCCATACTTAATCTCGATTATCCCAAAGAGAATCTCTCTATCATTCTTGTCAACGACGGCTCGACAGATAAAACTTTGAAAGTTTTAAATAAATTCGGACATAATCCGAGAATCAGGATTTTGAGCAAAGAAAATGGCGGCAAACATACTGCAGTAAATTTGGCCCTGGAATCCGTTTCTACCGACCTTGTGGGCTGTCTGGACGCCGATTCCTTCGTCACTCCAGAGGCGCTCAAAAAGATTGTGCCTTACTTCGATGATGAGAAGACGATGGCGGTTACGCCCTCAATCAAGGTCCATGAGCCCAAAAATTTTCTTCAATACATTCAAAAGACGGAATACAGCTGGTCCATATTTTTGAGAAGAATGCTCTCCTCTATGGGGGCACTCTATGTTACGCCGGGGCCATTCTCGATTTTCCGCACGCGCGTTTTCCGCGAGCTCGGCGGTTATAAGCACGCGCACATGACGGAGGACATGGAGATGGCCATGAGGATGCAGAAAAACCGCTACAAAATAGTCAATTCTCACGGCGCGCATGTCTATACCATTACCCCATCAACACTTAAAGATCTCATTAAACAGCGCGCCCGTTGGTCGTATGGATTCTTGAATAACGCATTCGATTATCGCGATCTATTCTTCAATAAAAAGTACGGACACTTCGGCATGTTTATCATGCCTATTGCCACCCTTTCAACCTTCACTTCGCTCGCTATGGTGGGCAACGTCTTTACCGGCTGGGCGAAACTCGCTCTAGAGAAGATAGCCCAGTTCCGCGCCATCGGCTTCGCGGGAGAGTTCCACTTCCCCACTTTCGACTGGTACTTCATCAATACTGGCGTGCTGTCGATTATCGTCATCACCGCGCTCTCACTCACGCTTCTTATCCTCTATCTCTCGCTTCGGCTCGCCGAGGGCAAATTCCGCCTCTCCAGAGGACTTTTCTACTATCTCTTCTTGTACACCTTCATGGTCCCGCTGTGGTTGACAAAAGCTCTGTTTGACACAGCATTTAGGAGGAAGGTTTCTTGGCGCTAGACCTTATCCAGCCTCTTCAACCCGTCGACTCTTCCATTACACCGATATATCGATATATTGGAACAAATAATAAACTCTTTTTACTTGCACCTGGGGTTGAAAAACTACGTTTATTTCTGTATAGTGTCAATCGCTTATGTTTGATTCCAATAAATATCTCGTAGCATTTTTGATTACGGCTGCCATCTTTGGCACGGCAGTTTTTGCCAGTAGCAAACTTACCGACAAGAAAATCGAAGACGTCCGCGATATCGAGAACCGAGTGGCCTTAGACATCCTTTCTTCCGAGACCCAGTTTGCGCTATTGGCCGAAACTTCCTGCAAGGACATTGGTCCCGGCTTCCTCTCCAAAGAGTTAGGCCCCTTGGGTGAACGGCTCTCATACGCGGAGAACCGAACGGAGTTCAGCGAAGAAGACGTCGACTCGCTCAAGCGCTCCTATTTCCTCCTCGAGATCAAGGATTATCTCTTGATGAAGCAGTTAACCCTGAAGTGCAATATCAAACCCACTTTCATCCTCTACTTTTACTCTGATGAAAATCGTTGTGAAGATTGCGAGAAGATGGGCTATGTGCTCACCGCTCTCCGCGACAAATATCCTGATCTGCGGGTTTACTCCTTCGATTACCACTTCGACCTCGGCGCTATTAAAACACTTATTTCCATAAACAAAGTTAAGCCGCAATTGCCCGCTCTCATCATCAACGGCGTACCGTATTACGGGTTTAAGACAATAGAAGAGTTGGAGAATAATGTGCCCGCGCTAAAGAAGCTTCAAATTGTTGAAGCCGAGACTCGCAAGGCTTCAAGCACATCAAACAGATAATGTGTTAAAATTTCTTCCTAAGCCGAGGTAGCTCAGTTGGTAGAGCACCACTTTTGTAAAGTGGACGTCGCAGGTTCGATCCCTGTCCTCGGCTCAAATTTCCTCTGTTATGACAATCTTCTTCGCTCTCGGCTTCCGTGTTCTTTTGGGTTTCGAAACCAAAAACTCATTAATTTCCCCCATTCCCTTCTCTACTTCCGACATTGATTTGAAATAATCTGAAATGCCCTCATCTTTTTTCAAAAGCCGCGAATCGCGCAGGCGATTCAGGTATTTCTGCATATTTTCTTCGAAGCGCGAAAGCGCCTTGTTGAGAGAGCTTCTCGAATACCTCGGCAGCTGATTTAGAACCATGAAGTGAGCCCGCTCCTTGCCGGCCGAATAGAATTCAACCATCTGGTGGTGGAGTTTGCGGCAGAGCTCGTCGCCCTCGGAAACAAGTTTAAGGAAAAAGACTTTAGTCTTTTTCCTCTCCTCTATTCTCTTGGCAATTATAATCATGGCCATGACTGCTCCGGAGAAGAAAAAAAGATATGACGAAATCATATGGTTTGTTTATCAACTATTTTACGGAGAACCTGGTGAATCGGCCGATCTCTGTGCGTTCGCCGAATTTCTGCACCGTACCGTTCACCAGATCACCGACAGTCTTCGAGGGATCCTTGATGAACGACTGGCCGAGCAGTTCTTCGTTGTTGGCCGGATTCATAGCAGCCACATGCATGGCAATTTCTCTTGCCACAGACTTGAATTCCGGGTTCTTGGAGACGAAATCAGTTTCGCAAAGAAGTTCAAGCAGGACGCCCACCATGTCTCCTGTGTGGATATAGGCCGCGACAGTACCCGCACCCAATTGCCTCTCGCCTTTCTTGAGAGCAATACCGGAGGCATTCTTATTTAGAATATCAATTGCTTTCGCCTCATCGCCGCCCGCTTCTTCGAGCGCGAAACGGCATTGAGCAATCGAGAGACCTGTTTCCCCTCGTAATTTCTTTATTTGTTCTGTGGTAATCATGATGTAAAATTTCTAATTATTCTAATTATTCTAATTATTCTAAACAAGTCCTAATTTAGAAATTAGATTAATTAGGTAAATTTGCAGCTTCTTTATTTTTCTCTGACTCGGATTTGCCACGAAGATAGGCTTTAACCATTTCATTTAAAATATATGAAATAGTTTGTCTCGAAGCGTCGTTGCCCGGCACGGCATAATCAATTTCGTGGAGATTACTGTCCGAACCGGCGAGCGCTACCACCGGTAGATGCATTTTCTTTGCTTCCGCTACGGCGATACTCTCTTTCTTCGGATCGATGATGATGAGAAATTTCGGCAAGGATTTGAGTTTGGCGAGACCGCTGAAGTAGAGATTGAGTTTGTCGATTTCGCGGTCGATGAGCAGGCGTTCCTTCTTTGTGTATTTGGCAAGTTCGCCCTTTTCTCTCTGGGTTGTAAGTTCCTCAAGGCGGGCAATACGTTTCTTGATTTCGCTAAAATTGGTGAGAGTACCGCCAATCCAGCGTCCGGCGACATACGGCATTTCGAGTTCTTGGCCCGCTTTGATCACGGCTTCTCTGGCCTCACTCTTGCCTCCGACTATAAGGGTCGGAGCGCCTTCTTGGCCCTTCGATTCGACGAAGGTGAGCGCTTTGGTAAGTTCTACGGAAGTCTTCTCAAGGTCGAAGATTTCAACCTTATTTTTGACGCCAAAAATAAATGGCTTGGCCGAGGGATGTCGGCGAGCCTTGACGAAGCCGAAATGGGCCCCGACCTTAAAAAGCGCGTCAATCACGCTTTTTTCCTGCTCCTTGTTTCCACTTACTTTTTCCATACAAAGTACAAGGATAACAGAAAAGCTCCCGAGCCGCAACGCGGCTCGGGAGCGAGACCTAAAGATCAAGTTTGGTGGACTTGTGGAATTCCTTTAGGCCCAAACTATCGATCCAGATGTACATCCTCTTGGAACTAATACCGGAGATTTCCGACGCAATGTTCACGTTGCCTCCCGCCTCAACGAGAAGCTTCTTCAAGTAGGAGATCTGTGCTTCTCTCCTGAATTGTCTCCAAGGTCTGATTGTCTCATCTGGAGGAATTGACTTCGGTCCGTGGTGACCCTCGTGCATGAGATGGGCCTCCACATCACATTCTTCCACTCGTTCTCTGTCGGCCGGGAGATAGAAAATCAGAGCGGAGACGGTATCTTTCAAGTCCCTGACATTGCCCGGCCAGTGGTGATCCATGAGCATCGCCATAGCCTCCGGTGAGAAAGGCATCGTGGCATTTTCTCTTGCGAGGAAGTACTTCACCAGATCGGGAATGTCCTCTCTCCGGCTTCGGAGCGGTGGAATTCTGTAACGGACCTTCCTCAAGCGGTAATAGAGATCATTCCGGAACGTGCCAGCTTCCATCGCCTTATCAAGGTCGATGTTAGTTGCGGCGATGATTCTTACCGAGTACTCGTGCTCAACGACCGATCCGACAGCTCGAACCGGTTTCTGATCGAGTATCCTTAGGAACTTCGCCTGGATCTCTGGCAGCAAATTCCCAACTTCGTTGAAGAAGAGTGTGCCACGGTCCGCTACTTCAAGAAGCCCTTTCTTCTTCCTCATAGCGCTGGTGAAGGCTCCCGCCTCATGTCCGAAAAGTTCGGATTCGAACATGTTGTCATTGACAAGCCTGCAGTCGATAGGCACAAACTTGCCTTGGCGACCCTCCCAGTAAGTAGCTTCGGCCACAAGATCCTTACCCGTGCCAGTTTCTCCTTCCAAGAGAATACCGACACGTGTTTCCCCAGCCTTTTTCACAAAGGCTCGGATAGACTTCGCAACTTCGCTTCTGCCAATGATTGTCAGGTCGTTCATGTGACCTCCACAAAGAACTATCTTTCCTTACCTTAGCTATAAATTACAAAAAATCAAATGTCTCCGGCTTCGGACATGGCCTTTAAAATCGATTCTACCTCCCCCTTCATAATGCGTTCAATGTTATGCCAGGACTTGTTTATGCGGTGATCGGTAATGCGGTCCTGCAGGAAATTATAGGTGCGGATTTTTTCCGATCTGTCTGCCGTGCCAATCTGGGCTTTGCGGTCGCCGGAATACTTCTTGGCCTCCTCCTCTTCCTTGAGCCTCTCAAGCTTGGCTATCAGTATCTCCATAGCCTTCTCCTTGTTGGCTCCCTGATTTCTTTGCGACTGTGAGCGTACATCAATGCCGGTCGGTTTATGAATAATTCTGACCGCAGTCTCTACCTTGTTGACATTCTGGCCGCCGGCACCTCCGGAGCGCGAAGTCTCGATTTCTATGTCGGACGGCTTGATTTCTATAGTTGTTTTCTTGCGTACAGGAAGAATGGCCACCGATGCCGTTGAGGTGTGGATTCTGCCCGACTTCTCCGTTCCTGGTACTCTCTGAACCCTGTGTACCCCCGTTTCAAATCTCAATTTCTTGTATGCATCCTTGCCGTGAATTTCGTATGAGAGATTGTCGAGTTCAGCCACCTTCCAGCCCTGATTTCTCGCGAAAGAAACATACATATCGGCAAGCTCCCGGGCGAAAATAGAAGCCTCATCACCTCCTGCGCCTGCGCGAATTTCCATAATGATTTCGTTCGGGAATTCGGCATCATCGGTGCCGGCGGAATCTTCTCCAAGGATTCTCTCCATTTCAGCTAAGATCATCTGGCGAGATTCATCATCCTGCAACTGTAAGTATGTCTGCGCTAGATAAGCTGTTTTGGGATTCGATTTATATTTTTCAATATCCACGTTCATAAAATTCCAAATTACAAACACCAAATTACAAACAATGTCCAAATTCTAATTTCGAAATTCTAATTTGTTTGTGGTTTGGGATTTGCAAAAAAGAAAAGTTATCTTTTCTTTTTTGCTTTAGCTTGTTTTTGTTTAAATCTCTCGACGCGGCCGGCGGAATCCAGAATCTTCTCCTGCCCAGTATAGAAGGGATGAGTGGCGGAAGAAATTTCCACACGGAAGACCGGATAACTTTTCTTATCCGATTTGGCCTTGCCTGTTTCGGTAGTCTTGACCGTCGAAGGAATGATGAATTCCGTCCCGTCAGAATTGTCGATAAAAAGCACTGGGCGATAATTGTCCGGATGAATTTCTTTCCTCATTAAAAACTATTTTATCACAAATTAGAGGTTTTGCAACGGGTCAATCATCGTCGTCTGGATGGTCGTTGCGCGGCTCATGACCTTATTACCGTAAGATAAACCAACATTGGCTACCACTTCATACTTACCTGTTTTAGAATTATAAACAGTTTTGTAACAGGTTTGTCCAGAATAATACTTACATGCCGCGGTACGCTCGTTAGTCCAGTCTTGAGTAGTGGCTCCATTACCCGCAAGGAGTATTGCCGCGGCCATAATGGCATCGGCCGGATTCCACGGATCGGGAGTAGTCTTGCCAGTAGCAGCCGAAATTTTGCCAGCTATGAGATTCCAGGTTGATGGTATGAATTGGGTTGGCCCCATGGCTCCGCCGTAGCCGGGCACGCCGGCAATCGGACATGACACGCGGGTGTTCAAAGGATCGCGGCCGAGCTTGTTCAAAATATTCTGGAGGAGAGGAAGGTCGCGCGTAGGGTGGATGCCATTCTGCCAAACATAACCCGTATTTACATTCTTGGTCTGGCCGGTAGAAAGGTCTGTGATGATACAGCGACCAACGTTGGCACCTAGGTCTGATTCCTGCTGAAGTACGCCGAGGATAAGCGCCGGCCGCACGCCGGTGGCGCGGCTCGCTGTCTCGGCGTATTGAAGAGCGGTGCCGAATGGTATGGCTCCGGCGTCCACAAGCGGGAAGAGTACCGCCCTGATCTTGGCCGCGTTGGCCTGCCTCTCGGCGACGATCTGGGCATAAGTCTTCTCCTTGTTCTGGCTTACGGCGAGAAGCGTTTTCTTCTCCGCTTGGCTTATCTCGACCTCTTTCTTGGCGGCTTCCATGGCGGCTTTATTGGCCGCTTCCTGCTCGCGCTTCTTGGCCAGAGCCGCTTTCTCCGATTCAGTGAGCTTCTTTACCGTACGGAGTTCCGCGAAGAGCTCCGAGAGCGCCTCTTCGGTCGAGGTATAAGTGTCCATGTCCACGAAAAATTCCGAGAGATCCTTGTCGCTAAGCACCGCTTCTACGAGCGAATAAGAATTGATGTCATTCGTTTTCCTCAAAATGTCGGCAATGGCTCGGCGGCCTCGATCAATTCGACTGTCGAGGACATTAATCTTCGATTGTTTAGCCGCAATATCCTTGCCCAAACTCGCTATCTGATTGTTCTTGGCCTTGATATTGGCCTGGGCGGCGTTAATCTTTGCCGTAAGCAGTGCTACATCGCGAGAGTATGAGGCGCTCACCTCTCTAGTTTTATTCAAAGTCTCCTGCCATTGGGCAATCTCGCGGTTACATGCCTCAAGTTCTTGCTCGAGCTGGGCGCGACTCTTGCCAGCGGTCTCCGAGGTGCATGAACTTTGTGCTACCGTCACAGATAGCGGCATAGCTAAGGAAAGTGCGATAAAGAATGTTAGGAACTTAGACATACAGTCAAATTTCTAATTTAGAAATTAGAATAATTAGAAATTAGGTTAATTACTCCGGCTTCTTTTCCTCTGCTCCTTCCGCCGGAGTTTCTTCTTCCTTCTTTCCTCTTTCTTCAGAAATCTCAACTTGAGTGAGGTCCGGCGCCTCTATTACTTCCTCCTCCTTCTCTTCGCGCGGAGCAGAAACGGTGGCTACCACTTCTTCGGGACTTACCTTGAGTTCGACTCCCGACGGAAGCGAAATGTCTTTGGCGAGAATCTGGTCGCCGAAATTGGCGAGTCCGGTAATGTCTATGGCGATGTTGTGAGGAAGATCTTTGGGCTGTGCTTCTACCTTGAGTTCGTGGAGCACTTGTACCAGGATGCCACCAAGGTCCTTGACGGCGGGACTCACACCCGTAATTTCGATAGGCAGAGCCACTTCAACCTTGTGCCCTTTCTCGAAAACGTAGAAATCGGCGTGCCGGGGCGCACCGCTCACCGGGTCAATGTCAACGTCTTTGATCAAACTCTCTTTAACCCCGTCAGGGGTGTTCAATGTAACGACTGTGGACTCACCCGCTTCCTTCCAAACCTTCAGAAAGTCGATCTTAGGGATAGAAATGGGGGTGGATGCCTCCTTCTTGCCGTAAAAGACTGCGGGAATTTGTCCCGCTTTTCTGACCTCCTCCGGTTTGGTATCGGTATTCCGTATTTCGGCCTTCAAAGTAAGCATAAAATGAATTTTAGCATGTTTTAAGCAAAAGAAAAGAGGGCGCATGTCTCGCGACATACGCCCTCGGGTCTATCATGGCTCAGCCGCCACATGCCTCCAGTTTGTTGTTTACGCAGACCCTGGATACTGCGGTCCCCGCCCTTGGGACTGTGCCTCCTCTTTACCAGGTGTTTTGGGTGCCCTGGAGGGTTGAAGCATCACAACCTGCACGTCACCGCTTTTCGAATGTCTGTAAGCCCCTAGGGCCCTACGTCATATTCGCATTCTTCACCTCATGTGCCACCTCTGTTTACTATTCGCGGGTGGCCCGCATCATTGTTGAAGAGAGCGCGGTACTTAACTTAGTCCGCGCGGTGAATGGCGGTAACGCGCGGATCGAGCCGCGAGTCCCGCCCCATGTCCGCCGCGCAGATGTATGCGCGGCGGTTCCAGCGGGCCGCCGTTTCGAGCTTGATGCCCGGACGGGCCAGTTGAGCCTTCGCCTGACCAAGCGTCAAACGCTTGGTCTCTTCCCACGTAGCCGCGGGCTTCACACCGACGGCCTCGAGGGAAGGCTTGAACGCATCGAACATCGAATTCACGTTGCGGCACGTAATGCGGCTCGACATCTGAGACCTCCTCAAGTCTGTGTTTATCCTAGCATAATATAGAATATTTGTCAAGCACATTTTAATATCAAATTGTAAAGAGATAAAAATGGCTCTATTCCAGCGCTATATGGGATTCGAGATATTCTATCGAGCCGCCAACCTTTTTGCCGGGGTTAAAGATACTTAAAGGATCGAAAATGTGCTTCACTTCGCTAAAAAGTTTGAGAATTTCTGGCGAATACATTTTGTTCAAGTACGGCGTTCGCACAATGCCGTCGTTGTGTTCGCCGGTGATGGATCCTCTGTATTCGCGGACAAGATCATAAACTCTCTCCCCCGCTTCTTTGATAATCGCGATATTCCCTTTGTCCTTCATATCCATGAGCGGAATGATATGGAAGTTGCCGTTGCCGGCGTGGCCTGCGATGGTGTATTTTAGCTTGTACTCATCCAGAATCGCTTGCAGTTTGGGCAGAAATGACGCCATGTCCTCGGGTTTGACCACTACATCATCAATGAATGGAGCTACTCGCTTGCCATGCACATGTTTGCGCAGGAGATTGAAGCTTTCTCGGCGCACGGTCCAGTACTTGTCAGACTCCTCTTCCGATAGAGTCTTTCTGGAAACCAGATGGTATGGTGCAAGAAGCTTCTCAAGACCAACAATCTTTGCGTCCACCTCTTTTTTCGAAGTGCCGGAATATTCGACAAGCAGAATCATTTTCGGAATACCGGTCTTAAGCATCATTCCAAGCTCTGGAATGAAGGAGTAAACGAGGGATAAGAAGTGTTTGGGTCTCATGCTTTTGAGCATTTCCGGAAAGAAGCGGAGAGCGAGCTTCATGGTGGCGTCGTCGTATGATTCGATCGAATCGGGCTTGGTCGGGAGAATGGCGTTTATCAGTTCAGGCAGCCGAACAAGATCGCGGAGGAAGATGACGAAGAGCTCCGAGATTGGCTCAACCGGCACAAGCCTCACAGTGGCCTCTGTCATGATGCCGAGCGTGCCTTGCGAGCCTACCAGAAGCTTATTGAGGTCGAAGATTCTCTCAAACCCTTCGACAGGCTCAGGGTAAACGTTCCAAAGATAATATCCTGCAGAATTTTTCGAGACATTCGGTTTGGCGGCGCGGACTACTGCTTCGTTTTGTTTTAGAAGTTCAAAAATCTTCTGTGAGTATTCATTGTCAATAGCGCCAGGCTTGATTACGTATTCATTGCCGTCGGCAAAGATCCACTTGCTCTCAACGATGAACTCCTCCATCTTGCCGTAGCGGAGCGACATCTCCCCGGCGCAGTTGTTGGCGATCATGCCACCTAAGGCACAGAGCTCTTTGGAGGCCGGGTAACATGGCAAAATGAGCTTCTTGGCAAGCGTTTTCTTCTCGAAATCACGGTAGAACACACCTGGTTCTGTTACCACAGAGGTTAAACCTTTGTGATTCTCGATTTCGCCTATTTTATTCATATGCTTGGTGATGTCGGCGATGATAGATTCACCCAGAGGACCGCCAGACATGTCGGAGCCGGCGGCGCGGACGGTGATAGAAAGATTTGGATCCAAAAATTTGTGTTCGTGCACAAATTGGACAAGCTTCTTCAAATCATCGGCATTCCTGGGATAAACTACGAGTTTGGGCCTGACCTTAAAGAGGCTCGCGTCCCGGCTGTACTTCTCGAGCGTTTCTTCATCATCGATCACTTCTCCTCCGAATACGTTCCTTAAGGCCTCAGCGAGCATGAACGAACTCATAAATTGTTGAAAAGTTTTAGCCGCGCGACTACCACCGCCTTCATTTCTTCTACCGCCTCCTTCATAAATTTGTACGGAGCGATCTCGCCTGACTTGATGCCTTCCTCCACACCTTCTTTGTATGCCAAGCGAAGCTCGGTGTTGATGTGGATTACAGAAATACCGGCCTCGATCGCTTCGAGGAGATTCTGATCAGAATTGCCTGAAGCGCCGTGGAGTACGAGCGGCACATTAAGTGCCGCTCGTAAACCAGCGATCAGGGATATGTCGAGCTCCGGTTCACCGCTCCTCACCATACCGTGGATATTACCGACGGAGGGCGCAAATAGGTCAATACCTGTTTCCTTGATAAATTTTTTTGCATCTTCGGGATTTGTTTTAGCAACTCCTGCGGGAACTTCCTCAAGAACTTTGCTTGATTGCCCGATGAATCCGAGTTCACCCTCGACCAAGGTTCGACCTTTAGCATACGCGACCACCTCTTTTGTCATCGTCACATTTTCTTCAAAAGATTTTGCCGCGCCATCTATGATGACGCTGTCCACTCCGGCATCTATGGCGACCTTAGCCTTCTCGACAGAATAAACATGATCCGCGTTTATGAAAACGGGCAAGCCGTTGCCCCGGGCGATTTTTACCAAAGATATGATTTCCGCAAGACCGATAAATTCACTCTCGCCTTCGGAGACACCGATAATAACCGGCACGTTAAGTTCTCTGGCGCCTTCGACCACAGCTTTGAATCCTTCGGAATCGGAAACATTGAAGTGGCCTATAGCCACCCCTCTTCTCTCCGCCTCTAGAATGCGCTCATGCAATGTCATGGTATTATTTTATCAAATGCACGACTTTATAGCGATCGGCGATATCGTAACGGACGCCTTCATCAAGCTCAAGGACGCCTCTGTCCATTGCGATATAAATAACGAGAAGTGCCAGATTTGTATGGCCTTCGGTGAGAAGATTCCCTACCAGTCTGTTGAGGAAATAAGCGCCGTCGGCAACTCCCCCAATGCCTCGATAGCGGCGGCCAAACTTGGACTCAAAAGCGCTCTGGTCTCGAACTTAGGCGATGACAGCCTGGGACACGAGTGCCTCGAGACGCTTGAAGCGGCAAATGTCGATACACAATACGTAACTGTCCATGCCGGCAAGAAATCCAATTACCACTACGTGCTCTGGTACGAGAGCGACCGGACGATTCTCATCAAACACGAGAAGTACGATTATAAATTACCAGACTTTGGCATTCCTAAGTGGACTTACCTCTCGTCGTTGGGTCCCAGCGCTATGATATATCATAGCGAAATACTGAAGTACTTAAACGAGCATTCTGAAATAAATCTGGCATTCCAGCCAGGCACTTTTCAAATCTCTGCAAGCTCGGAACTCAAAGGGATTTATAAAAGGACGAAAATTTTCTTCTGCAACATCGAAGAAGCGGAAAGAATTCTCGATATTGACACTTTAGGTATTAAGGAACTTTTAAATAGAGTGAAGGAATTGGGTCCAGAAATTGTCGTCATCACCGACGGACCGAATGGCGCTTACGCATACGATGGCGCGAACATATATTTCCAGCCGGCTTGGCCGGACCAGAAGCCCGCTTACGACCGTACCGGCGCCGGAGACGCTTTCGCCTCGACAACAACAGCGGCAATCGCACTTGGTCTAGACTTACCAATGGCGCTCAAATGGGCGGCTATAAATGCCATGTCCGTCGTCCAGCAACTGGGTGCTCAAAAAGGTCTCCTCTCCCGCACCCAAATCGAAGATTACTTAAAATCCGCCAAACCGGAATTTGAAACGAAAGTTTTAAATTAATTCTTTTACCGCGTCGACGATTGCTTTTGCATCCATGCCGTAGTGGGCGATGAGTTCTTCCGGTGTGCCAGACTGGCCGAATTGGTCCTGCACTCCTATGAATCGCATGGGTAGAGGTCTATACTCTGCGAGAAATTCCGCTACGGCGCTGCCCATACCGCCCATAACTTGGTGCTCCTCAACCGTGACAACCCCCTTCACCCTATTGGCCAGAGCGGCGAGTGATTTCCTGTCCAAGGGTTTGATAGTTGAGAGATTCAGGACATCGACTTCAATCTTTTTTTCTCTCAGTTCTTTTGCCGAGAGAAGCGCTTGGTGGAGAAGTGCGCCTGTGGCTATGATGCCCACTTTCGGCTTATTCCCTTTCCAAAAGATTTGTGCTTGGCCGATTTTAAAAGGTGTTTTATCAGTCGTCATAAGAGGTGTTTTCTCGCGGGCGAGACGGATGTAAACAGGAGTATTCGTAGCTACACTAGCTTCAGTAGCTTTTCTAGCCTCAATCGCATCGCATGGAGAAATGACGACCATCCTTGGCAGAACACGCGCAAGGGCAATATCTTCGAGCGCCTGATGCGTGCCGCCGTCGGGACCGACGGAAACGCCGGTGTGTGAGCCTGCAATTTTTACAGGTCGGTCGTTGTAACAAATAGTTGTCCTAATTTGCTCCCAGTTTCTGCCCGGAGAAAACATGGCATAAGAGCTGATGAAAGGAATCTTGCCCATGGCCGCCATGCCGGAGGCGACAGATGCCATATTTTGTTCGGCTACGCCCATTTCGACGAATCTCTGCGGAAACTTCTCCGCAAAAAAATGCATTTGGGTCGATTCCGTAAGGTCTGCGCAAAGTCCCACGACGTTCTTATTTTTTTCTCCGGCGGCAAGCAAGCCTTCACCAAAGCCTCTGCGTATCGGCACTTGCTCGACATCCTTGTCGAAAAGTTTTGTATTTAATTTTAAATCTGGGTTCAGCATTTTACTTGTGGTGAGCTTGTCGAATCATTCGTGTTCAGACTTTATTTTTCCGCCCAGAGTGCGGAGCTCTTTTATAGCCATTGTCGCTTCTTCTTTGTTCGGCGGTTTGCCATGCCAGCGGTAATCGCGCTCAAACTCCTTTACCCCCTTGCCTGCGATGGTGTGAGCGATAATGACCGTCGGTTGGCCAAAAATTGATTTTGCCGCCTCGAACGCGTCCGCGATTTCCTCGATATTGTGTCCATCGATCTCGATGACATGCCAGTTCCAGGCTCGCCACTTCTCCGAGAGCGACTCGAGCGGCATGACGTTCTCGGTATAACCGTCTATCTGGATATTATTTCTGTCCACTATGGCGCAGAGATTGTGAAGCTTCTCTTTGCCTCCAAGCATGGCTGCTTCCCACGTCTGTCCGCATTCCATCTCGCCATCGGAGAGAAGTGCGTAAATCCTCCTCTTCCCGGTCAGACCGTGATCCATTTTGTCTCCTAGCGCCATGCCGACGGCTTGAGAGAGGCCAGAGCCGAGCGGCCCGGAGCTCATCTCAAGCATGGGCAGGAAGTCTCTGTGCGGATGGCCTTGAAGGCGTGAACCGAGACGGCGAAGCGTCCCGAGCTCTTCGAGTGAGAAATATCCAACGTGAGCCATGGTCGAGTAGAGCACCGGGCAGATATGGCCGTTAGAGAGCACCAGGCGGTCGCGCTCGGGCCAATCGGGCTTTTTGGGCTTGTGGTTCAATGTGTGGAAGAAGAGGACGGTGAAGATGTCCGCCATGTCCAAGGGCCCCGCTGTGTGACCGGAGCCCGCCTTTATAAGCGACTCAATAATAGAGACCCGGATGTCGTTGGCCTTGCTCTGAAGCTCTTTTATGCGCTCGTCAGTGAGTTCCATATTTCTTTGAAATGAGATCCGACAATCAGCCGGTCGGCACCAGTTTCCTGAAGCTTCTTATAATTCTCGAGTGTAATGCCGCCGTCGACACTTACAGGCAAGTGTGGAAACTTTTTCTTCGCCTCCTTTATTCTCTCATAAACTCTGTCGTCGAAGGGGTGCCCCTGGTGGCCGATTTCCTTAATAGACATAAGATGGATGAAATCCACAAAGTCGAGAAACGCGCTGAATTCTTCAATAGTTTTGTCTATCTCTATGGCGATGCCAATTTCAGCTTTCTCCCGACACTTCACCAGCGTGTCGTCAATGCTGTGGACTATCACCCTCTTGGCTCCTCGCTCGATCCACTTATTAGCCACCTCGCCGGGATTCTCTACCATAAGATGCACTTCGAAATCTTTGTCAATTGGAGTCCAATTATCATCGTCGCTCACCACATCAAAATGTATAAAAGGAATCTCCAAGGGAAGCGTATCAACCTGTCTTACCAAGTCCTCCGGATCAGTCGGCAAAATAGCTGGTATGATTTCGTTCATGTAGATATTATATGTCGAGTTTGCTAATTCTTCTTACATGTCGTTCGTCGCTGGAGAAGGGGGTTTCGAGCCAGAGCCTCGTAGCTTCGAGAGCTTCATTAGCTTCGAGAAATCTTGCTCCAAGGGATAAAATATTTGAATCGTTATGGCTTCTTGAATCTTTAATTATTGAAACTTCTCCTCTGCTTGGTGCATAGTATGTCATGGCTCTAATACCTTTGAATTTATTCGCACAAATCGCCTCTCCTTGACCTGACCCACCTAAAACAATACCCCTAGAATTTGGGTCTTTAGAAACCGCTTCAGCAACAGGCTTAACGAAGTCCGGGTAGTCATCTTGCGGATCAAGTGAATATGCTCCCTTGTCTTCGACTTCGTGGCCGAGATTTTTCAGAAACTCAATTAATTTCCCTTTCAGCTCAAATCCGGCGTGATCGGAACCTATGTAAATTTTCAATTTAGAATTTTTAATTTTCATTTAAGGTTTGTCCAAGCTTTAGTACATGCTGGACAAGTGTGTTCGTGTACCCCATCTCGTTGTCATACCAGGAGTAAACGGCGCAGAGATCGCCTTGGGTAACATGCGTAAGCGAGAGGTCGGCGATGGCAGCGTGCTTGTTGCCGATAATGTCGGTCGAGACAATCTGTTCGCGGGTAGTGGTAAAAATTCCCTGCCATCTATCCTCTTTGGCCGACTCCTCAAGCATCGAATTGATTTCCTCGGGAGTAGTGTCCCGTTTCGAAACAAAACAAATCGAAGATAGCGATCCGGTCGAGACGGGCACGCGCATGGCAACACCGTCAAACTTGCCCAGAAGCTCGTGCACCGCGCGGCCGACGGCAATGGCCGCGCCAGTTGTGGAAGGCACGATGTTGATCGCCGCCGCTCGCCCGCGGCGGAAGTCTGCACCTTTCGTTGTAGAGTCAGTTAAGGACTGCGTCGCGGTATAGCCGTGCACAGTATTGAGAAAAGCTTTCTTTATACCGAGTTTCTCGGAGAGAATCTGCATAAGCGGCGATGCCGAATTGGTGGTGCAAGAGCCATTCGAAGTAATCTTGCAAACATTAAGATCATCTTCATTTATACCCATAAGCACGGTTTTGGCATCGTCCGAATCCTCATCCTTAGCCGGCGCGGTAATGACTACACGCTTCGCGCCGGCGGTGAGGTGCGGCCGCGCTCTCTCATAATTCTCGAATGCTCCGGATGACTCGACGACTATGTCGATGTCCAAATCTTTCCAAGGAAGCGTGGCAGGATCTTTTTCGGAAATAAACTGCGCCTTGAAGCTGCCATCCCACATGCCGTAAACGCTGTCATGTTTTAAAAGATACTCGAGATTCTCCCTGTCGCCCAGGTCGTTTACCGCTACAACCTCAAGCTCCGGAATGCTCGAAGCCAGTTTGTAAAATGCCCTGCCGATTCGGCCGAAGCCGTTGATGGCTATCCGTATTTTTTTCTCTGTGGAATTCATTTGATAAATTCTAGCATATCCGATTCGCCCGCATTGAGTTCGAGAACGTATTTTACGGCTCGCGGTGGATAAAAGACTTGGGGGTATGTGTTGGGCGAAACGTTCTTTTCTACCCCGATGACTTCGAAATCGTTGCCAAGCCAGACTATATCTATGGGAAATTTCATATCCTTCATCCAGAAGCCGTGGAATCCGGGTTCGTCGAAGATGAAGAGAAGACCCGTTTCTGTTTCAAGCACTTGCCTGCCCGAGAGGCCTTGCGCTCTCTCCGCGTCGGAGTCGGCGATTTCAACGGGAATTGATTTACTATTAACTACGATCTCACCCAGCCCTCTCCTATGGCTAGGAGAGGGTTTCTGCAGAAATGCATAAAATGACCAGCTGATGATTGCAATTCCCAGTATCAAAAAGAATTTATCTTTCATCCCGTTAGAGATAGGGAGCGCTAGCGCTTCCAAGGTTATTTATAATTTTTTGGTTATACCACATAAGTAATCTCTAATGGGATTCACAAAATAAGTATAGCAAAACCCCGATCTAGGTCGGGGTTTTGCGGATATCAAGGTTAAACCTTGATTACATCGGTCGGCGGTTCATGCCGTTGCCGTTTCGAGGCTCGAGCGGACGCGCGACATTGACGGTGAGCTTCCTACCTTCGAAGTCCTGGCCGTTGAAAAGTTCAATAGCCTTCTGGGCTTCCTCCTCGCTCGCCATTTCGACGAAGCCGAATCCTTTGGATCGGCCGGTCATGCGATCGATGATAATTGCGGTGGAAACAACATTCCCCGCCTTCGAGAAAGCTTCACCAATGGAAGCTTCGGTCGAGGTGTAAGGAATGCCGCCAACGTATAACTTGGTTGTCATTTACTTAACTGATCAGCATTATTCTAAGACCATGTAAGTGCTGATCTCTCTCATTTCGCGCTCTCTCTCGGTTTTGCCTCAAGTAACCTCTCAACGAGACCTTACATACCCACATTATAGCACACGAGGTTATTAGACGCAACGCTGTGGATAAACTTACCCTATCGCCTGAAGTAGCTCTTGAACTTATCCCAGACAAGGAAGCGGATGCCGAGGAGTTCGAGTCCGATGAAAATGAGCCAGGAGCCGGGAGTAAAAGGCGTTACAAGCGCAAGAATGCCGATAATGATCAGGAGAACTCCTAAAACTTTTTTGAAATTCTTTTTCATCTGAATTAAGTAAGTATAGCTTGAATTATGGAAAAGGAGGGCAGTCTTGAGAAGACTGCCCTCCGACGGGGTGGTCAGGCGAAGATCTCGCTGGCGTAGCGCTTGGGAAAGAGACGGAACTTGATCCGGTCAAGAATGGTAACATTCACCTTGCCCCACCGCGCGAGATTCACGAACGTTGTACCATACAAGACCGTGAAATCCTTGAAGCGGTGGTCCACCGGATTTCCATAGTGAAATTCCGGAATGGCATCCCATCCAACCTCTTCCCACTCCAGGCCGTTGATCAGACGCGTATTGTTGGTGAACTGGACAAACTTGCCGCCCTGTTTGTTGGTCAGACGAATGTCCGCCACCTCGTACATGGCACCGAACCTTCCGATGGCTTCATCAATGGGAATCGTCCGTCCCTTGCCGGGCGTCCATATCAGGCCATCTCGTTGCCCATCCTCGTAGATGTCCATCTGGAAGATCGGCATGGGATGGCCCTTCAGATGGAGAAACTCTTGAGCTTTCTTGAGCCCGCCGAGCGTCGGTTTGTAACCCATATTACTCCCTCCATTCAATGTTCATCTAGATCTAGGCTAAGAAATAGCATACTGTACAATAAAAGTCAATGGCGGAAGCGGAGAGATTCGATTTTCTTATGGAAAATTACGGGAAAGCACCCCGTGCTTTCCTTCGAATCTCTCCTCGACTCGGGTATGACAAATTTTAATACTAAAGACGTATCAAAATTTGTCATTGCGGAAGCGGAGAGATTCGAACTCTCGATACCTTGCGGTATGCCACGTTTCCAACGTGGTGCACTGGACCACTATGCGACGCTTCCTAATCGAAGATCATACTAACTTAATTTCCGCTTTTTTAAAATCCTTTGGGTAATTTAATTCTCAGATCTCTTTCCAAAACATTCGCAATAATTCTTGTTTTATCTTCTAAATTATCGAGTCTGCGACCATAATGATTTTCTATTTTAATTAAGCGATCATCTATGACCCCCATCATCTCACGTGCTTTTTCAAATTCATTTCTAAACTCCAGCTTCACGGAGCTTAATTCGACCTTAACATCATCAAGACCTCTGGCTACCATGCCTGCCAAATCCTCATTTGTAATTTCCTTTTTAGAGCGTTTTTTCTTCATTTTATTATTATACTATCGCTGTCATTTTCCTCAAAATCTCATCCACCTGTCTGATCTCGTCCAAAATGCCTCCGATCAAGTCATATTTCTTGGCTTCCTCAAATGTTACCCAAGCAAAATCGATGGTATCTCCTTCCGGATCAAGGCTGATATCTACTTCCCCGCCGACATAAGGGGCATAGCAAGAGAAACAGAATACTGGAATTCCATCCGGCCGGAGAAAGGTCATATCAATTAAGATTTTCGGCGCGCCAATATCGAGCCCTGTCTCCTCTTTAATCTCGCGCCGCAGAGATTTGTCCAAGACGTTGTACCAGAGATTCGGCCCGTGCTCGCTTCGAGGCGTATTTATATAATCATCGACCGTAAGCCCTCCGCCCGGGATAGTCCAGAGTCCCGGATGAGATTTTTTGTGTAACGCTCGGCGCGTGATGAGATAGGTAAAACTTGCCCCGTGGTCATCAGATTGTACAGGGTTCGATTTGTAAACCAGAGTGGTGGTGGTAATGCGATGGAGTTCTTTGTCTTTGATTTCTAGCGTCATAAAAACATTCTACCACCTACCACTTGCTCCTCCACCACCACTCATTCCCCCGCCAAAGCCACCGAAACCTCCTCCACCACCACGATGTCCCCCACCAAACCAAGGAGGATGCCCGTCTTTCCAAGTACTCTTTTTATATGTTTTTGATACCCAAAAATCTAATAATAGGCCAAACAAGGTCATTATTAAAATACCTTTAAGCGACCAGAAGAACACCCCTCCAAAGATTGCCCCCAAAATTCCACCAAACCACCAAGACTTGCTCGGAGCTAAAAGCCTAATACCATAAAAAATCATGAAAAGGATGGGATAAATGAAGTTTGGGAAAAGATTGTCATTTTTCTCTTCTACTTCTCCCAGCTCTCCTGCCTCAACCTTTTGCATTATCCTATTTACTGCCTCAATCACTCCCCCGTCATAGTCATTATTTTTGAAAGCTGGGACAAGATTTTCTCTAATAATTCTAGAGCTTTCTATGTCTGTAATTATCGGCTCAAGGCCATAGCCCACTTCGATCCGCATCTCACGATCATCTCGAGCAATTAAGAGAAGTAGACCATTGTCTTCTTTTGCCTTGCCTATCCCCCACTTTTCAAAAAGTTCAACCGCGTAAGTCTCTATTGTCTGGTCACTCGGAAGCGACTCGATAGTGACAATGGCGATCTCATGCCCGGTTTCGCTTTCAAATTGAGAGAGAGTGGCCTCAAGACTAGAAACCGTCTCGGGTTTGAAGAGATTGGCAAAATCATTCACATGCCCAAGAGGAGCTCCTGGGTCTATATAGCCCAGGAGCGATAGAGGATTTAAGAAGCAGAATGTAAGAATAAATCCAGTTATCCAATTCATAAATCCTAAATCCTGAATCTTAAATCTACTCAAATTGTACCGTTGGAACTTGTTCTGCGCCAGAAGCGGCTTCAAAGTATGCTCGGTTATTGAAGCCTGTGAGAGCTGCCAGTATATTTCTCGGGAAGCGCTTGATGGTGGTGTTATACTCTCGTACTGTGTCATTGAAGCGAGTTCTCTCAACTGCCACGCGATTCTCAGTCCCTTCTAGCTGTGCCATAAGATCTTGTACCGTAGCAGCAGACTGAAGCTGTGGATAATTCTCGACAATCACGAGCAATCGGCCCAAGGCGCTTTCCACTTGGCTTGCCGCGGCGGCTCTCTGGTCGGGAGTTTGAGCTCCGGCATAGCGAGTGCGGGCTTCGGCAATTTCGCCAAAGACTGCTTGTTCTTGATTAAGCACAGCTTTTACCGAACTTACCAAGTTAGGAATAAGATCGAAGCGCCTCTGATACTGTGTCTCCACCTTTGCCCATTGAGCGTCGGCATTTTCATTTAGCGTCACTAAGCCGTTATAGCCCGAGAAGCCCCATAAAGCAACCAAAAAAACTGCAGCAATCAAAATAATTAATCCTTTTTTCATGCTATTTATTTTAACACCTTAAGCGCTTAGTAATCCATCCCGTGGTTGTGAGGATCTTCCTTTTCTGCCTTAGGCTCCTCGGCGATGGCTACTTCTGTGGTAAGGAGGATGGCCACGGCAGAGGCTGCATTCTCGAGAGCGAGGCGAGTAACTTTGACCGGGTCGATGATGCCCGCCTCGAACATGTCGGGCACGAATTGGTCGGCAAGAGCGTTGTAGCCGGAGTTTATTCCGCCTCTCAAAACTTCGTTCAAAACAACTCCGTCTTCTTTGCCAGCATTCCGGGCAATCTGGCGCAAGGGCTCCTTGAGCGCTTCGACCACCGCCATGTAGCCCGCGAAGAATTCAGACTCTTCAGAGCTCCTTAGCCTCTTGGCTTCATTGGCTTCGATAAATTTGGCTTCGAGCTTTTTAGAAACTTTGGCAAAAGCGCTGCCACCGCCGGCAACGATCCCCTCGGCAATGGCAGCTTTAGTAGCATTAACGGCATCCTCGATTTTCAATTTCAGATACTTCATCTCGGTCTCGGTGGCGGCGCCAACCTTGATCACGGCCACGCCGCCGGTAAGCTTGCCGATGCGTTCGTCAAGCTTTTCAATATCATATTTTGAAGTAGTATTCTCCCTTTGTGCGCGTAAAGCCGACACCCTCTCCTCTATTGTCGACTTCTTGCCCTTGCCGCCCACAATTACCGTCGAGTCCTTCGTTGAGACGATACGCGCCGCGCGGCCCAATACCGATAGCTCAGCTTTCTCAAATGTTAGGCCCACGTCTTCAGAGATCACTTTCGCTCCGACGGTTACGGCAATGTCGCCTAGAAATTCTTTTTTCTTGTCGCCATAGCCAGGTGTCTTGACTGCCAGCACGTTGAAGGAGCCTCGGAGTTTATTGACGACAAATGTCGTTAGCGCTTCTCCATCCACATCTTCGGCAATAATTACCAAGTCCTTTTTGCCGCTTGCGGCAAGCTTCTCGAGTAGAGGCAAAATGTCTTTGATCGCCGAAATTTTCTTGTCGGTAATAAGTATGGCCGGGTCTTTGTATTCCGCCTCCATCCTTTCGGCATTAGTAATCATGTATGCCGAGACATAGCCCTTGTCGAACTCAAGGCCTTCGACGATCTCCGAATCGATGCCCATGGACTGCGATTCCTCGACTGTGACCACTCCGTCCTTGCCAATTTTCTTGATTGTATTGGCGATGATGGTGCCGATCTTCTCCGACTCGGCCGAGATTGTGGCCACCTGTTTTACCTCGGCATCGGCCTTGATGGGCTTGGCCATTTTCTTCAGCGCATCGACGGCGTCAGCGGTAGCGGACTCGATGCCGCGTCGAATGCCCATAGAGTTCCTTCCGGTGACCGATTTCTCAAGCCCTTTGGCAAACAATGCCTGTGTCAAAACAACGGAAGTTGTGGTGCCGTCACCCGCGGAATCATTGGTTTTAGAAGCAACTTCTTTCACAATCTCGGCGCCCATGTTCTCGAATTTGTCGGCAAGCGTAATGTCTTTGGCAATCGTAACGCCGTCATTTGTTACGGTAGGAGCACCGTAAGATTTCTCAAGCACAACGTTCCTGCCGCGCGGACCGATGGTTATTCTC
>MHWG01000004.1:51972-61335 GCA_001824005.1 Candidatus Zambryskibacteria bacterium RIFCSPLOWO2_01_FULL_47_14 | reverse complement strand
TGCCACCGCGTCAACGCCCCTCTTCAGAGCATCCCGCGCGTCTTGATTGAAGAGAATCTTTTTCGCCATATTTCTTTATTTATTTGATTATCGCTAAAATATTTTCCTCTTTTATTAAATACAATTCTTCTCCGTCCATCTCTATCTCATCGTAGCTGTATTTAGAGAAAACAACCGTGTCGCCGACTTTCACTTTCTTGGTTTCGCCTACTGAGAGCACCTTGCCTTGCGCCGACTTCTCTTTGGAAACGCTATCAGGAAGAATGATGCCGGAGGAAGCTTTCTTGCTTTTCAAATCCTCTTCAGTAAAAGGCCTGACCAAAACTCTTTCTCCTATAGGTATAATTTTCTTCATAGCGCCGAAATTATATGCCGCACGTATAAAATGTCAACTGCCGAGCGAGATGAGCTGTTGCCAAAAAGTCAAAATGAAGTAAAATGGTACCGTACATCAATGGTCCAGGCTCTTCCCTACATCCAGATTGTCCTAAGCGTTCTTCTAGTGGCCGGCATCCTCCTCCAACGTTCCGAGGCAAGTCTCGGATCAGCATTCGGGAGCGATTCGGCTGGTGGAACTCGCTTCACGCGGCGCGGATTTGAAAAAACTCTTTTCAACGGTACGATTCTTATTGCCGTACTTTTCGTACTCTCCGCCTTCGCCTCTCTGCTCCTCCCTCGCTAGCGCAAAATGATCCCATTAGAGATTAAAATGGTGATATTATTACAGGTGAAAAATAACTACGGACACGCTTGCGTGTCCTATCTCTAACGGGATGACTTACAAAGAAATAAGGGCGCTTATACTCAAGCGCTTCAATATCCCCAAAGCCCGCCCGATCGCTAAAACTTTGAGCTCTTTTACCCTGGCGGAGAAAACGGCTTTTTATTTTTTCTCCTCCCTCTTTATTCTCTCTGGTTTCCTCATGCTCTGGCAGGTAAGTTCCGCCTTCCTCATGGAAGTGCCGATACAAGGAGGCACTCTCTCGGAGGGCATCGTGGGAAATCCGCGCTTCATTAATCCCGTTCTAGCCCTCTCGGAAGCGGATAAGAACTTGACCGCCCTCATTTATTCTGGCTTGGTGCGCCTTACCCCGGACGGCGAGATTGTCAATGATCTCGCAAGCCATATTAGCGCTTCTCTAAACAACTTAGTTTATACCGTGACCATAAGCGACAAGGCGCGATTCCATGACGACAAGCCTGTAACGGCTGACGACGTAATCTTCACTATTGCCAAAATTTCCGATCCTGTCATCAAGAGTCCCCGCCGCGGCAACTGGGACGGCGTCTCTGTCGCGAAAGTTGATGAGAAGACGGTCGTCTTTACCTTGAAGCGTTCTTACGCGCCGTTTATCTACAATCTCACAACCGGCATTCTGCCCAAACACATCTGGAACAATGTTACCAATGATGAATTTTCCTTCAGCCAGTTCAACACCCTACCAGTAGGCTCCGGACCTTACGAAGTGGAGCGCGTGGAGAGAAACGAGGGCGGTATCCCTGATTATTACAAATTGAAGCCGTCGAGCGGCACCATGGGGCGCAAACCGTACATTAAGAATCTTGTTTTCCATTTCTATCCGTCTGAGACTGCACTACTTAAGGCTTACGATGGCGGAGAGATTGACGCAGTCTCCGGCATCACTCCCGAGAATATGCCGAAGATCGGCAGCAGCCAAATCATTGATTCTCCCCTGCCGAGAATCTTTGCCGTCTTTTGGAACCAGAACCGGTCGAAAGTTCTTCAGGACAAAGAGGTGAGGCGTGCGCTCGATCTCGCCGCGCCCAAAGAGCGGATAGTGGAAAATGTTTTAGGCGGCTACGGCTACGCAATCGACGGCCCGATTCCCGCCGGCATTTACGACTGGAGTTCAATAAAAAAAAGTGAAGAAACTGATGAAGAGCGCCTTGCCCGCGCCAGGCAGATTCTATCCAAGGACGGCTGGGTACTTGATCTCGAAGACGGAGTGTTGGAAAAAAAGTCCGGATCTGCTAATATAACATTGTCGTTTTCCATCTCTACCGGGGATGCGCCTGAATTACGTCAGGTGGCGGAGGAACTTAAGAGCGCGTGGGAGAGACTTGGCGCCAAAGTCGAGATTCTCGTTTTTGAGACCGGAGACTTAAACCAGAACGTCATCCGTCCGCGCCAATTTGAGGGACTCCTTTTCGGTGAGGTGGTCGGGCGAGAAGCCGACGTTTACCCATTCTGGCATTCCTCGCAGAGAAACGACCCGGGATTAAATATCGCCCTCTACGCCAATACTAAGGCCGACAAGTTCCTCGAAAACGCCCGTTCAACCAAAGATAAGGATGTCGCGGAGAAAGATTATCTCGCTTTCCAGAAAGAGGTTCAGGCCGATCTGCCCGCCGTCTTCCTCTACACGCCGAGCTTCCTCTATGTCTTGCCGGATTCCGTCAAGGCAGTGCGATTGGGTCCCTTAGCCCAGGCACCGGACAGATTCCTCGGCATCAGAGACTGGTACATTGAGACTGATTTAGTATGGAAGATTTTCATCGATCAAATTTAAAATTTACAATTTAGAATTTACAATGAAAATTTAATGAAAATTAAAAATTAGAAATTGAAAATTATGATTCCTACTTTCACACATAGTCTCCGGCAGAAAAGCATGCGCCGCAGGTCGAACTCCCCGATCCCAATGAAGAAACCTCACGATATCATCCCTCCGGTGGGCGATGCTATTCGCATCGTTCCGCTCGGCGGCGTCGAGGAAATCGGCAAGAATATGACGGTCATCGAGTACGGCAACGACATCATCGTGGTTGACGTAGGCATCCAGTTTACCGACGCTGAAACTCCCGGCGTCGATTACATCTTGCCGAATGTCAAATATTTGGAAGACAGGAAGGATCGCATCCGTGCCATTGTCATCACTCACGGCCACCTCGACCACATCGGCGGCATCCCCTACCTCATCACCAGGCTCGGTAATCCGCCTATCTATACCCGAGAATTCGGCGCCCTCCTTATCAAGAAGCGTCAAGATGAATTCCCTCAACTGCCACCGCTTGACCTGCGCATCGTCGAAGCAAGCGACAAATCCATACCGCTTACGAGTAATCTCAAACTGCGCTTCTTCGGCCTCACTCACTCGATTCCCGACTCGACCGGCATTATCATCGAAACTCCTTACGGCGACATCGTTAATACCGGTGACGTGCGCGTCGAGAACGAAGCCGGCGTGCCAGCAGAGAAGGAGGTCGAGCAATACAAGATGTTCAAGGATCGGAACATCCTTCTCTTTACCATGGATTCGACCGGCATTGATAAACCCGGCTTCTCGCCTTCCGAATCCTCGATTTTAAAGAACATCGACTCAATCGTCTCACAGGCACCCGGACGCGTTATTATCGCCACTTTCGCCTCGCAAGTGGAACGCATCATCGAATTTATCAACACTGCGCGCCGCTATGGCCGGAAGGTGGTCATCGAAGGCCGGAGCATGAGAACCAATGTTGATATCATCAAACACTTAAATCTCGTCGATGTCTCGCACATCGTGCCGGTCGAGGAGATTGAAAAACTGCCGCCTAATAAAGTGCTGATGATTGCCACCGGGGCGCAGGGCGAGGAATTCGCGGCCCTGATGAGAATGTCCAACAAAACCCACAAATACGTCCGCCTGCAAAGAAGCGACACCATCATCCTCTCTTCATCCGTAATTCCCGGCAATGACCGCGCTGTGGAGAAACTCAAAGACAATCTCTATCGACACGATGCCAAGATCATCACTTATCTCGATTCGGACGTGCATACTTCTGGACACGGCAAGCGCGGCGAGCTCGAATGGGTGCACAAACAGATTCCATACAAATATTTCATGCCCGTGCACGGCAGCCACTTCCGTCTCAAGATGCACGCGGAGCTTGCCGCCGGTTTAGGCTGTCCGCGCGAAAACATCATTGTGCCGGACAACGGCTCGATTATTGAAATCCGCGAAGGCGGCAAGCAGTTTATGAAGCTCGCCGAGAAAGCACCTTCGGACGACATGGTGGTCGAGGGATTGAATATCGGCGACATCTCAGAAGTGGTCATCAGGGACAGGAAGATGCTCGCGGGCGATGGCATCTTCGTGGTGATAGCGCTTGTGAACTCCCGAAACGGCCGGCTCAAGAAATCACCGGACATCATTGCACGCGGCTTCGTCTATTTGCGCGAATCGCAAGAACTTTTAAGCGAGGCGAGAAACATTATCCGCCGCTCGATCGAGTCAGCCACAGTAGGTGCCAATCCTATCGACTTCGATCTCGCTAAGAACGCGGTCTCCGAAGACGTCTCCCGCTTCCTTTTCCAGCGTACTGCTAAAAAACCGATTGTCATTCCGGTTATTTTAGGCGTTTAACCCGCCTGCCTGCTGGCAGGTAGACAATCCACAAGATATCCACAGTTTTTGTTTGACGTAGATTTTGCTTGATGCAAAATTATATATGCAAAGCGCTCTCCGCAAGGCGGGCGCTTTGTATTTTCATTCCAGGTTATAATTAATTTATGCTTCGGCTCATTCCCGCTTTTATCATAAGTATTTTTCTTTCGCTCAACTTCGGCGTCCTGATCTACGTCAATTCGACATTCCTCGGCGGCTTCTTCCCACAAAATATCGTAAGCATCATCTTCCTTCTCGCCTCGGCGATAAATATCCTGCTTTTCCTATTTGCCCCTAAACTCTTCAACAAGTTCGGCAAAGAGCGGCTAATGTTCCTCTACCTTTTTGCTACTACCTTGGGCGCTCTGGGCCTTGCTTCCGCCGGAAGTGGCTTATCCGCCGCGATTGCTTTCATCATCTATGAGAGCTTCATCTTCATGATCTACTATTCGCTCGATATCTTCGTCGAAGAAGAATCTCCGGACAAACATACCGGCGAGATCCGGGGCATCTACTACACTCTGATCAACGGTGGCATTGCCGGCGGACCACTACTTCTCGCCCTCATCTCCGCCAATGACAACTTGAAACCCGCCTACCTTCTGGCCGCGGCACTCCTCGTCGTACCAATAATTCTCTCCCTCATGATCTTCTTCAGAAGAAGTGCGCCAATCGTAAGACGCGAACACTCCGGTTTGTCATGGAGAATCTGGTGGAAGAAGAGAAACATCCGGGCCGTGAGTCTCGCTAAACTCGCCCTCGAAACCTTCTACGGCGTGATGGTCATCTATGCGCCCTTATATCTCCATGGGGAGCTCGGCTTCGAGTGGTCGGAGCTAGGTATCATCTTTGCCATCATGCTCCTGCCCTTCGTGATCCTCGAGTGGCCGGCGGGAGAGTTGGCGGACCGCTTCTGGGGCGAGAAGGAGATGATGAGCGTCGGCTTCTTCCTCATGGGTGTCATGCTTCTAGTCATGCCGTTTTTGAGTAAGGCATTTTTTACTTGGATGATTATCCTTCTCGTCTCGCGCGTTGGAGCAGCGCTCGTCGAGATTACGACCGAGAGCTACTTTTTCAAAAAAATTGATGCGTCCGATACCGGCATCTTGGCCATCTTCCGCATCCTGCGTCCCGCGGGTATCATGTTTGGCGCTGCTATCGGCGTTTTGAGCATCAATTTTTTCTCAATCGAGAAAATTTTCTTCGTTCTCGCCTTAATCGTCTTCTTCGGCATGCGCGAAGCATTGTATTTGAGAGATACTTTATAAAATTTCTAATTGATCTAATTTATAATTATTCTAATTAACCTAATTATTCTAAAAAAATTAATACGTCAGTTGTCTGCTATAGCTATATACTAACGTATGATAAATTTTCATTTGATATATCGAATGAATTAAGCAAACAAAAAGGCCTCATCGTGAGATGGGCCTTGTAAGAAACAGAGGGTGGTCCAGACTTTTTCATCAGCGTTTTCGCCCGAGTTTTCGCTCGATTAGCCCACACGCGACACGCGCGACACGCGCGATTCGGGGCCGTGGCATACGCCGCAATAATCATCTTGGACCATGGGTTTGGACTTCCTCTCCCTGGCTTACCTCACCGGGCCGTGCCGGTTTCTTGGTATTCCGCTTCCACATCCTCGTCGGCTTACGTAGCTCGCAGATGTGTTTGTAGCGGACATGCGCCTGAGCAGTCTGTTCCGATTGTGTCGCCACACAGCCCGTGGATCGACGGGCGCAAATCTGGCGCAGTTGCAGAACAACTCCACCCCAACTTTACCCTCTATATCTAGCTTAGCATACTCCAGTTTATTTGTCAAGCAAAGTAGAATAATATAGCTTAAAATAAGGACTTTATCGACTCTTCCACTCCTTTAGTTCGCTAGCTTTTACTTCTATCCTGTCGGCTTTACGGAGGTGTTTGATTTGAGATGGTGTGAGAATGTCAAAGTGCGGAGATTTGTCGAGTTTGTGGGCGAGCCAAGCCAGGTTTTCTTTGCTATTAATCCATACGACCTCACCCGGATTTGAGAAAAGCATGCTTTTCTCCTGCCCTCTCCTAGAGCTAGGAGAGGGTTGGGTGAGGTGGGTAAGATCGAATGGCTTCGAATATTTCCTCAAAGTTTTCCTGCCGTTGTTTATAAAATATTCGTGGAAGTAGGACATAGCGAGCTCTCTCACGCTTTTATAAATCGGGTCGCGGTAGCGGAGCACAGCATGATTAGTTTTCGATATTGCCCCCCAATACCTTCCCTCTTTAAATAGGGCGACTACGTGATCGAAGTCTGGTCGGACGGTGACAAGGTCAAGAAGGAGCGGCCGCCGACCTTGGAGCGCCAAGGCGGCGGCCGCGATCAAAGCCCCCTCAAAACAATGGGCTTTATTCCTCTTTAAGCTCACCTCAACGGAGTTATGCGTCTCCCCATGCTTCTCGAAGTTGAAAGGCAATTTATTGAGGAAATCCTGGACCTTGACCGGTGTTGAAAGATTTTTCAGCTTGCTTAATATCAAGATTTTTTCTTTAAAACAATTTTGATAAACGCCGAAAAAAGCGGATGCGGGCTCAAAGGCCTCGCCTTGAACTCCGGATGAAACTGGGTAGCAACGAAGAACGGATGCACATTTGCCGGAAGCTCTGCGATTTCGCAAAGACGCCCATCCGGAGAGACTCCGGAAAAGACGAGGCCTGCCACAGAAAGTTTGTCCACATACTCCGGATTTATTTCATAACGGTGTCTATGTCTCTCATTAATCTTCTCCGAACCATAGGCCTTGCTAGCTAAAGTACCTTTGCGAAGCACAGCGGGATAACTGCCAAGGCGCATGCTGCCGCCGTAATCGGCCCGGGCGAGTTTGTCCTTCTGTTCGTTCATAATGCCGACTACTGGGTGCGGCGTGTTCGTGTCAACTTCCATGGTGTGAGCTCTTTTGAGTTTGGCGACATTCCTTGCGTATTCAATGACGGCAAGCTGCATGCCATAGCAGAGGCCGAGATATGGAATCTTATTTTCCCTTACAAATTTTATGGCGCTAATAATGCCCTCTACTCCGTTCGACCCGAATCCGCCGGGCACGATTACGCCGTCAAAATTTTTAAGCTCGTTAACTTTCCTTTTGCCGGTTTCGTATTCTTTGGCGTTGATCCATTCGAGCTTCGGCTTAGTTCCCTGCCAATATGAAGAGAACTTTACCGCTTCGATGACGGAAACGTAGGCATCGGAGAGTACGAAGTCTCCCGTATCAAAATATTTTCCCACCACGGCAATATCCAGTTTCTTTTTAGCTGACTTGGCTTTGGATATGAATTTTCTCCATTCGACAAGATCCTTATGTCTTGGCCGCAGGCCAAAATGTTTGAGAATCTTCTCGCTCAATCCATCGCGCTCGAAATTTATCGGCACGTCGTAAATGCTGTTTATATCTGGAGCTGAGATAACGTTTTCCGGTTCAATGTTGCAGGTGAAAGCTATTTTGTCCTTGCGTTTCTGGTCGATCGGGTGCGGTCCTCGGGCGATAATCATGTCGGCCTGCACGCCGTGAGCGTTAAGCTGTTTGACAGCGTTCTGGGTCGGCTTAGATTTCATCTCTCCGATTGATCCCGGTACCGGCAAATAAGAGACGAGGATAAAGAGTACGTCATACGGGTGGCGTCTCTTTATCACGCGGGCCGCCTCGATAAACATGACGTTCTGATAGTCGCCGATCGTGCCGCCGATCTCAACCACGGTAATATCGGATTTCGAAAGCCGCGCTCCTCCTTCGATCCTCTCCACTATCTCCTCGCGAATATGGTCCGCATCAACAAAACGGCCACCGTACTTTAGAGCCCTTTCCTTATCTATGACCGACTTATAGACCATGCCGCTTGTCATGTAATCGGCATTGTCCAAATCTCGATTGAGAAAACGTTCATAATTCCCCATGTCTTGGTCTGTCTCAAGCCCGGAATCGAGCACGAAGACTTCGCCGTGTTCAACCGGATTCATGGTGCCCGCATCAACATTTAAATAAGGATCAGCCTTCATCAGGCTGATCTTAAAACCTTTTGACTGGAGTATCGTTCCGATGGAAGATGTGGCAACGCCCTTGCCTACCCCACTCATAACACCTCCGACTACGAAAATAAATTTATGCCTTTTCCTTGATTTCATTTAGCAGATTTTAACACGAGAAGCTAATCCCCAAAAATTTCCATAAACCTCTCTGGGTCAATTGACACGCCGCCGATTCTTATCGTGAGATGAAGGTGCGGGCCGAGCACATAGCCGGTGTCGCCGGAGTATGCAATCAATTCTCCTTTGTTTACCTTTTTGCCTTCTTCAACTTCTATCTTTGATAAATGCATGTAGATAGTGTGGAGTCCGAGGCCGTGATCGATGATGATGGTGTAGCCATAATTCCTCAAAAAGCGAGTGAACACTACTCTGCCAGAATTCATTGCCTTGACCGGTGTACCGACCTTGGCGCGGAAGTCGGTGCCCTTGTGGCTAATATTCGACAAGCCGGTAATGCGCGAATAGCCATAAGTATCGGTCACAATAATCGGTGGATCGATCGGCAGACGGAAATTGCCTTCCCAAAGTTTCTCATCGGCCGACGGCACGGCACTTATGAGCCGGCCCTCTTCCACAAGAGTATTTATAAGTGTCCGTTCGGCTTCAGGTGTGTCACCGCCGAGTTTATCCGGGATTCCTAGAGGCACTTTGGCAATGTAGCGCTCGCCAACAGCGAGTTTTGATTTAATATTTTTGCCATCCAACAACTCTAGCTTGATCGGGAAAGAGCCTGTGCCACCGCGTAAATCGAATCCGACAAGCGCCGAACGCTTGCCATTATGAATAAAGGTTTTCAATGTCTTGCCGTTTAATTTTAAAGACCTTGCCGTAGTAGTACCATTTACAACTATAAGAGCCGGATCGCCCTGCTCAATCCTCTCCGGCAAAATTGAAATGGAAATTTCCTCTGACTCCTGC
>MHWG01000004.1:20224-51961 GCA_001824005.1 Candidatus Zambryskibacteria bacterium RIFCSPLOWO2_01_FULL_47_14 | reverse complement strand
CCGATACCTACAATTACTAACCCCGCTACGATAAGCCATTTCATATATTTATTATAACGAAAAGCCGCTTCTAGACAGAGCGGCTTTTCTTGTGGTTTGCAGATTAATTATCTAAGTTGGAGTTCTAGTTTTAAGGTCGAGGTGGCATTACCTTTGACACGATTGCCGTTGTCGTCATCATCATTGTCTCGAACTTTGACACTCGAGCTGGCAGTGACATCAGCCTGGGTTTTTACCCTTATGTCACCATTGTCTTTTACTTCGACGCGAATCCGGGCGCCATCATCACTTCTAATTTCGATGCGGCTCTTGTTGCCGGAAGTGTTGATGAAAGCCTTCACTTCGTTCTCGTTCACCAAAGTTTCGAAGCGGTCGATTACGCTGTCAATTTTGGCGGAGGCCTCGACATCGCCGGAAGCAGCCAAGTCGGCGGCAACGTTATTCAAGAATGAGACTGCGTAGTCCACTCCGACTGACACCTTGCCATTGGCTCTCTTTGGGGTAGTAGTTGCAGATTGCGGTGAGCTTGTCGAAACCGTTGTAGTTGCCTTAGCACTGAGGCGGGCCTTGGCGATGAGTTTATCAACTTCATCAAGTCGCTCTTCGGCAAACTTCACTTTGAGATTGGCTTTGCTCTTGCCCGAGAATGCGAGGCGCATGTTTTCCACAGCGCGGTCAATCGGGAAGAGGACGTCGCCCGGGACGGCGCTATTGGCCGCGACAGCCGTGCCGCCGCTTACGAAGACCAAGACGCCGATGAGTAATGAGATCATGTTTGTTCTTTTAGCGGATAATTGGAATGTATGCGAAGTGATGCGCGCGTTAATAGTATTCCAGGCGTCATGAGCTTCAGACTCCGCGAGGCTTCTGAATCTCAAACTTTTTAATTTGTCTTCAAGAGGTTTCTTCATATCCCAGAATATCTTTAAGCTTGCGCATCGCGCGGTGGTGCCGCACTTTTATCGCGTTTTCATTTTTGTCCAGAAGGCTGGCAATCTCTCCAAAAGAGAGACCCGAGAAATAGCGCAGATCAAGCACTTCTCTGTCGGTGTTGCCGAGCTTCCTTAAAGCGAAGAGAATTTCTCTTTGATCACTCTCCGCCGGATCCTCTCTCGGCTCAAGGTCGTCAAGCGAGAGAGTGAAGCGGCGGAAGAGGTAGAATCTGGCAATCTTCCTCCTTGCGATGAGGTAAAGGAAGCCCAGAAGCTCCGGGTTACTCCTGTAAACAAATTTGCCGCGTTTCAGCGCCTTCCAGAAGTCAATATAGACCTCCTGGAGAATATCAAGAGCATCGTCTCTCGACGCAACCCTTGTTCTCACGAGGTTGAAAACGGGTTTATTCGTTTCTTCGTAGATAAGCCGGAATTGTGCCTGTACGCTATCCATCTGTGCCTTCTACCTTACTAATGTCCCGGGATTTTGAAAAGGTTACATTGACAGATAAAAAAATTTCTATTGCATCAAAAACCCCTAAAGTCCCCTTGTCAGGGGACTTTCTATTCCCCGCCCTGATAAGGGAGAGGCTGGAGAGGGTTATTAGCCCTTGCTGTCTTCTTCTACTTCGGTGTCAGCATCCTCGAGCGGATCAAAGCCCTCTTCAGGGCCGCCAATACCGGAGAAGTTCTCCGTCGTAGTGGCATTGTCGTCAAGAGCCAGATCATCGTCATTCCTATTGTATATCCAGATGCCACCCACTATAAGAACCGCCAGCACTATTAATGTTGTTATTGCTTTTCCCATAAGCGTATAAACGGATCAGTCGATAAGCTCTTTCAGAGCTGGCTTAACCCTCTCCGCCATCATTTTGTAGCCACGGTCGTTGGGGTGGAGCCCGTCCGACATAAGCGCCTCTTTGCCGAAGATACCTCCCAGGATGTCGGGAACGTAAGCGCTCTTCTTCTCTTCCGCCAGGTCTTCGTATGCCTCATCGAGGCCGAGTAGGAGGACAACGGCGCCGCGCTTGTGAATTTCGTCGATTATCTTCGCCAGATTTTCAAGAGTTTTTTCCTTCGGCACGCCAGCGAGGTAGTCATTACCGCCAAGAAGGAGGATGACTATTTTCGGATCATAATTATCAAGTTGCATTACCCTATTTAAAGCCGCTTCGGTCGTGTCTCCGCTAACGCCCAAATTTATTATCGGCAAGTCGATATCGTCCGTTATCATTTTCACAAATCCCTCACCCCGTGAAGAACCAACACCAGCCGTCAAACTGTCTCCGAAAGCGATGACATCAGTACCCGCAGAGGGATAATTAATTATCTCCGTCGGCCGTAAAAAGAAAAATCCAGCAACAACCGCCGCACCGATAATAATCAAAGAAATCTTTTTCATTTGATTATTATATAGCTAAAACGAAAGGCGCCACGATTTGATTTTCTGCGTTATTCGACAATCAGAGTGCCCTTCATCCCCATCTCACGGTGATTGCCCACGGCGCAGTAGTACTCGAAAGTACCTTTCTTCGTGGCACGGAAGTCGAGAGTCTCCGTCTGACCGGCCTGGAGCACTTGCGTTCGGGCACCGAACTCGTCTATGACCCAGTCGTGCGTGCCCTGCTCACTGGTAAATACGATGCGCACACTGTCTCCCTCCTTGACCCTGATCTCCAAGGGGGTAAAGGAGAATGGCTTGCCCGTAACGCTGAAAATTTTTACCTCCTTCTCGTCGAGTACTGTGCCGCCCGCCGGATTGCTGTCTGTTATTGGTTGTAAGTTGTCGGTATTTTTATTCATCAATGCGTACCCTCCCCAGATAGCGAGCGCCGCGATTATGATTATCAATATATATTTCATCCCGTTAGAAGTTACTTACGATTAATTTCAGTGTTTTTTTCTCCCATCAGAGTGTATTGAGTTATACTTCTAACGGGATTCATATAATTTATTATAATTTATTATCGCTCAATAAGTACAGTCGGATTCACCCTCTCTTTCTTTCATTTCCACCACAGAGGCACCATAGAGATTAAACCTCTGTGGTGGGTTAGAAAAGATTCTGCGGGAGCCATTCGATCATGCGCTTACGGTGATGGTCGAGACTCCAGATGCTCTTACCTTTGAAAAGATTCTGATGCGCGAGTTTAAACTTCTCCATGATGGCAAGAGAAACATGCGGGTACCCCTCGGGCATGTTCGCGTTGTAGCTTGCGAGGAACTCGGCCTCGCTCATGGGAAGTTCGGAGGCCGGCGTTGGACGAAGAGCTTTTTTCATCCCATACGAAATAGAACACGAACGTTTGTTGGGCATTCTTGTCTATATAAATTTAAAGTGATAATTTTCGACCCTAGAATCATATATTACTTCCGTGTTCGTAATTTCGTACGGGATTCATCTTTCCATAATACCACAAAACGTTTCTTATTTCAATGCTAAAATAATACGCACACTCGCTTAGCGTCACGCATAAAACTTTGCTAAGTTTTTGCTTGACCCCGCCTCGGCGCCGTCGCACCTCCGGCAAGCTAAGCTGCGCACACTCGCTTAGCTTCCCCAATTTGTGAAGAGACCAACGGCAAGCTCGACATAGAGCCAGAGGAAACCTAGTATCACGAGTACGACTCCGATGAGTCGGTGTCTGCCCATCCTGTGTTTAGTAAGAACCGTTCTTACTAATAAAAGTAGGAGAAATATAAAAGCCGCCAATACCATTACGATGAGTAGATTCGGACCCTCCGGATCATCAATAAGAAAGAAGATTGCTCTGGAAAGCACGACAGACGTCAACCCCAGGATTAACAATGTAGACCTTTTGAATTTGAAATACATATATGTAATTATACAGAAAATAGTCGAATAGGACTCTACCCCAGAGGTTTAACCTCTGGGGTACGGAATCAAATTGAAAAAACACCAATTTTTAGGTATTCTGTGGCCGTATTGCCGGATCGTCTAATGGTAGGACATCGCCCTCTGGAGGCGAGTATCTTGGTTCGAGTCCAAGTCCGGCAGCCGTTCGACTTCGTTCGTTATAACTCACTTCGCTCACGGCTATAGCCATGAGAATTTTAAATTATAATATTTCCAATATGGCTAAATCGAACGTCCTGAGCGAGCACAGCGAGTCGAAGGAAAATAAACCAAGTCCTTACTCAATTTACATATTAAGATTTTCCGATGACAGTCTATATATTGGCCAAACCAATAATTTGAGTGCGAGACTAACACATCATCACAATAAACAATCTAAGGCTTCTAAGTTTAGCAAGGAGCATGGAGAATTTAAGTTGGTGTTTGAAGAACAATACCATACTAGATTAGAAGCCATGAGAAGAGAGAAACAACTCAAAGGTTGGACTAGAGCCAAAAAAGAAGCTTTAATAAAAGGTGATATAGATCTGCTTAAAAAATTGTAACCAATTCATGAAGTCTCTTAAATTTATGCCCCATCTAGTCTCAAAAGTTCTCTCAGGAGAGAAGACCTCAACTTGGAGGCTCTTTGATGATAAAAACCTCACTGAAGGTGATGAGTTTCTAATGCTCAATAAGGAGACAGGTGAAGAGTTTGCTAAGGGTAAAATAACTCAAGTCAGAGAGAAGAAACTGGGAGAGCTGAATGACGCTGACTTTGTTGGGCACGAGGGTTATAAAGACCAAGATGATATGCTTAATCACTACAAAAGTTATTATGGAGACAAGGTGTCTCTGGATACACTTATTAGGATGGTGGACTTTGAACTTTTATGAAATTAAACACTCTTAATACTTGGGGTGGAAGAATAAAGGAGCCTTTTATTAATTTTATAAAAGATAACCAAGAGATAGATATTTTCTGCTTTCAAGAAATATACGACCAAGCCAGAGAAATAATGGAGGAAGCATATCCTATTGATATGTTTGACCAGTTTTCCGATTTAAAAATCTTGCTACCAAATCACAATGGTTATTTTAGGCCTGTATTACAAGGGGTATATGGGATAGCAATTTTTGTTAAAAAAGATATTCCAGTGTCAGAAGAAAACGAACTGATTATTCACGCTTCAGCAAGTGATTTGGTCACAGATGGCCATCATTCAAGAAATATGCAGTGGATAAAGATTAATTTAGATGGAAGAAATTTTACTGTGATGAATGTTCACGGACTATGGAATGGTAAGGGAAAAACAGATACTCCTGAAAGATTGGCACAATCAAGAATAATAAAGGAATTTATGAGTAAAATTGAGGGTTCAAAAATTTTGTGTGGAGATTTTAACCTTAATCCTGATACTGAAAGCGTAGCAATCTTAGAGGAAGGTATGACAAATTTAGTTAAGGAGTATTCCATTACTTCAACCAGAACTAGCTATTATGAGAAACCAGGGAGGTTTGCGGACTACATCTTTACCTCACCAGATATAAAAATAAGAGATTTTAGAGTGTTGCCTGACGAAGTGTCTGACCACGCACCTCTCTATCTTGAAATATAACTTTAAGTTGTTGTTCCACTCCGCTAAACTCTAATTCTCGTGTTATTCTGGACCAATTAAGAGTTCTGAATACGTCCACGAAGCCCAGCCAGTTATAAATTATAATAAAAACATGACACACAAAAAGCTTTATAGGAGTGATACGGACAAAGTGTTTGCCGGCATTTGCGGAGGGCTCGCGGAATTCTTCGACATTGATTCGGTCCTGCTTCGCCTGCTCTGGCTACTCATTGTCGTCTTCACCGGCTTTGTGCCCGGCGTTATCGCCTATATATTTGCAATTCTCATCATCCCCAAGAAACCCACCAATTTAAATTAAGAAAGGCCCTGACTAGGTCAGGGCCTTTCGGGTATTTCTGTATCTAACTATTTCAGTCGTGGATGATTGCTGAATCCTCCCTCGCTATCCCGCATCCCGGAAATCGGTTGAAAATTCCATTTCTGAACCCTGGCGATCTTCTTCTTGCATCTGTGGCACCAATCGTAATGCCTCCCTTCTCTGCAGAGATCTTCGCCGACCGGACAATAGTGGCCGGTCTTTCGGAATTGAGAACCGCATTCCAGACACGTGTACTCGACTGCCATGAGTTCACCTCCGACATTTCCAAGCTCTACCATACCACAGCCGCGCTTGGGTGTAATTTTCGGCTGTGAATAACGTCTAAATTAATGCCTATCAAATAATACAACCATCATGCTTACCACCATAGCGGTCATACTGCTCATCCTCTGGCTCTTAGGCTTTGTCACTTCCTATACGATCGGCGGATTCATCCATGTACTCCTCGTAATCGCCATTATCATGATTCTCCTGCGACTGATCAGAGGAGAGAATCCGGTGAAGTAAATCACAATTTACAAGTACCAAATTATAAACAATTTGTAATGACCGAAATTCGAATTTAGAAATTGAGATTTGTTTGTAATTTGTAATTTATATGCGGAGATATTTCCGGATTGCCAATATGCTTGAGAGCGCACCGATAAGCACTCCAGCCGCCATAATGATAAGTGCGATCTCTATGAAGTTTGAAATGTAGTAGGAGAAGATATTAAATCCAGTAAAGAAGCTCTCTGTCGCACCGCCAAGCCAATAGGTAAGCGGCAAGAAGAGCACTAGAGTAAGGATCCCGGCAACAACGCCGTAAATTATGCCCACCACCACGAATGGCCCTTGGATATAAGTCGTCGAGGCGCCGACCAGCCGCATGACGCTGATCTCGTCCTTGGCGATGTAGATAGTAAGCCTAATGGTATTGAAAGCGATGAGTATCGAGATGGCCGCAAGAATAATGGTAAGCGCGAATCCCAAGCGGTCGGCTGACTCGATGATACTGGTCAACCGGTCGATGGCTGTCTTGTTTTGGAAATAATTTATCCGATCGATGATGGCGACGCCTTTCTTCGAAAGAGCGCTGCCGCTCTCGAGAAAATTAGCTACCGAGGCGTATTGAGAGGGATCGCGCGCTTTGACATTGAGCACGGCACCGAGCGGATTCTCCCCCAACTCGTCAAGGGCCGCGAGTATGGCTTGATCGCTTGCATGCCTCTCCTTGAAGGCGGTAAGCGCTTCCTCGCGAGAGACATATGTCACCAGAAGCACCTCCGGCAAGGACTCGAGCGAATGCTTGATTTCAAGAATGTCCGCTTCAGACGCCGTGGGCGCAAAGGTAACATTAACGTCGATCTTGTCGCGAAGTTCGGCAAGCGAAATGTCAAGCACAGCACCAGAGAAGGAGATGAGCCCGATCGTCATGAGAGTCACCAACATGACAAGCACCGAGGCGAGCGAGACGGTGCCATTCCTAGAGAAGTTGAAGAAGCCGGTGCGGATCACCCTCTTCAATTTGGTCCAGAACATTTCTCTGCCGGTCATGATATTTTAAAAATATTTACCACTCTTATCGTCGCGCACTACCCTACCCTTGTCCATGGCGATGACACGCTTACCAAGCGAATCTATTATACCCTTGTTATGTGTCGTGAGGATAACGATGGTGCCGAGGTCGTTGATTTTCTTCAAAATTTGGACCACGTCGTAGGTATTGACCGGATCGAGATTGCCCGTCGGCTCGTCGGCGATGATGACGTCGGGCTCATTGACCAGCGCTCTGGCTATGGCCACCCTCTGCTTTTCCCCACCGGAGAGTTCTCGGGGGAAGTTCCAAATCTTGTTCGAGAGATCGACAAGATCGAGCACGTGCGGCACATCCTGCTCGATCTCCTCGTCCGTGCGGCCGGCCGCCTCCATGGTGAAGGCGATATTCTCGTAAACGGTCTTGCCCGGCAGGAGCCGGAAATCCTGGAAGACCATGCCGATTCTGCGGCGAAAATTGTTGATCTCTCTCTTATCAAGAGCGTGGATATTCGTCTCATCGAAGAAGATAGCGCCATCAGTTGGCCGTTCCTCGGCGAGGAAAAGTTTGAGAAGAGTGGTCTTGCCTGCGCCGGACGGACCCACGATCGAGACAAACTCATTGGGCTCGATTGAGAAGGTCACATTGTCGAGCGCAACCGATTCATCCGGATAGACTTTTGAAACGCGGTCAAAGAAGATCATTGCCCAATATTTTATCACGCGCACATGGCAGTAACAATAGAAAAAGGACAGACTTCATGGTCTATCCTCTATATATATGCTCCTTGTCAATCCACTGGAAACAATTTCATAAACATCCACACCCCTATTCTCCAAAGACCCTTATTACGTTATAATCTTACGAATGTAATAAAGTAACGTATGGGAAATCTGGAAAATAAAAATAAGAAAAAGCGCAGGAAAGAAAATTTGCAGAAAATGATTCTCGCCTCTGTCGCAGCGGCAGGCGTGTTGAGTATTGCACTTCTAGCTCCAAATGTTCTCCAAGCGATGAACAAACTCGGTATCTTTCCAAACCCTCGTCGAAAGGAATATATTTCTTCCTCCGGTTCTAAATTGCTAAAAAGAGGTTTGCTAAAGTTTGAGGATGGGCATTATCAACTGACAAACCAAGGCGGAAAATTTCTGCGGCGTTGGGAGCTGGTAGATTTTAAGTTAAAGAAGCCGAAGAGATGGGATAGGAAGTGGCGATTGATCATATATGACATTGCCGAAAGAGGGAAAGGCAAAATACGAAGGCAGATTTTTGAGTTGTTTAAGATCGCCGGTTTTTACAGACTGCAAAATAGCATCTGGGTTTACCCTTATGATTGTGAGGATGTAATCGGGTTGCTTAAGACCGATTTTGGTGTAGGAAAAGAAATTTTATACATAATTGCCGATGAAATAGAAAACGACCGATATCTTAGACAATATTTTGAACTCTAAAGTCCTTACGTTACTTTCTTACGAATGTAGGGAAGTAACGTATATATGTTTTCAATGTTTTTAATGTACCCCCTTGAAACCTTATGGTATTATTTGGGTATGAAAAATTATATCGGAGTTGCGGCCGCGCTTGCGGTGGTGGGAATATTCTTTTATGGGCAGAATTTGAATTTAAATTTGCCTCTGCTCAACGGATTAAATGGATTAAATGACTTAAATTTAAATTTAAATCTAAGCCCAGCTGATCCCGTGACCGCCGCAGCTTGGAATACCTTCGACCAATATAGAAAATACGCAGCCGAGGGCAATCTCGAAGGGGTGATAAGCATATCGCACCAGTTATCAGAGACTTGCCGGAATCCGGAAAGTCGCGAGGAATGCAATCGCTTGATGACAAACGTCGCGGAGTTTACGAAGGAATTCCGCCAAACAGATTTTAAAAACGCTTATTACGACGAGAAACAGATCGCGCTTGTTTCCGACCCGGTGGAAACGGCGGATGGCAAGGCAGAGGTGCAGATTATTCTCTTCTTTACCAGAAGAGAGACCGGCGAGCCGAAGACGCTTGGCATGAGATTCTGCTTCAAGAGCAAGAGCGAGGATAACAAAAGCTGTTTCAACTCTGATCCCGCCACCCGAGACCTAGATGACAACGGTTGGTGGGACTCCGTCGAGTCTCTCTTCTACAAGTAGTTTAGATTTGTTTATTTGATTCTGCAGGCAAAAGAAAATCGCCCTTTTCTCGAGAGGAGTAAGGCCGATTTCCTTTACCAAATCGATGTCGGGAGGACATCTGCCGTCTATGCACTCATGTATTAGCATGTTTTGTCTTTGCATTTTCCATATGAAGCATGTTTCGCAGCTGTTCTAGTCCGCGGCTGATGCGAACCGAGATGACATTGGCTGATTCCCCGAGAATTTCCGAAATCTCGCGCGGCTTCAGCTCCTCGACGCAGCGCAGATAGACGGCATTCCCATACGGTTCCGGAAGTTCGCCGATCTTCCTGATCAGAAACTCCGCTTCCGCGTTTGTTTCGACATTGTCGAGCGCCGCAAGTGCGAAACTTGACCGGCCTTCCGCGGCGTTCTCCATCATGGTTTCAAGGGAGAATGCTTTCTTCTTGCGATACCAGTCGATGATAATGTTTCTTGCGATGGTGAAGAGGAATGTCCGGTGATTCTTGATATCCTTCTCGAGCATCAGAGAATTCCAGAACCGCAAAAAAGTGTCCTGGGTGAAATCAAGCGCCACTTCCCTATCTGATGTCCGCAAGAGACAAAAGCGGAAAATGGCATCGGCTTCCCTCTCATAAACTTCCCCGAAAACGTCCGCGACACGGTTGACAACAACACTATTTATTATTTTTTCCATCTGTTAAGACGTGTGAACACGCCAGATATTACTTCAGGCAGCAAGGGAATGTGAGCTTGCTCACAAAGCCCGAGCGAACCTGAAGACGTCCGAAAGGACTTACTTCTAATAAGGTGAGAAACTCTTCACCTGCTATTACCTGTCTTAGGAGTAATCTGGCCTATCCGAGTGCGGTCATCACGTCAGTCAGAGGTAGGGGTAGAGGTCGGGAACTAACTAATTATATACACATTGGCCGGGATTAATCAAACTCGTCCAGGGCCTTTTCTAACACACTTATCAACACCTTTTCCACAGTTTCGGCTTCGGTGGCGCTGAAGTAAGGATTTTTTGACTCTCCAGCCGCTGTGACGGAGCCGATGAGTCCTTCTTTGATCGCGTTGTTGACCGCGATCTTAGCCATGGTCTCTACTTCTCCTCGCCTGTCCACGGTAAATTTGGAATACCACGGGTATTCCATCTCCACTCTGCCACGCGCATCCGCTCTTGCCTTGACGGTAAAAGTTATAGGGAGAAGGGCCAGAAGCATTCCCCTCTGCTTGTGTTCTACTTCTACTACCTCTAGCGTGGGCTCTGATTCGATGATCACTCCCATTTGAGCCTCACCAGGATTAACGCTCAAAGCGTTGAGATTTATGATTGCGGCCAAAGTCAGGGGGATGAGTGCGAGCGGCATGATAATTTCTTTGCACACATGAGATTATGAGCCTCAATTATCTTGAGACGAATAATCTTACTGATTCTTACGGTTCGATATGCTCACCGCGGGCACGAGGCGAAGTGACAATACGGAGGAGTGCGGTAAACCTCGCTGCCGTCTGGGCAAATTTGAAAATCGGCTGTGCAGGACCAACTGCCGGAAAATTCCAAAGCTTGAAGTTCGAAATCCGAATTTGCGAATGTTTGTGACAAAATTAATGAAGAAAAAACGCCGAAAAGAATGACCGCGGCAGTTCCAATTATTATTGATTTGAGCTCAGTAATCATGGTTGGAAGACTTCGTCGGGCTTGAGTCGTACTTCTTTTACTCCCTCGAATTTCTTCGCGGTTGCCTCTATCGCTTCGCGAAACATGGTCACGCGGGCGGCTCCACCGCTTGTCTGAAATTGCGGATCGGAGAATGTAAGAGTAAGCACGCCATTATTGAGTGAAGCCGCTATCAATGTCACTTTTGTCAAACCGAGTTCTATTAGTTTCGCCCTCACGGCATCTTGAATGGGAGTTTTAGATGTCCCAACCACCGCAAAGCGCACAGGCACGCGCACTTCGGCGGCGTTCTCGGGAAGACCGGAAGGATTATCTTTCTCTAGAACGAGATTGCCGGTGGCTGTGGTGGAGGTTGAAAATGTAAGAAATCCCACAAAAGGCACGAAATTGGTTGTCATCCAATCTCCTTGAGCTTCGGCATAGTGATTGCCGAGCACGATGCCGTTCTCATCTTCTATACGGATTGGAAATGTCGCCTCAAAGAACCAATTGCCTCTCGCCTCTCCCGTAACGATAAGCGGGCTTGAAACGATTGCTCCCGGCAAAGGACTTGCCACCCTAATCAGACTCGCCTTGATATTGTCCGGCGTAGTGGTGGCAGTCGGTGAATTATATTTCCCCGCTACGAAAATTCCCAGTCCTGTAAGGGCCAAAAGTATGATCAAGCCTATGATGAATGTCTTCATTTAAATAGTATAACGAAATGAAGGACGGAGTATTACTCCGTCCTTTCCGGCGCCGAGACGCCGCGTACCCGAGCCCGTCGAGCGATGAGACCCTCGCTGCTCGTGTCCGCGAGCTCGAGGAGCTGATCGAGGCTCTCTTCCGGCAATACATCTTCCTCCGTCTCTTCGATCTCTGTGTGGCGAATCTCGGAGACGCCAAAGGAAATGCTGAAGAGAACCCTCAACCATTCGTCCTTGGTCACGTGAACCTTCCCAACTTCGGCTTGGAGTCGGTTACCGAACTCGATCGCAGCTTCCTGATTGAAGTCTGGAAGCAGAATCAGAAATTCGTCTCCAGACTTCCTGCAAAGGTGGTCAGCCGGACGGACATGCTGCCTCAAAGTGCGGGCAATCTCTTGAAGCACTCTGTCTCCAAGAAGATGTCCTTGAGTGTCGTTGATGATCTTGAAGCGATCGACATCAATCGACAAAAGCGAGAAAACTTCCGGCCTGCCCCTCTTCTTGGCCAGTTTCAAGAGTCCGAGGACTGACCTTCGGAACCCTTGATAATTGTCCAGTCCGGTGAGAAGGTCCTTCCCCGCTTCATTAGCCACCTCGAAAGCTTGCGAACATTCAACATATATCGGCAGAAGTTCCAGCGGGTCCTTACTCTTGACGAAAAGGCGGATAGCCCCTGCTCGCAGGGCCTCTCGATGCACTGTGATGCTATCGTCTCCAGTACAAGCATAAGCCATCACTCGATGCTTGGCTGTATGCCGGATATAGTCCAGAAGATCCAGGCCACTATTGACACCCTTCAAGTGGATGTCGATAAACGCCACCATCGGCGCCAAAGGATGGTTGTGGATCGTCCTGATCGCTCCGTCGAAGGTTGAAGCAACGTCAACCTTATACTTGAGCGTACTGAAAATCTCCGAGACAGCTTCCCGAAAAGCCTTATCGTCATCCACCAAGAGGACGATGGGCCTTTCTCTTGTCACCATCGTCATGGCGGACTCCTTGGTTAGGGTGTACTTTCTAGCCTACAAGATACTACTACAATACTTTATGAGCAAGGCCCATCTGGACGGCTTCAAGGGCAGTAAGAACGGTATTATTTTTCATCAAATTCAGCACTTCTTCCGGAGAGTAACGCCCGTTGGTTCTGTCCGAAACAACGCAGGCGTATTGATAGTCCTTGAGCTTGTCTTCTTTGAGAATATTTTCCAGGTCGGCGGTGGAGAACCTCTTCTCCGTGCTGAAGGTGCGCCCAGCGAGGTGGAAGAGGAGAGTCGTATTCTTCGTAAGATACCTCTTCTCTCCGGCGAGAAAAACGATGATGCCAGAAGAGTCCACATCGCCGGAACCAACGGTCGTAAGATTCGGGCGGAGCCAACTCTCTACCGCATCGTAGAAACTCATACCAACACCTGTCGGCCCGCCGTAGGAATTGACGACGAGATAAATTTCTTCGGCAGGATCTTCCTCGACTAGTTTTTTTATTTTGTTTAAAACGGTTTGAAGGTTGTCGAAATTCACTCCGCCGAGCCATTCGACGGTGCGTTCAGAATTCACAACAAAAAAATCTTCGAAAAGATTTTTTTGTTCAATTGTCGCGGTAGAAATTTTTTTCACCGCTAAATTATAGGGGTAACTTTTTTTCGCGCAAGCGCGACAGCTACCTCTCGCCGCGGTTCCCACCGGAGGCCATGCCGCCCTTGCGGCCGGCTTCACGAGCCTCCTCGGGAGTAAATTCGTTGGCATTGCCGCTCTCGTGAGCGGCTTTGCCGCCCTTGGAAGCAATTTCCCTCTGCTTCTCCGGGTCCATACCGGCGAATCCCCTTCCGCCCTTGTTGTCTTCTTGTGCCATAGATTAGCGTGTTAGCTTGTAAGCTAATAATGGAACCTTACATGCAATTGCAAGCTATTTAAACGGAGAAACTCGGCTGTACTTACTGCCGCGACGTGGTGTAATCATCTGTTTTGTTTTTTCTCATAAATCTATGCTCTTTTTATCGAATCCGAAATGCTCTTCATCGATAAGATCTATTCTCGCCGGAGTAAGTTTGTACCAGCGATCTTCACTGAGAAAATTTACCACTTCAGACATGCTTGGCATCGGATGACCTCTTTTCGAGAAATGCTTTGTTGACAAATTGAATTGTACTCCCTCCAACTGTTCAACCTTACCCGCGAATTGAATGCCTAAATTTGATTCTTTGCTCTTGTTGCTTATGGTAATGCTTCCAGCAGCTTGCGAATTTTTCAAAATTGCTTTCGAATGCCTCACATCCGGGTCCGACATCCAGTAGATATTGAAGTCGTCGTCATAGACATAAATCACATCCGACACCCACACTCCGCCATCGTCTATTGTACCCAGACTCATAAGATGCCCCTTCTCCAGCACTTCCCGAATTTTCGGTTTTATATCCATTTGTTTTTTATTTTACCTCAATTTCTTCTCAATAACATCCTTAGATTCTCAAGTATGTAAGGATGTTATTTGATGCGTTGAAATAATTTAAGAAACTCGACAAACAGCTTACCGTATGGAGACAGAGTATGCTCCACAAATTTGCCGCGATATTTTTTATTGATTAATCCCGATACATACAAGCGGCGGGTATGCTCTCCTATGGTTTTCTCATTGGCACCCGTGGCCCTGACAATATCATCAAGCGCCGCTTTGTCGTAATCATCGAGATAAAGCAAAATGCCAATTCGGTAATGATTAGAGATCCCCTTGAGATGCCTCTCCATCTGCTTCAATGATTTAAGTTTTGCCGTCGTTATGATTTCATTATAAACAATATCCTTACATTCTCAAGTATTTAAGGATGTTGTTAGGAGAGGCTTTTGATATCCTCCAGAAGTTCCGGGAATTCGGGCATGTTGAGATGCCCGCGGTCTTCAAAAACTCTTGTCTTGGCCTGTGGTAATGCTCTAGAGAAATTCTCCAGCGCGGAAAACGGCACAACCGAGTCATCTTTACTATGATATATCATAGTGTTTTCATTTTGGAGATCGAGCTTCTCGGGCAGAGCAAAGCTCAAGAGAGAATATCCCTCGCTGTCTTTGTCATACACTCCAGCGACGAGCATTACAGCCCGGACTTTCTTCGGAAACTTATTTTCAGATAGATACTTCGCGATAAATGACGCACCTAAAGAATGCCCTATAAAAACCACACCATCTTTTAAGAAAGGGATGAATTTCTCAAACCAGATTTTCCATTCTTCAAACCGGGCGTTGAACTTATTCGGCATTACGGGAATGATAACCTCGTATTCTCCGGCCAGCTTCCCCCTCAACCACGGCTTCCAGTCATCTACGCCGCTTTTCCATCTTTCGATGTCAATTTTATAATTCTGGAGAAAATTGAGATATTCCTCCTGCGTCGCGAATGTATCTCCCCCGCCGATAATGAGGATTTGCTTCATGTCAATTATTGTAGCAGACTGGTGGCAGAACTGATCTGATTGGGAGGGTCAAGTGAACATTAAAGCCATTTGGGATAAGGCTGATTCCCTGCGGGGATGCCTTTCTCATCTTCGTACTAAGATGGGTCGAAGACGCTACGCCGAGGACGAGGACCCGCTTCCGCTTGAGAATCCATTCGTAAGCGATGAAGCCAAGATTCTTTCAAGCAAGACACGGCGAACAATGGCGAGAAAGACACAAGTCTTTACCCGGCCGGAAAATTCGCTCGTACGCACGCGTGATTCACACGTGGGCGAGGTGGTCGCGATTTCTGTCGTGGCTTCCGAGATGCTCGGCCTCAATACCGACCTGGTCCGTGCCGCTGCCTGGGGACACGACATCGGGCACGTGCCTTTCGGCCACCAAGGCGAATCTTGGATGGCCAAGGCGATGGGCCAGCCGGAATTCTGCCACGAAGCGATGGGAGTTATCGTCGCGCAGAAAATCGAACGGCGCGGACGGGGGCTCAATCTCTGTCACGAAACTCTCGAGTGCATGTACCGTCACAGCGGCAACACTGCAAAGGACGGCATGCCCGCAGAGGCCTGGATTCTCCGCTACATGGACAAGGCGGGATACCTCTTCGCCGACATCAACGACATCGGCGGAAGGATGAGGTATCCGCTTCCTGCTGAACTCGTAACTCTGGTCAACGAGTTTGGCGGAGACCAGCGCGAGAGAACAACCACGGCAATCGCCGGCATGGTCATCGAGTCGGCCGAACTCGGCAAAGTATGCTTCGAACAATCGGAACTGGGACGAAAGTTCTCTCGAATCCGGGATCTGATGCTTGAGATCTACCCGCACGTCACCCAGCAAAACGTTACGGTGACCATGGAGTCGATTCTTGAATTCCTGCGGCTCCTCAATCTGGGAGATCCGTTCCTTCTCCTGGCACTCATGAATGACAGTGACGCGATAATGCTCGCGTCGGAGTCAATGAAGGACATGCGCCTCTTCAACCGCACGGCTGTAAGTGAGGTTGTGCCTTACTTACAGGAAATCGGCCCGGTCGATCTTTGTGATCCGGATCTCGACTGGTAGAACGCGATGAAGGGTGTCAACCTGGCAGGTTGACACCCTTTTTGTTGAGTAAATCTTCTATTTCAATCAGGCGATTGTATTTTGCCATTCTCTCCGGCATAGTGGGCGCGCCGGATTTGATGTAAGGACAACCGCAACCCACCGAGAGATCGGCGATGAATGTATCCATTGTCTCTCCCGCACGGTGAGAAACAAACGGGACAATGTCGTACTTCTTCGCTGTCTTTATGGCTTCAAGCGTCTCCGTAAGCGTACCGATTTGATTCGGCTTTATGATAACCGCATTTATCGCCCGCCTTCTTGCTGCGTCCTCGATAAGATGTTTGTTCGTGACAGTAATGTCGTCACCGACAACCATTATTTTTCCACCCAGAGATGCCGACATATGTGAGAACCCTCCCCAATCCTCTTCGGCGAAACCGTCTTCTATGGAGATGATGGCATGGTCGTTAACCAATTTCTCGTACCACATTATGAGCCCCTCGCGGTTAAGCTTTTTTCTCTCTCCGTCTATATTGAGTTCATAGAAACCGTTTTTGAAAAATGTCGTCGCCGCCGCATCGAGACCGATTTTTATTTCACCTGAAGTGTATCGCGCCATTTTGACAGCCTCGTCGACAAGCTTGATCGCTTCTTCATTACTGCCGAGTTTCGGCGCGAAACCGCCTTCATCACCCTGCTCCTTGCTCTCGCCTCGTCCAATAAGAAGAACTTTGAGCGCCTTCACCACTTCTTGCGCGGCGCGGACCTTCTCGCGGAAAAGTTTGATTCCTCTCGGATTGATCATGAATTCCTGAATCTCAAGTCCGCTCTCCGAATGTTTGCCACCTTCTATGATATTGAAGAATGGTTCTGGCAATTTAAATTCCTTATTATTCGAGAGTTTCCCTAAATATTGAAAAAGTTCAATCTTCTTCTCGGCGGCCGAAGCGCGGGCGAAAGCGAGTGAGACGGCAAGAATGGTGTTTGCTCCGAACCGCGATTTATTCTTCGTACCATCAAGCTTTATGAGAATAAAATCCAAATCTTCTTGATCGAGTTCCCTGTCTCTCAAACGTTTAAGAATCTCACTTTCTACGTTCCTGATAGCCCTAGAAATATCTTTGGTCGCGAAGGCTTCCCGGGAGCCTGTGCTGATACCTGATGGCACAGAGGCAATACCGAGAATGCCACTTTCTAAAACGCATTCCGCTTCGATTGTGGGGTTACTTCTCGAATCGATAATTTCTCTAGCCGAGAGCTTCAATATCCTCGCCATATCAAAGTGGATTAAAAACGCTTTGCCCAGCCATGTGGCGTTCGGCCTCCGCCACAATTTTCTCCATCGCCGAGACCGCCTGAACCGGATGTTCCCCAATCGAAGTCTCTTCCGAGAGCATGAGTGCGTCGGCGCCTTGAAGTATGGCGTTAGCGATATCGGTAACCTCGGCGCGCGTCGGCCTGACGCTCTTCGTCATTGAGAGAAGCATTTCGGTCGCTACAACAACCGGCTTCCTCGCCGCCTTCGACTTTTTGATAATCTCGGCCTGGATAAAAGGAATTTTTTCTGCCGGCACCTCGGAGCCCAGGTCGCCGCGTGCCACCATGATCCCATCCGCGGCAGCTATGATGGCATCGAGATTGCCTAGTGCCGCTTGGCGCTCGATCTTGGCCATTATTTTCTGCCTGCCGGAGCGCTCCTTGACTTCCCTTCTCGCTGCTTCTATCTCTTCGGCCGAACCAACGAATGAGAGTGCGATCCAATCGATCGCGTGTTTGGCACCGAAAGCAATGGATTCTTTGTCTTGGAGAGACAAGCTGTCCGCTTCGGCAGGATCATAACTATGACCTGTCACGGATTCTCTCCTCGGTCCGGGCAAGTCCTGAATGACAGGAATCTTCTTGCCGACACGCTTTTCGAGTTCCCGGATGATTAGGAGCTGGCGCTCGCGCTCGCCGAAATCAGACCAAGCGAAGTTGAATCTCACTGCGTCCATCTGGCACGAGAGCATGGCGGCGAGAACCGATGGGTCTTCGGAAGATGGACCGATTGTTACGATAATTTGCGCTTTCGATGCCATGTTTTATGCCGGCACTTGAGACTCCGTCTGCCTCACTTCTTTATTGATCATGCGTCCTTCCCCGTCGAGGTCGTAGATGACAACCGCACCGAAAGGCATTTCCACGCCCGCTATGTCATTATCAGAAATATTTTCGATATACTTGATAATCGCTCTCAGAGAATTGCCGTGCGCGACGACTAAAACATTTTTTCCCTCATTTACTTCCGGCAGAATATGCTCGAGGAAATACGGAACGGCTCGTTGATAAACCTGTTTTAATGTCTCGCCTCCGGGCACCGACACATCCCAGCCACGGCGGACCTCCTCGAATCTTTTCTCTCCAAGCAATTTCTCCATCTCCCATTTGTTCTTACCAGTATAATCGCCGTAGTCGCGCTCGTTTAATGCCGCTGAATGCTCCGTAGGTACTTCGAATCGGTTACAGACATTTAGCATGCACGAGAGTGTCTCGATGGAGCGCACAAGCATCGAGGCGAAAGCCTGGTCCACGGTAATGTCATTGATGAGAAGGCCCATGTCTTCGGATTTCTTGAAACCGTATTGGTCGAGATGGCGGTCCCGCAGGCCGGTCCATTTACCCTCCTTGTTCCACTCCGATTCGTGGTGTCTTGCCAGTATCAGTTTGCCAACCATTACGGTTTGATTAAATTTCTCGGTTCACGGTCTTCGAGGAAATCGATAATGTTCTCGGCCACGAGCTCGGCCATCTGCTCTCTCGCTTCAATCGAGGCGGAGGCGATGTGCGGAGTCAAAATGACGTTCTCCATTTTGACCAATTCCGGCGAAATATGAGGTTCGAATTCGAAGACGTCGAGAGCCGCGCCCGCAATAGTCTTCGCTGTGAGCGCCGCTTCAAGCGCCGCTTCCTCGATCACCGGTCCGCGGGAGGTGTTGATGAGGAAGCTTGTCGGCTTCATGAGCTTAAGCTTCTCCTCGTTTATAAGATGCATCGTGGATTCTAGGAGCGGCACGTGGAGAGTGACGATATCCGACTCACCCAGAAGCTCTTCGAGGGTGCCGATGTATGTGGCTTGGCATTCGGCTTCAAACTTCTCATTCTTCGCGACATCCGTGTAAATAATTTTCATACCAAGACCCTTAGCATATTTGCCCACTTGGCCGCCGATCCTGCCCGCGCCCACAATACCGAGCGTTTTGCCCAGTACATCCATGCCAATGAAGTTCATCGGCTCCCAGCCGCGATAGAGCCCTTTCCTCACAAACTCGTCCGCATCAACCACTCTGGCGGCGAGAGCAAGCATTAGAGCCAGTGTGTGTTCCGCCACTGCTTCCGATGTAAGATCAGCCGGAGCGTTGGCAACCTTGATGCCTCGCTTGGATGCTTCCGCAATATCGATATTGTCGTAGCCAGTGGCGTAGTTGGCGTAGAGCAAAACGCTCGGAGCGGCATCAAATACTTTTGCGTCAATTTTATCGGTAAGAAGTGAGAGCACCGCGTCGTAGGGTTGTTTCTTCAGAGCCGCGATGAGCTCTTCTTGTGTCGGTATGGATTCGGCCTGATTTACTTCTATGAAATATCCTTTGTCCCGGAGCATCTGGAGCCCCTTCTCAGGAATTTTCCGCGTGACAAAAACCGCTTTGGCCATGCCTATATTCTAACACCATTTTGATTTGCTGCGGGAGAACGATTCGAACGTTCATACTCGCCTCCAAAGGGCGATGTCCTACCATTAGACGATCCCGCAATTCGGCCTAAATTTACCAAAATAATCAAGATTTATCCAGAAAGACAAGGTCTATGCTGGTGTTCTTAAGAACTTAAGCACAAGGATTGAGGATAAATTTAAAGCGTTTTTAGGAAATTTAGGGCGGCTCTCCCCTCTTTCGTCAGGGCGTGGCGGACGCTGTTGTTGTCGTTCCTTTTCATTATCATTCCGGCGATAGCCAGCCTCCTCACATGTTCAGCCCCTGTCTTGTAATTAATTTTAAGTTTATCGCAAATTTCTGCGACAGAAAGCTCCGGCTGTTTGGACAGTAGTTCTATAATTTCAATCCTCCTGTGATTCGAGAATCCTCTTACTATTCTTTCTAACTGCCTTGTTTTCATATCTATGCTGGTGTTCTCAAGAACTTGAGAATAGATTGTTTGTTTTTCATAAATTTTATAATTCTGAATAGTAATCAAATATATTAAGAAGCACAACAACGGCAAACAATATGTAAAAACAAAGTACAATACCTTTAATTTCCTTCATGTCAGTTGAGAAATGACTTGCTTAACTGGTAAAATTCACCCACTATTTGATTCCCTCGCTCATTTGGTTGCGGATCAGAGTGAGGTGGCTTCTTACTGTCTTCAAGTGAGTACAATGTGGCTATTATTTCTGGTCTATTACTTATATCGATAACCTTACCCCACCTATCTATAATAGAACGAATCCTTGCAGCTGCGAGGAAGACGTTGTGTTTCGGTTGAGCAATATGATTGGCTAAAGAATCAACCTCCTTAAAATCATAGTACCTTGTTTCTATCAGGTCTCTTGCAGTATTAATCTTGATTTGAGCAATGCCTAGTGAAGTGTTCCTGCCTACATGCTGAGCAACCAGTAGTTCGATTGCATCCTCAAAGGGAGCTAGTCTGGCAATTTCGTCAATTATTATTGCTCCGAGAAGATATGGGTCTATATTATAATGTTTAGCGGCTTCAAATATTAATTCTTTGTGCGACTGTAACTTTTCTCTGGCTTTATTTTTAGTTACCATCCTCCAGCCGCCTATTCTGATGATCTTATCTAGACTACTAATTTTATCTTGATAATAAACTAGGTAATTAGTGAGTGGTTCAAATAATTTAGAACTTAAATTATTTATTGAAGAAAATAGTCGAGAGGATGATATGGAGAGACTTTCTAACTCCTGTTGCTTAGAGACTTTACGATTCGTACGGAGATACGCACTAGAAGATCTTTTAACTACATGTACGCCATCTATCTTTCCCTCTTTTGTCAATCGAACTGCCTCATCTAGAGAAAAAACTTCGAGCTTGTCGGATACGAAAACCAGATTTTTCCCTTTTGAATCAGTTACAATCAAAATGATTTTCATACGAATATTGTATCATGGCAATTTCTGACTCTATCTATGCTGGTGTTCTTAAGAACTTGAGAATAAAGACGGGGGTACTGGTTTGATGGTGTCGGTGAGAGCGAGTTCGAGCGCGAGTTCCGGGATCGAGGTGCGGCCGGAAGATTCGTAGGCCTCGATGAATTTCAAAAGAGTTTCGGCTGTGAGGTCTTGCCCGGCTTTCCCCGCCAACTCTTTCAGGAATTTAAAATCGTCTTCGGCAATCTGGCTTTCTATATATTCGTCCATCCCCGCTTTGAGCCGGATGAGGAAGAGGAATCGCAAGCGCTCGAGAATAAGTTTCGCGAACAATTTCATATCGTTGTTCGCCTCGCTTGCCTGCCCCACCGCCTTCAAACCTTTTTCTAAATCTTTCTCCACCACCGCTTCTAAAATGTTTCTTACGAGCTCGGCCTTTGGCGCCCCCGTCACAGCTTCCACTTCCACCCTTGTTATCTTTTTATCTTTGGTTGAAGAAAGAACTTTCTCAAGTATGCCGTGCGCATCGCGGAATGAGCCGTCGCCTAAGAGCGCCACAAGCTCCGCGGCTGCCGGCTCGAGTGTTGCTCCCTCACGCTTGGCTATGGAGAGCGCAAAATCTTTGAGTATACTTTGATTCGGCCGCTTGAAAGTAAATGTCTGGCAACGCGAAACGACAGTCTCCGGCACCTTCTCGAGCTCGGTTGTCGCCATGATGAAGATGACGTGGCTCGGCGGTTCTTCAAGAGTTTTTAGAAATGCGTTCCAGGCGTCGCGCGTAAGCATGTGCACCTCGTCGATAATATAGACTTTATACTTGCTCTCGAACGGCAGAGAATTGACAGACTCTCTGATCTCGCGCACATCGTCGATGCCGCGGTTACTTGCCGCGTCCATCTCGACCAGATCATTAGCCGATGTGCCAATTTCTCGAGCGAGAATTCTTGCCATGGAAGTTTTGCCGGTGCCGCGAGAGCCCGAGAAGATGTAGGCATGCGAAATATTACCGAGCCGTATCGCGCCCTCCAAGACCTTGACCACATGCTCCTGGCCGATGACATCCTTAAACTCCTGCGGGCGGTATTTGCGATAAAGCACGCCTCTAGATTTCTCCCCTTTTTTCATGAGCCGATTATAGCATTATTGAAAAAGCCCCTCACCCGCGCGATGCGAGTGAGGAGCTCGAACTCCGGCCGAAGCCGGGTTACTTCTTCTTAGGCGTATACGTCTGACTCACGCCCGGAATGTTCAGCCGAAGTCCGGGTAGCAACGAATCGCCTGTTTCAACGAAGTCAGCAGATGCAGCTGTGACTGTCCAGTTGTAACACCGTTTGACTTCCGGCGTAACAATGGATGTCTGTACACAGACGCTGACCGGACCTCCGGGATAGACTCCGCGGAGTACTGCATTGACCCCGGCGTAGTACGTCCTGCCGTCAATCACGATTACTGTGTCGGCCCCCGTGATTTGGGCAAGGGACGGTCGATCGAGATACCAGAACGGCATGCACTGGCTTGAGGGCCAGTTGTCAACTTTGAGAGCCCGATTCTGATTGGCTGCGATCGTCCCGCCCTTCGGCGAGTAATCGATCGACGTCGGACACGCCGGCGCCGTGACTGTCACCGTCACGCTCGACTGCCCTGGACCTCCCGGCCCGTTGCAGTTGATTGTGAAGGTGGTGGTCCCCGAGAGGACGACGCTTCGGCTTCCCGAAAGCGCCAGACTTCCCGACCAGCCACCGGACGCCGTAATCGACGTGGCGTTTGCCGATGACCACGACAAGGTCGTGGTACCCCCTTGCGGGATACTCATCGGATTCGCCGTAACTGGACAAGTTGCCGCCGGAGGCGGTGGCGGTGAAGGTGGAGGTGGTGGAGCGGCAAAGACTGTGATGGTCGTTGCCGCTGTCGCTTGTCCCCCGGGGCCCGTGCAGCTGACGGTGTAGCTGGTAGTCTGGCTCGGCGACACCGTAAGATTCCCTGACAGCGAGCTCGCGCCACTCCAACCTCCCGAGCGCGTACACGAGTTGGCATTTTGGCTTGTCCAGTTGAGAACGCTGGACTGCCCCACCTGGATACTCGTCGGATCCGCTGTGAGCGAAACCACGGGTACCGGAGGAATCGGAGAGGGTGGGGACGGGCTCACGCCGCAGTTCCCAAGTGCTGTGACTGTCACCGACCCGCTCACATCAGCGTTCTGTGTGGAGCGAGCGGTCACAATGTAGCTGCCGGCGGTATTGATTTCGAGCACCGCTGACGTGCCGGAGGATTGGAATTCGCCTCCTCCGACCTTCTCCCACGTCACCGTCTGGGTAACGTCGGTGCCGTACACAGTCGCCGTGAAGACGATTGTGGTAGGACAGTTGTTGAGAGTGACAGTCAAAGCCGGTGTTGAAACCGAGACTCCCGTCACATTCGGCGGACTTGCCGTTGGCGCTGTCGGCGACAAGATCGTCACCGACTGATCAACGCGAGTCTTCCGCTCGCAACCAGCTACGAACACGGAAACAAGGACCACGAGAACGAATGGAACGAAACGACGGGTCATGTCTCACCTCAATCCTGCTGAATACAGAAAGGACAAAAATTGGCCTAATCTGGCCTTTTCCTAGCATAATTGACGCAGGGTGTCAACAATACTTACTTCGACTTGAGCCGCGTTTTCCGCCTCCATGAGTTTAGCTCGCAGTTCCACCGCACCGGGGAAATCCTTCACATACGCTTTGAAATGCTTTTTCATAATGGCAAAACTCTTCACATTTTTAAAAATCTCTTCGAAAAGTTTGGCGTGTTCGATTAAAGTCGTTAATCGTTCATTCACAGACCTCACCGGCACTACGTGTCTGCCCTCTCCTAGATCTAGGAGAGGGTTGGGTGAGGTCGAGAAAAGCCACGGATTGCCGAATATCGCCCGTCCGAGCATCACGCCATCACAGCCAGTTTCCTCTACTTTCTTCTTCGCATCCACCAAATTTATTACGTCCCCATTTCCGATAATGACAGTCTCGGGGCTCACCTCATTGCGCATCTTAACAATGCGATTCATGTATTCCAAGTGCGCGGGCACCTTGGACATCTCTTTGGCAGTGCGTAGATGAACTATGAGTACTGCCGGCTTGGTCGACAAAATATTTGGAATCCATGTTTCCAATTCGTTTTTATTGAAACCGATTCTTGTTTTGATCGAAACAGGCAGATTGCCCGAACCTTCTTTGGCCGCATAAATTATCTCTCTGGCCAGCTCCGGCGTCTTGATTAGGGCGGAACATGATTGCTGATTAATAATCTTTTTCACCGGGCAGCCCATGTTGATATCTATGCCGTCGAACTTGAGTTCGCGGGCAAGCTCCGCCGCCTTCCGCATATGCTCGGGAGAAGAAGTGAAGAATTGCGCCACAATCGGCCGCTCGGCTTCAGAATATTTCAAATCCATTAGAAGCTTTGCCCTTCCCTCTTCTGGCGCCAGAGCCAGACCGTCGGCAGAGACGAACTCTGTAAACATGACATCGGGTTTACCGTACTTGGCAATAATCGCGCGGAATGCGGCATCGGTGACATCAGCCATGGGTGCCAGGACAAATATCCCTCGACCAGCTCGGGACAAGTGGGCCTTCAATTGTTGCCAAAAATTTTCCAAAATATTTTATTCTCCACTCTTAGGTCAATCTCTTTCAACTTGCTTCTCTCGACCGAAGGATTCTCTAAAAATACTTCGAGGTCAGAGAAAATCGAAGTAAGATCAGTCGTGCGGTCGAAGAGGATGCGCGATTCATTCTGCATCGAAACTGCAACATCCCTTTCTCCAACATCTGCAGAAACTGGTTCGAAGCCGAGTTTGGAAATACCATTGATGAATTCGGCCAAGGGCGAGAATTCCTCCAACGGCAGGAATTCTCGCCCTTTCGGCTCTATGATCTCCGGCGTTCTTGAATAAATGAAATAAACGGTTCCGGAGAAAGCCGGCGCCTCGTCGAAGATGAAGCCGTTCTTATCCAAGAAGAAACATTCTAACCCCTCCTCACCTCCCCTTATCAGGGGAGGACAATACAATGCAAATGGTTCGCGTTCGACGACATTTATTGAAAGAATTCTTGAACTCTCGAGCGAAAGCTCCGCGGAAATTATGCGAGGAAACTCTTTCATCAAATTCTCCCTCACCTTGCGTCTTGGATAAATGGCGGCATTTGCTCTGGGTAAAAGCCAGAAATATTTGCCCGAGAGAGTTTCAAGCACGTTTCTCTCTATCTCATCGGCGGTGATTACTCTGGCGCCTTCGACACCAACTTCAGTAATTAGAAATTTTGGCAACCGGGCGATGATGATCAGACCAGCGATAATCAGAACGGCAATAGTTGTCCATAGAATCAACTTCTTCTTCCGTTCTTCCTTCCTCTTCCAGTAATGCTGTTCAGAAAAAAGCGTTGCTCCGGTGGAAACAATTTTCATCTTAGACCTTCTTTATTTTTCCTAATCCATTCATGTATGGGGTCAATATTTCCGGGATTTTGACGGAACCGTCGGCGGTTTGGAAATTTTCCACGAGAGAGACGAGTATGCGCGGTGTGGGAATGGCGGTCGCATTCAGAGAGTGCGTATATTTGAGAATGCCGTCGTCGTCACGGTAACGTGTATTGAATCTTCTGGTCTGGAAATCATGGTAATAAGAGGCGCTGCCGATCTCTCTGTACTTACCCTCCTTCGGTACCCAGAGTTCCGTGTCATACGACTTCACATGGGCTGTTTTTAGATCACCAGTGCAAATTTCAAGCTGTTGATACGGGATGCCCAGCGATTCAATAAATTCTTCGGTATTTCGGTTGAGCTCCTCATGATATTTTACCGACTGTTCATGATTGGCCTCGCATAGTATGAGCTGTTCGAGCTTGAAGAATTCATGCACACGAATAAGACCTTTCACATCCTTAGAATAACTCCCAGCTTCCCGACGGTAACAAGGAGAGAATGCCAGATATCTTTTCGGCAAGTCCTTTTTTTCTAGCACTTCTTCTGCATGGTAAGCCATCATCGGCACTTCCGCCGTTCCGGCAAGGTAGTCACCATCCTGCGTCTGATATATATCTTCCGCGTCACCCGGCAAGTGACCTGTGCCGTAGAAATGCTGTTTGCGAAGAATCACGGGCGGAATAAAGAGATCAAAACCTTTGCGCAAGAAGAAGTCTCTGGCGTAATTCCAAATCGCCCAAGAGAGCATGGCGCCGGAATTTTTTAGAAAATAACCTCTGAAGCCGTGTGCTTTAGTACCTCTCTCAAAATCAACCATATTAAGCGCTGTCATGAGCTCCATGTGATCCTTGGGCTCGAAATCAAATTTAGGCTTCTCTCCCCATGTCTTTCTTACGACATTGTCCTCTTCACCTTCACCCGCCGGTACCGAACCGTCCGGAATGTTCGGCACTTGGAGCATGAGAAGCTGCCAATCTTTCATCACAGCCTTCAAATCTTCTTCGTCGCGTTCGAGCTCGGTCTTGAGCGCTTTCATCTTTTCAAGAATCTGCTCACGCTCTTCGGAAGTGACGTTGACGATTTGATTATTGGCCACATTCTGTTCGGCACGCTTCATCTCGACTCTCGAGAGAATTCGGCGGCGCAGATCATCGACTTCCATAAGCTTCTCGACGTCGAAGTCTATATGCTTCTTCTTGGCGGCCTCTTTTACCGCTTCCTTATTCTCTCTAATGAATTTGATGTCCAGCATGAAAGTAAATAGTAGACAGTAAATAGTATAATACATACTGATGATTAGAGCACTCAAACCAGAGGAGTATCCAGAACTCCTGCGAGAGATCCCTGAGCCGCCTAAACAGCTTCGCTGTGAAGGCGCTCTGCCTCTTGCCGGCAACAAACTTCTGGCTATCGTCGGCACGCGCAAATATTCCGCTTACGGCAGAGAGATGTGTGAGGCGATTATCGCAGGACTCTCTGGTTCTCCTGTCACTATTGTTTCCGGCTTAGCTTTGGGTATTGATTCGCTCGCCCACCGAGCGGCTCTGCGACACGACTTGCAAACTATCGCTCTGCCGGGCTCCGGCATTGACCGCAGAGTGATCCACCCTCGCTCGCATGCGGGACTTGCGGACGAGATTGTGGCCGCTGGCGGCGGCTTGCTTTCGGAGTACGACGATCTTATGCCAGCGGGCGTATGGGCCTTCCCGCGCCGGAATCGCATCATGGCCGGCATGTGCCACGCAACACTCGTGATAGAGGCGACAATGAGATCCGGCACACTCATTACCTCGCGTCTCGCGACAGAATACAATCGCGATGTCGGCGCCGTGCCGGGGCCCATACACTCACCCACTTCAGAAGGTCCGCACATGCTCTTGCGCCTCGGCGCGGCGCTCGTGCGCGACCACAATGACGTACTCGAGCTTCTGGATTTGAAGAGGAAAGACGAGCACCCAACACTTGCGGATGTAGAAAACCTCACAAGCGAGGAAAAAGTTTTTATCGAAATTCTCAAATCCCCTTGCTCTCGCGATGAGCTTATAAGGAAGAGCAAATTGGACACGGGGCTGGCTTCTGCTATATTATCCCTCCTTGAGATCAAAGGACTCATTGCTGAAGAATTCGGCGAGGTCCGAAAAACATTTTAATGAAGTTATTAATCGTAGAGTCTCCGTCGAAAGCGAAGACTATAGAAAAATATTTGGGCAAGGATTTCCGCGTGCTTGCGTCAGTCGGCCACGTGCGCGATTTGCCAAAATCAAACAAAGCCGCCATCGACATCGAGGCTGGCTTCGTGCCGCATTATGAAATATCGAAGGGCAAAGAGAAGATAATCTCGGAAATAAAATCTCTCGCAAAGAAAGCCGATGAGGTGATACTGGCAACCGACCCCGATCGCGAGGGAGAAGCGATTGCGTGGCACGTGGCCCAAGCCGTCGGCTTGGGAAATCTCAAATCCCAATTTCCAAATCCCAAAAGAATCGTATTCCATGAAATTACGGAAGAGGCGGTCAAAGAGGCGCTGGAACATCCGAGAGAGATTGATATGAATTTGAAGGAAGCGCAGGAAGCGAGGAGAGTCTTGGATCGTCTCGTCGGCTACGATCTCTCGGGCCTCATCTGGAGGAAGGTGCGCTACGGTCTCTCGGCCGGCCGCGTGCAGTCCCCTGCCCTTCGTATCATCATGGAACGCGAGCGCGAGATCCGCGCCTTTAAGCCGGAAACGTTTTGGAAAATTTGGGCGAATCTAAGGTCGGACCTTAAAGATCCTGAAGGTCCGACCTTGGCATTCGAATGCTCCGTCGAACCGAGAGATAAGAAGGAGGTCGAGAGAATTCTCGAGCTTGGCCAGTCGTCAACCTGGCAGGTTGACGACATCAAAGAGACGAGAGTCGCCCGAGCCCCTCGCGCACCCTTCATTACTTCCACTCTCCAGCAGACGGCAAGCTCGCGCCTCGGCTGGTCGCCCTCCCGCACTATGTCTGTAGCCCAGAGGCTCTACGAATCTGGACACATTACTTACATGCGCACCGATTCAACCAATCTTTCTGCCAACGCCAAGACACAGATCCAGGACGTAGTAAAAAAGAAATTCGGTGAAAATTATTTCGAATCTCATGCATTCGCCAAGAAATCTAAGAATGCGCAGGAAGCGCATGAGGCTATCCGCCCTTCGCATGTAGCGGTCGAGGAAGCCGGCCATACGGACGAACAGCACAAACTTTACAAATTAATCTGGCAAAGAACGGTCGCAAGCCAGATGAAGAACGCGGAAATCATGAGAACGAAGGTAGTGGCAAACCTAAATACAAAGGTGACACCTTTGTCATCATACAAAGGTGACACCTTTGTATTTCCAGATTTCTGGTTAAATGGCTCCAGAATTCTATTCGACGGTTGGCTCAAAGCTGATCCAGCGTCGGCCTCCGAAGATGTGGTGTTGCCAAAGTTTGAAATCGGAGAAAAACTCAATCTGAAAGACATGCGTTCGGAAGAGAAGCAAACCGAGCCATTGCCAAGATACTCGGAGGCAGGACTCATCAAAGAACTCGAGAAGCGCGGTATTGGCAGGCCTTCAACTTATGCCTCAATTATGAAGACTCTCGAAGACCGGGGTTATGTAGAGAAATTGAACAAGGCTCTCCACCCCACCGACACGGGCGAAGTGGTGAGCACATTTCTCGAAGAACATTTCGCTTCATACATCAGCGACACCTTCACCGCCGAGATGGAGGACAAGCTGGATGAAATTGCCAACGGCGACCGGACTTATCTCAAAACTCTGAAAGATTTTTATGCGCCGTTCGAGAAGGATGTGAAGGCGAAAGAAAAAATCGAGAAGATTACAAACTTAGGTCCTGCTCCTTTGGATATGAGGTGCCCCGTCTGCGGCAGTAAAATGATTATAAAACTCGGCAAGGGAGGCAAATTCTATTCGTGTGAAAAATTTCCTGAATGCGCCGGTGCCAGAACACTCGAGGGCAAAGAACTCAAAGGACCGAAAGATACGGGCGAAATCTGCCCCAAATGCGGCGAGGGCAACTTGGTAACGCGCGAAGGCAAGTTCGGCATGTTTACCGCCTGTTCAAGATTCCCGAAATGCCGTTATGTAAAGAAAGATGAACAGCAGGAGAGGGCTGACTCGACCGGCATCGAATGCCCTGTATGTAAAAAAGGTTTTATGACCGAACGCCGCGGCCGCTTCGGCGTCTTCTACTCATGTTCGAATTATCCTGACTGCAAATACGCCATCAAGGCCAAGCCCACGGGTGAAATTTGCAAAATGTGCGGTTCTCTTATGATGGTCGGAACCAAGACTATTCCTGATCGCTGTTCCGACAAGAATTGCCCGAATCATAATCCGCATAAATTAGAGAAGAAATAAAAAGTGGCGCCGGAATGCATCCGGCGCCCTGTAATCCTGCAATCACCTCTCTTTGATTATTCCACTCGCGTGTGGAGGAGTCGTGGCGGCGGCGCCGTACGAAACGCATCGTCGAACGTGATGTCATGTCGCCGCCCGTAGTTGTAGAAGTAGAGGCGATCCGTGTTGCAGACTGCCTCGCCGTTCGGACCACGCTGGCCCGAATCTCCCACGATCCGATTGCACCACTTGGCCGCGCAGCGCTCCGGCGCTCCCGGCGCCGGCACCATACCCCGCATCGCGTTCGAGGCGTACCACTTCCAATCATGACCGGCGTGGGTATAGCGCCTGCTCAACACATGTAGGTATCGCCTGCATTCGGAGCAGACGAAGGTCGTCTCGTTGAAAGCGTGGCGACTCTCCTGTGGGACCATGCACGCGCACCACGGCATCGCGCACTTCACAGGTTCCGGCGTAGGCGGCCGCCATCCCTTCGGGTAAAGCTTGTCGAACGCCTCTTGCATGGAACTCAGACCGTGCTTCTCCTTGTACTCCCAGGTGGTCTGATAGCAGTTCCGACAAACTGGCGTCGAACGATTGAGCCAGCGGTACTCACTCGAATCCATCCTCGGTGTGAGCACCACTCCGCACTCAGGCCGCGAGCACCTGATTCGCTTGCGGACAGGATTCCTCTGAGGCGGCTCGACTACGCGAAAGGCTGTCTCCATCTGTATGCCCATCTTCTTGGCCTGCTCCCAGACATACTGATAGCAGGGCCGACACACGGCAATCCCGTCGACCTTCCGGATCTGCTTGATGGGATTTTCACACCACCAAGCACCGCAAAACTCCTTCATATCTGCTCCTTTCTGAAATATCAAATCCATCTAAACAGTAGCACAGCACTAATAAATTGTCAAATGCTGAAATTGGAAACAGAGTAGAGAGTCTCGTCGTCTTCTGAAGAGACCGGAGAGTCCTCAACCATTATCTTATCTTCACTCGCCTCGCCGAAGCCTTCGGCGTAGCGCGGGTCCGTTAATACGGGTACGTTCTGTGGAAGCAGGGCTTCCACACTTTCCTCCGCGACAATCCTGTCGAGCAGTGCCCGCAAATCATCTTTGTTGAAAAAGTCTATGAGCAATCTACCGCCATCCTCTCTTTTTTCTATTCTTACGCGAGTACCGAGCTTCTCCTTAAACTTGTCTTCGATATCGATAAGCTCGTGATCAACAAGTTTCCTCGCGCGCTCGACGGCGATGTGTCTTGCGATATTCTCTGCTTCGCGGACATTTAATTTCTTAAAGATTATTTCCTTGAATAATGTTTCCTGCTCTTCTCGCCTATCGATGAGCATCATAAGTGGGCGCGTGTGTCCCTCGCTAATCTTACCCTCCGAGAGAGCAGTAAGAATATGTTCTGGCAACATAAGAATACGAAGGGTGTTCGATACGTATTCGCGACTCTTGCCAACCTTCTTACCAATCTCCTGATGGGTGAAGTTGAATTCTTTGG
>MHWG01000004.1:14190-20201 GCA_001824005.1 Candidatus Zambryskibacteria bacterium RIFCSPLOWO2_01_FULL_47_14 | reverse complement strand
GCCGGCAACAAGCTCGTATTCGGTGGCAAGGCCGCCTTCTGGCTTCTCAACCTCCTTCCTTGTCACAACAAGTGCCTGAAGTACGCCGTACTGACGAATCGAGTCAGCAAGAGACTTGAGCATCGATTCGTCGAAATCGCGCCTGGGCTGGAAAGGATTGGGTTTGATCTTATCGACTTCAATCCAAAATACTGCATCTTGGTAGAAACGTGACATAACTAGATTTTAGCACCAAATTAAGGTAATTTGTAGATGTCTATTATGGGCGCGTGGTGAAATAGCAAACACGCACGACTCAAAATCGTGTGCCGAAAGGCTTGGAGGTGCAAGTCCTCTCGCGCCCACAATGAAATCGAAGGTTCTGGTCATCGTCGGTCCGACGGCTTCCGGCAAAAGCAATTTGGCGGTAAGGTTGGCCAAAAAATTCGGCGGCGAGATAATCTCGGCTGATTCGCGGCAGGTTTATAAAGGTTTGAATATAGGGACGGGCAAGATTACGAAGAAAGAAATGCGGGGTGTACCGCATCACCTCCTTGATGTCGCCAACTCGAAGAAACAATTCTCTGCATCCGATTTTATAATCAAAGCTAATGAGGCTCTGAGGTTAATTGAAGCTAATAAGGCTTTCCCAATCATAGTTGGCGGTACGGGATTTTATATAGACGCTCTCACGGGTAAGATTCCCCTACCGGAAGTGCCGCCAGATAAGTTGCTAAGGCGAAAGTTGAATAAGTTGAATAAGGAAAAGTTGTTCAGAATGCTCAAGAAAAAAGATCCGGCGCGTGCAAAAATTATTGATCGAGATAACAAAGTTAGACTTATTCGTGCTCTCGAGATTGTTGAATCTTTGGGTAATGTGCCTAAAGCTATTGAAGCTAATGAAGCTAAGAAGCTAAGAAGCTTTATTTATATTGGATTGAAGCCGAATGACTTGGATAAAAGTATTTATAAGAGATTAATCAAAAGAATTCTCGGAATCATTCGAGAGACGAAGAAACTTTCATTCAAACGCGCATATGAGCTCGGGCTCGAGTACAGATACGCCGCGTTGTATTTGAAAAAAAGACTTACTAAACGAGAATTTATCGATCAGCTTTTTACTGCAATAAGACAATACTCTAGACGCCAAATGACGTGGTTTAAGAGGAATAAGAAAATAAGATGGTTTACCCCGAGCGCAGTCGAAGGGTTTAAGCCCGGTGATTACCGTGAAATCGAGAGATATGTTAGGGTACTAAAAGAAAAAGGAAACGGAGGAATACGTGACAGACGATAAGGATCTCAAAAACGGCGCAAATCTCATCGTGCTAAATGAGCGCGAGGAAATTCTCGTCGTGCGGGAGAAAACCCGCAAGCAGAAGTGGATGCTCCCCGGCGGCGAAATCGAGCGAGGAGAGTCGTTTCGACACGCGGCGCAGTCGGAGACCGAGGAGGAAACCGGCATCGTCACAGATGAGAACGATTTTCTCCTGGTCGCCGTCTTCATCCAAAGGCCCAAGGGAGCGGTCTTTCTCTACGAGACGCGGCGGTTCAAGGGAGAAATCAGTGTTTCTCCGGAGAGTCTCGAAGCCGCCGAGGCTCGCTTCATGAGCTTCGAGGAGATCTTGAAGATGGCTGAGGCCGACGAATTCCGCACCGGCTACCTTCGTATGATCCTTCGCTGGAAGCGAATCAAGATTGGCATCGACCAAAGGCCGTACGAAGGGCGGCTTTCCGATCCAGTCGAATTTCCGCGTCATCTTGACGGCGGTCGCTACTCGGATCTTGTTCTCACTGTGTGACGAAGGGGAGCCGCCAGGCTCCCCTTTCTGTTAATATATTAAGAGTTATGAAAGCAGTTATTCTGGCCGCGGGAGTCGGATCAAGGCTTCACCCACTTACATTAGAGACACCGAAGCCGCTCATAGAGGTGGCGGGCAAACCTATCATTGACCGAGTTCTAGACTCCCTGCCGGACCAGATCAGCGAAGTAATTCTAGTGGTAGGACATTTGAAAGAAAAAATAAAGTTGCATCTGGGGCAGGAATATTTGGGTAGAAAAATTATTTTTGTAGACCAAGGGGAGAAAAAGGGGACATTTGGCGCGCTTTTGTCTACCCAAAATTTGTTGAACGACAAATTTTTGGTACTAAACGGAGACGATTTGTACAACAGAGAAGAGCTGGAAAAATTTACTAGAGAAGAGAGGGCGTTCGGTCTTCAAAAAATGATGATGCCGAACTACTATGCCGTCCTCACAGACAAAGCTGGATTTGTTACCGGATTCGAAAAAAATTCAAATGGAGAGAAATTTGTCGCAACCGGAGTATATTTGCTCGATCCGGAAATCTTCAGACACAAGGGAGTGCTGGTCTATGGCGGAGAACTTGGCCTGCCACAGACTATCCTGGCTCAAAAAGAAATGTTTCCTATCAAAGCGATTGTTACCGAAAAATGGCTACCGATAAACTCGTTTGAGGATTTAGAAAGAGCAAATAAATTATGTTAGGATACGTGCGTTGGGGCGATTAGTTAAGTGGTATAACTTCGGTCTCCAAAACCGATGTCGGGGGTTCGATTCCCTCATCGCCCGCTAGATTTTAAATTTAGGCCTTCTTCTCCTTATAAACCGTGTGTTTCCGCGCGATCGGGTTATACTTCTTGAATTCGAGTTTCCTCTCGACTGACTTCCTGTTCTTCGTCGAATAATAGGTGTGGCCCTTGCCGACGCCCTTGGAGTCCCCGACGGAGACGAATTTTATGAGATGTTGCTGTCTTCCTGCCATAGGGCTATTAGATTACCTTAAAATTTTATGAATGCAAGAGTGCGCCGGAGTGGACTCGAACCACTGATGCCCAATGGGCGGGAGATTTACAGTCTCCTGGAATAGCCGCTATCCGACCGACGCGTGAATGTCATTCTAGCGGAAAATCTTATTTTTTCAAAACAGCGTGGTTGCGCGGTGAGATGGTGCTGATACGAGCGGCGCGTGCCGACTTTTTAACATCGAAGTTAAATTGACTTGCCCCGAGCGAAGTCGAGGGGCCATTCAAAACATCTACCGAGACTGTGCCGCCGGAGAGCACTTTGTTCCCTATCATCATTGAGGCGACGGGATTCAGGATTTTCTCCTGGATCATGCGCTTCAATGGCCTTGCGCCATATTGCGGGTTATAACCCTCTTTGGCCAAGAGGTCTAGTACTCCATCGCTGACGGAGAGCTCAATCTCCTTCTCCGCCAAACGCTTCTTGATGATATCAATCTGGATTCTCACAATTTCCTTGATCGCATCGCGCGAGAGAACGTCGAAAATAACGATATCGTCGAGGCGGTTTAAGAACTCGGGGCGGAAATGGTCTTTCAAGGTCGAGAGTACCTTCTCTTTGACTGCTTCGTAGTTCGCTTCCTCGCCTTTCGAGAAGCCGATCGACTGCATCTTGTCGATGTATTGCGCACCGATGTTAGAAGTCATGATAATAACCGTGTTTTTGAAATTGATGACGCGGCCCTTGGCGTCGGTAAGCCGGCCGTTGTCGAGAATCTGGAGAAGGATGTTAAAGACTTCCGGATGTGCCTTCTCGATCTCGTCGAAGAGAATCACAGAGTAAGGCCTGTGACGGACAGACTCGGCAAAACTCGAACCTTCTTCGAAGCCGACATAGCCCGGCGGCGCGCCAATGAGCTTCGAGACAGCGTGTTTCTCCATCAACTCCGACATGTCGATGCGAATGAGTGCCTTCTCGTCGTCGAACATAAATTCCGCCAGTGCTTTCGTCAGTTCAGTTTTGCCGACTCCCGTAGGACCGAGGAATATGAAGGACCCAATCGGCCGGTTCGGATCCGAGATGCCGGCGCGGCTCCTCTTCACAGTATCGGCAATCTTCTTTACCGCTTCACCCTGGCCAACGATACGGTTCTTCAAATGCTCTTCCATGCGGGAAAGTTTCTGCGCTTCTTCTTCAAGCATTCGAGTTACCGGAATACCCGTCCAATTGGAGACGATCGAGGCGATGTCCGCTCCGGTAATTTCTTCCTTGAGGATTCTGCGCGAACTCTGGAGCTTTTTAAGCCTTTTACTTTTTACCTCAAGTTCACGCTCGACGCTGGGAATTTTGCCGTAGCGGAGCTCGGCCGCGAGCGAGAGGTCGGCGCGCGCCTCGGCTGCTTCGGCTTCGAGCCGCAGAACTTCAAGATTCTTTTTCGTCTCCTTGATCTCGCTGACAGTCTGCTTCTCATTCTTCCATTTGAGCTCTATCTCACTTGTTTTCTCCTTAAGATCGGCAATCTCTTTGTCTATTTCCTTCAAACGGGTCTTCACCTTCGGATTCTTCTCCTCTTTCTTGAGCGCTTCCTTCTCGATCTCAAGCTTCATCGTCTTCGACTGCGCTTCCTGCAAGACCGGGGGCATGTTCTCGAGAGAAATTTTGAGATGCGAAGCGGCTTCGTCTATGAGATCCACCGCTTTGTCGGGTAAAAATCTGTCGGTAATATAGCGCGAAGAAAGGGTGACGGCCGCCTGTATTGCGTCGTCGGTAATGCGCACGCCGTGGTATAGCTCGTAGCGCTCCTTGAGACCTCGAAGAATCGTCATAGCATCGTCAACCGACGGCTCTTGCACATACACAGGCTGGAAGCGACGGGTAAGCGCCGGGTCCTTCTCTATATGCTTCTGGTACTCCTTGAGCGTGGTAGCGCCGATGGCGCGGAGCTCGCCCCTCGCGAGCGGCGGCTTCAACATATTGGATGCGTCCATCGAACCCTCGGCGGCACCAGCTCCAACTATGGTGTGTATCTCGTCGATGAAAAGAATTACTCTGCCTTCGGAGCGCTCGATATCCTTGATAATATTTTTCAAGCGCTCTTCAAACTCGCCACGGTACTTGGTGCCGGCGATAAGGAGGCCCAGGTCGAGCGAAACAAGCTCTTTGTCGCGCAACGATTCGGGCACATTGCCAGAAGCAATACGAGTGGCAAGACCTTCGGCGATAGCTGTCTTGCCTACTCCGGCTTCGCCGATGAGAATAGGATTATTCTTGGTTCGGCGCGAGAGAATCTGGATAATGCGCGAAATTTCCTCGTCGCGGCCGATGACTGGATCAAGCTTATTATGTTTGGCAAGCGTTGTGAGTGAGCGGGTATATTTCACCAATGATTTGAATTTCTTCGTTTCTTTGGACTCTTCCGGTTTTTCTTTCTTGACTTCTTCTAAGACGCGCAGGACAGTTTGGCGGTCAATCCTCATCTTGAGAAGCATGTCGCGCGCCTCGCCCGGCACGTCGAGAACGGATAAGAAAAGGTGTTCGGTCGAAACGAATTCGTCTCCAAGAGAATTGGCCACCTTGCTCGAAGCTTCTATTGCGTGCGCTAGCTCCGGCGTGAGATAAATCTGATACGAAGGTGAAATGGTTTGGCCCGAATCCGTACCCTCGATAGCATCGAGTACCGTGTCGGTAAGGAGAATCGTATCGACATCCATCTTCTCGAGAATTGAAACCACCATAGACTCTTCTTGCAGAAGGAGTGCCGCCAGGAGATGTATCGGATTGACGTGATTCTGGCCGCGCTCGATCGCGAGCTCATGGGCTTTGCGGATAACCTCTTTGGCCTTGGTAGTAAATTGGTTAAAATGCTGCATAACTCGAATTTTACGAATTTGATCGAATGTCGCGAATATTCGTAAATTCGATCATATTCGCGGAGATTCGTGAACCTATTTTAGCAAATTTTTTGCCGTCGAGCAAAAGATTTTTGCCGCCTTTCTCATTTCATCCTCGGTCGTGAATCGGCCAAGAGAGATGCGCACCGGAGTCTCCGGCAATTCGGGCTTGTTGGAATTACAGGCAGGGCCGGCGGAAACGAGGACACCGTTCCTCTCTAGTGCCAGTACCAGAAGTTCAGGCAGAATTCCGGGCACAGAGACATTTATGATATGTGGGTTACTGTAAGTTATCTCCGCTTCCGGCAATGAATACGCCAACTCTTCGCGGAAACCGGCGCTCAAAGAGCTTAGACGTTTAAACTCCTTCTCCC
>MHWG01000004.1:9161-14177 GCA_001824005.1 Candidatus Zambryskibacteria bacterium RIFCSPLOWO2_01_FULL_47_14 | reverse complement strand
AGTATGAGCTCTGTGCCGCGTCTCACGACCAAAGCGCCAACACCCTTGGGCCCGTAGAGTTTGGCGGAGTCGAGGGTGATTAAATCGCAAGCAAGCTTCTCCAGGCCCACGTCGAAGTAGACTGCCGTCTGGGATGCGTCAATGTGGAGAAGAGGGAATTCCGAATGCTTCTTCTTTCTTTCTTCGCGAATTTTCCGGCCCAACTTATTGTCCGTAGTAACTGAAGATATCAAGGTCGGACCTTGGGAACCTGCCTCGCCGGCAGGCAAGTCGGTATCTAAGATTCGACCTTCAATCGCATCTGTAACAGATGGATGAACCTCACCTTCCGTAATCACTTTTCCCTTTATTCCCCGTACTGTCATAACATTCGCTTCCGTCCCGCCGGAAGTGAAGATAATATTCTCTTCAGCGGCGCCGAGAATATCTGCTATCTTCCTTCTAAACTTATTAACTTCTGACTTAATTCTTAGACCTTCTTCATAAATAGCATTGGGATTATAGAATTCTTCGGAGAAATATTTCTCCATCTCACTTCTCACCTCCGACAGCATCGGCGTCGCCGAAGCATAATCGAGATAAATTCTTTTTTTTGTCATCCACCACTTCATTTGCATCGATATTACCACAAATACCCAATGTTAACACTTTACACGACCGTGAGAGATGTTAACATTATAGAAACATGAGTTTAACCGATGGAATATTTAATGCGATTTTCAATTACCACTCGCGCGGTTTCAGAGTTTTGTATGAGGATGTTTACGAACTCAAGCGGGCAGAACAAAGCGAAAAATCGTTTGAAAGAACTTTGCGCTCAACTTTAAGTAGAATGAAGCGAAAAGGACTTTTGAAGAATGTCGGGGGCAAGTGGAGCATAACATCAGACGGTCTCGAGCTTTTAAATGGCCGAAATTCTGATATCAAAAGATACTTTCCCGCTCCCCGCCATCGCGGCGGAAAGGTGAAGAGAAGCTTAATCATAATTTTTGACATTCCCGAAAAGATTCGCAGATATCGTGACTGGCTTAGGCCGGAACTTGAAAATTTTGGTTTTAAGAGAATTCAGGACAGCGTCTGGTTCGGCCCTCCCCTGCCTAAAGAATTTTTGGAGTTTCTTGATGAATATAAACTTTTGAGATACATCAGATTTTTCAAGGCGACAGAAGATGATTTAATCTGATGTTAACACTTTACACGACCGTGAGAGATGTTAACATTTTTATTCTTTAAATTTAGCATGCCACCAAGCCATTTTTATGTTAATCTGTCCTCTGCATGACTCTGAACAACTCCCAATCAAATACGTTCCCGAAGCCACCGGTGGTGGGCATCTTCGGCCATATCGACCACGGCAAATCGACTCTCATTGATTACATCAGGAAAACAAACATCGTTGAGAAAGAAGCCGGTGGCATTACCCAGCACGTAAGCGCTTACGAAGTAACACGCTCGGATGGCAGAAAAATAACTTTCTTAGACACACCCGGGCACGAAGCATTCAAATCGATTCGCACTAGGGGCGCTCATGTGGCCGACATCGCAGTGCTCATCGTCTCGGCCGAGGATGGAGTGAAGCCGCAAACGCTCGAGGTTCTAAAATATATTTTAGAGAGCAAACTTCCCTATCTTGTCGCCATTACCAAGGTGGACAAGCCTGCGGCCGATGCTATGCGTGCTAGGCAAAGCTTGGCCGAGAACGGCGTATTGGTCGAGGGCTATGGCGGAGACGTGCCGGTAGCCGAAGTATCAGGAAAGACCGGCCAGGGAGTCGAGGAATTTCTTGATCTTATCAACCTTGTCGCCGAACTTGAGAATCTGAGAGGCGATCCGGAAGAGAGAGGTTCGGGAGTAGTAATCGAGACCAGTATGGATGCCAAGAGAGGACTTGCCGCCACCGGCATTATCAAGAATGGTACTGTGCACAAGGGCATGTTTGCGGCCTCCGGCAGCGCCATAATGCCCATCCGCTTCTTGCTTGACGCAGAGGGAAATATGACAGAGGAACTCTCCTTCTCAAGCCCGGTGCGCCTCATCGGTTGGGACAAACTGCCGCCGATCGGGGCTGAATTTAAAACTTTTTTGAAAAAGAGTGAAGCCGAAGAATATATAAGTAAACAAGATACAAGAGACAAGAAACAAGCAGTAAACAATACCCAAACTACAAACGATACTATTGCGACGCTGCCATTAATCATCAAGGCCGATGCGGCAGGATCACTTGAGGCTGTCGAGGGCGAACTCGCTAAAATCGCGAGAGAAAGGATCATTCCGAAAATAATTTTCCAGGGAGTGGGTAATGTAAACGAGAACGATATCAAGCTCGCCATCTCCGTTCCGGGCACTACTATCATCAGTTTCAATACAAAAACAGATGCACAGGCCGCCGCGCTTGCCGAGAGATCGGGAATTTCTATTTCCACATTTACCATAATTTACGAATTGACGGAGAAAGTGGCCAGCCTTCTCTCTCTAGCCGAACCGAAAGTGGAAGTCGAGGAGATTTCGGGTAGCGCGAAGGTTCTAAAACTCTTTAGCTCGGCCAAGAACAAGCAGGTTCTCGGCGCTAAAGTTCTTTCCGGTATTATTGCCAAAGGCAACAGCGTGAAGATCAGCCGTCGAGACGCAGAGATCGGCCACGGCAAGGTGCGTGAACTCCAACAAGCAAAAGTTAATACGAGTAAGGTGGAGGAAGGATCGGAGTTTGGCGCTCTTATTGAGTCGAAAATAGAGATCGCTCCGGGAGACATCCTCGAAGCGGTAAGTATGGTGACTAAATAATATGCGCGACAAGAAACGCGAAGTAACCGCCGAGATCATCCACCGCCTGGCGGCGAAATTTATATTGGAAGAAGGAGGGCAATCTTCGCTTCTGACTGTTACAAGAGTGGAGATATCCCCTACGGGAAAAGAAGCTAAAATATTCTTCACCACCCTGCCGGAGGAACAAGAAGATACCGCCCTAAAATTTTTAGAAAGAAAGAAGCCAGAATTCCACCGCTACATCCGCGATGAGAGCCGCATCGGCATCATCCCCCACGTTGATTGGAAAATTGACTACGGAGAACGGAATCGTCAACGTTTGGATAAATTATCTTAAGCCAGCGAAGCGCTCCTTCGCGATCGCCTTCGCTTAATTTCAAAAGCACTAAGTTCTCGACAGCGCCCCAGTAAGGATACTTTTGCTTCAACGATTGGTGAAAAAGATCTTCCGCTTCGCGGAATCTCCCCTCTTTCCAATACACAAGTCCCAGATTATTTAGACCTTTAGAATACACAGGCTTTATAGCTTTCGACTTCTCCAAATATTTCGCCGCCATTTCGTAATCACCGCGGAAGTAATACACCGTACCAACATTCGAGAGAGAAAGAACACTATTGGGACTGCACTCGACCGCGTTCAAGAAAAGTTTCTCCTCGCTCATCCAAACGGATTGACGTTGTAACGAAATAATTACGTAAGGAATAAGTAAGAGAAGCGAGAGCCATTTCCATCTTAATCGCGAAAGAAGCAATGCTACTATAATCGCGAACCCCAACGATGGGAAGAAAAATAATCTCTCCCCCGCTATGGTACCCATCGGGAAGAGCAGACTTGAAACGGGAATGAAGCTTGCAAGAAATATTGCGGAAGCGAAAGAGATAACGGGTCGGTATCGCAGGAACCAAAACACAGATATCACAGAGCCTAAAAGGATTATCAGGCCGAGCCAGGGCGCAAAACTTGAAAAACTAGAAACCGGAATTTGGTTATAAGAATAATCCGAGCAGAGATTGACTGGCCACAAAGTTTTCGAAACATACATCCATAAAATTGCCAGGGCCGTCGTTATGCGTTCGAGCGGCGCGACAAAGAGAAGTGGATTCTCGATAATACTCGTCTCAACTCCCAAGAAATGCCCTGGCCCGAGGACGATAAGCCGCAAGAGGAAGTAAACCGCCGCGCCCACTGCAACACCGAGTGTTGCAGGAGAAATGACTTTCCGTTTCTGGATTACCATCATCAATGCCACGAGCGGCACTACTGCGACTGCTGTTTCCTTAGATCCGATAGCCAGAAACATCCAGAGCCCTGCCAACCAGGGATTGATCTTCTCCTTTGTAAACTCGAACATTACTAGCAATGCAAATAATAAGGACAGTAATTCCGATCTTCCAGTTATGTTCGCCACCACTTCGCTGTGTATCGGCAAGACGAGAAAAATCATGGCCGAGAGATACGCGAACCATTTATTACTAAAGAGCCGTTTGATAAGAAAGTAGATTGCCGCGCATATGCCGAAATAGAGAACAAGATTAACAAGATGGAAACTGAAAGCACTCCCATCGAGAAGAATATTGTTGAAGAGATAGCTAAGGAGAGTAATGGGGCGATAGAGTCCCGCATCGACGGTCCAATACGGAAAGAGGCCGACTTGTATGATGTTGTCTATGCTTGATAAAAGAGCTTGGTGCTCTTTTATCCCCCTGTCATCGAAAACGAATCCTCCCCAGAGTGATTGCCCGTAAATAATAAGAATCAAAACCCCGAAGCTTATCAAAAATATTTTCTCTCTTTTTGAAATCATCCGGTGCGAGATGCCGGAATCGTTCAAAATCGTGCTCAGCACGATTTTGACCCGATGCTTGCTCTCACACCAAAATTGTATAGCATTATAATAATAATGCGAGTATGGTCTAACGGTATGACGCGACCTTCCCAAGGTTGAGACCGGGGTCCGACTCCCCGTACTCGCACTAAAATTTTGGTGTGAGACTTGGGAAATAAAAAGCTATGTTATAGCTTTTTATAGTTCTGCCACTAAACTAATCTCGCTCTGTGGGTCAGGAGGGGGTCGAACCCTCATCCCTTACGGGACACGATTTTAAGTCGTGCGCGTATACCTATTCCGCCACTGACCCATCACTTAGCTGTCCAACAGCTAAGCTTGAGGCGTAGGCGGGAATCGAACCCGCGCATGTTGGTTTTGCAGACCAAAGCGTTACCACTTCGCCACTACGCCTTAAAAAATGATT
>MHWG01000004.1:2477-9143 GCA_001824005.1 Candidatus Zambryskibacteria bacterium RIFCSPLOWO2_01_FULL_47_14 | reverse complement strand
GCGGGTGGCGAAATGGCAGACGCGCATGGTTTAGGACCATGTTCCGAAAGGAGTGGAGGTTCAAGTCCTCTCCCGCCCACTTATAAAAATGAAAAATAAAAATATCTTAGAAGGAATAATCAGAGTTACCGGCAAGGGGGTCGGCTATTTCGAGAACCCAGAAGACGAGAAAAATGATTTCGAAATCCAGCCGGAAAATGTGATGGCCGCTCTCAACCGCGACAAGGTCAGAATCGAGATTCTGAGCAAAGAAATTTACGGCCGTAAGCAGGCCAGGGTGATCGAGATAGTCGAGCGCCACAAGATGGAATTCGTCGGCACATTCGATGATGGCTTCATGATTCCGGATGACAAGCGTATGTACCGAGACATCTTTGTGGAGAACCCCAAGGGGGCAAAAAATGGAGATAAGGTCCAGATCCGCCTCACGTCTTGGGAAGATCCTTCCAAAAGCCCCAAGGGCGAGCTACTCCGCGTCATCGGCCGCGCGGGCGAACACAACGCCGAGATGGTGGGCATTGTGCTTGAGAGCGGCTTCGAAGTGGACTTCCCTGCCGAGGTCGAGCGCGAGGCTGAGGCATGGAAGCGGGTGTTTGAAAAAGAGGATCATCTCGCCGGTCGGCGCGACTTCCGCGACACTCTTACTTTTACTATCGATCCGGCGGATGCCAAAGATTTCGACGATGCCATTTCTTTTAAAAAACTTCCCAACGGCGACTACGAAATCAGCATCCACATCGCCGACGTTTCCCACTTCGTAAGACCCGGTACTGCGCTAGATAAAGAAGCTCTAAAGCGTGGCACCTCGATCTACCTAGTGGACCGCACCATCCCCATGCTGCCTGAGATCCTTTCAAACGACCTCTGCTCACTCAACCCCAATGAGCTCAAATACACTTTCTCCGCGGTATTCGTCATGGACAAGGAAGCGCACATCAAAGATCGCTGGTTCGGCAAGACGCTCATCGAGTCGGACAAAAGATTTACATACGAGGAAGCGCAAGAGATTCTCGACAATAAGAAAGGACTGCACTACGAAGAACTCAAAACTCTAAATGATCTAGCCTACAAGCTCCGGGAAGAAAAGTTCAAAAAAGGTGCCATCGAATTCGAAACGGAAGAGGTCAAATTCGAACTCGACGACCTGGGTAAGCCCATACGGGTGTACAAGAAAGCGCGCAAGGACACGCACAAGTTGATTGAAGACTTCACGCTTCTAGCCAACCGCGAAGTGGCTGCACACATGCATGCCGCATACAAAGGCAATGAGAGAGCCGCTTTCGTGTACCGAATCCACGACGCGCCGGACCGTGACAAGATTATCAATCTGGCGACTTTCGTCAAAGCACTTGGCTTCGAACTCAAGAACAAGGATGGCGAAACCACGGCAGAAGACATAACCCGAATGTTGAAGTCTGTCGAAGGCACGCCTGCCGAAATGCTGGTAAAGACGGCCGCAATCAGAGCGATGTCGAAAGCGATTTACTCGACCTCAAACATCGGCCACTTCGGCCTCGCTTTCGAGTATTACACCCACTTCACCTCTCCCATTCGCCGCTATCCAGACCTTATGGTCCACCGCTTGCTCCAAAGGTTTATTGAGAAAGGGCAGATCGAGCAGGATGAGATTATTAAGTACCAGCGTCTGGCGGATGCCTCCTCCGAACGCGAGATGGAAGCGGCTGAAGCCGAGCGCGCCTCGATTAAGTACAAACAAGTCGAGTACATGCAGGAACACGTAGGTGAAGAGTTCGACGCCATTATCTCCGGCGTTTCCGAGTGGGGCATTTATGTTGAGGAAGTGAATACGAAAGCCGAGGGCATGGTCAAGCTCCGCGATATGAAAGATGATTTCTATGAATTAATCGAGTTGCAATACGCCATCGTGGGCCAAAAAACCGGCAAGAAGTTCTCCCTGGGCGACAAAATCCGCGTCAAACTCATCGCCTCGGATCCCGAAAGAAAGACACTTGACTTTGTGTTTGTATAATTGTATTTTGGAATAAGAGGTCAGCAAAGCGGAGTAAATATAGGACAGAAAATGTCACTTCGCCACTTCTACTGCTTCATCGAAAGAGATCGAGAGTAGTTTCGAAACGCCATTCCCCGCCATGGTAACGCCGTAGATGATACCGGCGCGGCTCATAGTCTCGCGGTTGTGGGTTATCAAAATCAATTGGGACTTCTTGGAAAGCTCTTCGACCAGATCGCCATATTTTTTCGAATTCGCTTCGTCGAGTGCCGCATCCGTTTCATCAAGAATGATAAACGGCGGCGGATTAACCTGCGAGATGGCGAAGATTAAAGCGATTGAGGTAAGTGCCCTCTCCCCGCCCGAGAGCATCATGAGGCTTTTTACCTTCTTTCTGGGCAGAGAAACTTTTATTTCTAAACCTTCTTCCACTTCTTTAACTTTTTCAACTTTTTCACCTTCTTCAACTAGCGACTCAGTCTTCACAAGAATGAGTCGCGCTTCCCCACCCCCGAACATTTTATTGAAAAGAGTGTTGAACTCCTTGTTAATTTTCTCGATGCCAGTTTCAAATTCGGTCGCCAGCCGCTCTTCCAGATCCTTGATAAGCGACTTTAAGGACTCGGCTGACTGCTCAAGGTCCAAGAGCTCTCTCGCCAGGAAGGCGTCACGTTCGGAAGTTTCGGCGTGCTCCTTCTTGAGCTCTTCTCCGCCGGCTGTGTTTGAATCTTCGAGGCGAAGTTTATTCCTCTCAAGCATTCTTTTGCGTTCTTCTTGCTTTACCCTCGGTTCGGACGTCATCTCTTCCTCGCTTAGGGCGAAGACTTGGAAGCGAAGAGCTTCCGCCCCGGCCAAATACCCCACTTCTTCGAGTTCGCGCTTAAATTCGGCTTCTTCGAGAGCGATCTTCTCCTCTCTCGCCTTTAAAAGATTTAATCTGGAGACGAGACCTTGCTCCTCGGACATGATCCGGAAGACTGCTTTCTCGGCTTTGGTTATTTCATCCTCTTTCTCCCTCGCAATTTTGAGTTCGGCTTCGATTTCGGATTTTCTAGTCTTGAGTTCCCCTATTTGTGGACGCCTTGCTTCCACAATTCCCCTCCTCTCCTGGATAAATGTTTTTACTCTTTCGAAAATTTTGGTAATTTCGGAGAAAAGGGAGATTTCTTGATACAGCTTCTCCACATCTTTTAAACTCACGACTTTGCTCTCCTCGCTCGCGACAGACTTCTCCTCCGCCATGATCAACCCCTCGATCTTGCCGAGCTCGCGCGTTAGATCATCTCGAACCTTTCTGGCTTCGCTTAATCCGGACTCGAATTCGATAACCTTTTTGGCTTCCGCCGATTCCTTAGAGAGCTTCTCAAGCGCCCGGTCTATCGGACCTCTCTCCTCCTTGAGTGCGACCTTCGATGTTAAAATATAGAAATCTTCCCGCTTGAAATATTCTTGAGAAATTTTTATTAAATCAGTGCGAAGACTCTCGGTCTTTGCAAGTTTCTCGACCTGCTTCTCCAGAAATTTAAGGTGAGGGGCAATCTCTCTCCGGAGAGCCTCGACTTGCGCGATATTCTCAAACGTTTTCTCAAGCTTCTTCTCGCTCTCGATCCGTTTGTATTGATAGAGCTTCAGGCCCAGAGCATCTTCGACCATGGCCTTCCTGTCCTTGGGGTTGGTACTTACCACCTTGTCTGCTTCGCCCTGCGAAATGATATGGTGGCCTGAAGCGCCAATATGGGCGGAGGCCAGGAGCTCGATCACGTCTTTCAGCCGCACCTGGCTGCCGTTCACGAGATACTCGTTTACCCCGTCGCGGTGCACCACGCGCTCGATTGAGACTTCCGGGAAATCGATGTTGAACATTCTTCGGCTATTATCAAAAATAACTTTGACAGAAGCGCGGTTGGCCCGCAGCGAGTCGTTTGAACCGTTCCAGATGAGATCCTCGCCCTTCTTGCCACGCATGCTCTTGATAGACTGCTCGCCCAAGACGAAGCGGAAGGCCTCTGCAACATTCGATTTGCCCGAGCCGTTGGGCCCAACAATGGCCGAGATGGGCGTATTGAATTCGAAATCGCTCTTCTTAGCAAAAGATTTGAAGCCCGATAACTCAATCGATTTTAAATGCATTTATCGAGTATTATAGCAGACCTCACCACCATCTCACCGACCTCACCCCGACTTCGTCTGCGCCCTCTCCTAGGTTTAGGAGAGGGCAATAAATGCCTTAATCTTCTTTAAAACTGCTTGGATATCTTTCTCTACTTCGTCGTTTTCAAGCCTGAGCACTTTGTAATTCAATTCTTTAAAATAAAAGTCTCTCTGTTTATCATAAGCCTGACGCATAGCATGGATTGGGCCGTCAATTTCTATGATCAATCGCTTGGCTGGGCAGTAGAAATCGAGAATGTAGCCGCCAATGCTGTATTGCCGATGAAATCTATACCCGAACTTTTTCCCTCTCAATTCTTGCCACAAGACTTGCTCTGTTGGGGTTTGATTTTTCCGCAATTCGCGACGACGCTCTGACAACTCTCGCAAATTATGAACCAACTTCATATAGAATATTGTACCTTCTCCTAATCCTAGGAGAAGGTGGTCCGACCTCGGTCGGACCGGATGAGGTCTGGCAGACCTACTCCCATCCCATTAGAAGTAAGACATCTGAAGATGTCTGCCGAAACATAAGTTTCGGACTTCTAACGGGACCACCCCTTCGCCTCAAGCGCGTTTTTGGCGGCGGCTTGTTCGGCGTCTTGTTTGCTCTTCCCATCCCCTTCGCCCATGACGACACTGCCCACCGATACGGCGACGGTGAAGTGCTTGTCGTGGTCGGGACCGGATTCACGAATAGTTTTGTAAACCGGAGTATGACCGAGTGCCTCCTGCGCCTTCTCTTGGAAGAGCGATTTGGCGTCAATCCACTTGCCGTCGCGCACGATAATCTCGAGAAGCGGCGTGATATGCTTCATGATAAAATCTTTGGCCGCTTCGTAATTCTGATCGAGGTAAATGGCGCCAATGAGCGCCTCGAGTGTATTGGCAAGAATATAGAGCCGAGCGCGGCCGATGTCCTTCGCTTCGCCTTTCGATAGAAGTAGATAATCATTGACACCCAAAACCTGTGCCACCTTGGCGCAGGTTTCGGCATTCACCAGAGCGGAGCGCAGAGTCGTCATCTCGCCTTCGCTTGCCTCCTTCATGCCGCGATAGAGGTGGTCGGTAATGACAAGCTCAAGCACCGCATCGCCGAGGAACTCCAGGCGCTCATTGTGTTCAAGGCTTAAGGCCCGGTTTTCGTTTATATATGAGCGGTGGGTAAAGGCCTGTTTCAGAAGCGTTTTGTCCCGGAAATTCACCTCCGCTTTTTCTTCGAATTTGTTGAAATCCATCGTCGGTTGTTGGTCGCCAGTTGTAGGTTAAGCTTGCTCCGCAAGCTTCGTTATCGCCTTAGTAACGATAGGCAGAATATCATCATAGAAGTTTAGGTCAAGGATGTCGGCCAATTTGAACCAGCGCACGTCGTCGAGCCCGCCCTTCTCCTCCTTCTTCTCGAGAGTGAGTTCGGTAAAGGGGCCTTCCGCCAGAAAGTAAGCCACATGCTTCACAATTTTCCCCTTTTCGGGATGAAATGTCGAGTAAGAATTCTCGCCTAATGGTTCCACAACTTTTACCGGAATACCAAGTTCTTCCTGAACTTCACGAATAAGTCCCTCTTCGGTCGTCTCGTTGGCAATCTTCGGGTTGTCACCGATTTTGCCTTTCGGTAAAGTCCAATGGCCGAAGACATCATGCACGCAAGCCATGTAAATATTGCCCTCATGCTTCGCGAAGACAACCGCGCCAGCAAGCTTCTCTACCGGCAGTTGGTCAAGCGGCACGTTGCCATATTTCTTCTTGGGTTTGGGTTTGTCGTCTTTGCCCGGCTCGCCCATCTCCTTGTAGACGGCGCCGAGAACACCGTTGATAAACCGTCCTGAAGTCTCGCCGCCGAATTGCTTCCCAAGCTCAATGGCTTCGTTGATGGCAACTTTAGGCGGAACTTCTTTCCGATCTGCAAAAAGAAGTTCCGCCAATCCGATCCTCAAAATGTTTCTGTCCACCGGGGCAATCCTCTCTATCGGCCATTCTGGAGCCGCTTTTTCTATCAGATCGTCGAGAATTTGTCTCTTGTCGAGCACGAGCTTAAGAAGCCGCTCCATGAATGGCTGATCATTACTGCCAGGCGCGAATTCGGTAATGTTCTTTTCAAATAATGCACGGACATCGGGCTTCACTTGCCCTGAGCCCGTCGAGGGGAAATCCCACTCGAAAAGTGTTTGCAAAACTATAGACCTCGATAAGTGTCTTTGGGACATAAAAGAACTATAAGCAAATTGACCTAATTATTCTAATTCCTAATTAACCTAATTAGAACTTGTTGCTTAGGATTTATTTAGAATAATTAGAAATTAGAGCAATTAGAAATTATTTTGTAGCCTCTTTCATCTTCTTCGCCCTCTTTTCAAGACGAACACTCTGATCGATTACTTTCCTACCGCGATACGAGCCGGTAGCCGGAGACATTCTGTGTCTAAGATAAGCGTTTCCCTGCTCATCTTTAGCGAGAGCAGGGTTCTTCAACTTATGGTGCGAACGCCTGTTATTGGTATGCGACCGCGTATGTCTCATTCGAACTACCATATGTTTACTCT
>MHWG01000004.1:0-2451 GCA_001824005.1 Candidatus Zambryskibacteria bacterium RIFCSPLOWO2_01_FULL_47_14 | reverse complement strand
GCTTGGAGCCTTGGAACTTGAGCTAGAAGATGCCGAGCCGCCGGCACGCCTCCATGAAGAACGGCTGATGCTTCTCAAACAGTTCGCGTCCGAGAACATCTGCCGGAACCCATCGGGGCTCCGACATCTCGTCACCGTTGTCGTGGAGCGACTCCGATCGAAGTCGACCACGACAATCATCGAATCGGACCAGAAATCCGTATTTGGTGTGGTCTGGCCCACTTTGGATGCGGCACAACTCCGTCGCCATGTCGGGCAGGAGTGCCAAGTGCGTTTCTTCGAGCACCTCACGCTGAAGCGTGAGCTCCACCGACTCTTCCCGGACGCGATTCATGCCGCCCGGAAACTTCACGTGCCGATTGCTTTTCCGCCCGACCCGGTCAGTTGAGACCGAGTCGATGACAAGAAACTCGTACGCTTTTATGCCGTTTATGCTTTGCGCCTTGCGCCAGATTACAGCGCAAACGAAGTGACTTTTCTCTGGGCTCATTTGAGCCTCCTTTCTGTTTCTTATTATGGCACAAGCTCTACCTTACTGTCAAATTTCTCGTAAAGCTTACTCTGTGGAGCTCTGTTAAACCGTATTTGCGGATAGCGGTGCGGTGGATCTTGGTGCCGTAGCCTTTGTGTAAATCGAAGTCGTATTGCGGATATTTTTTGGAAAAATTAACCATTTTTCTATCCCTTATCACTTTGGCGCAAATACTCGCCAATGAAATTACGGGAATCTTTTCATCTCCTCTTATCACCGTGAGTTGGTGTTTGAACTCTGGCGGAGCTTTGAGCGCGCCGTCTAAAAAAATTTGTGAACTTTCGCCTTCCACCCCTAAACCCCTTAACACCCTTTTCACCCCTAAGCGAATTGCATACGCTATGCCGTGCCTATCGATCACTCTTTCGGAGACGAGTGAGACTTTGAAGTCAAGTTCATTCCTCCTCTTCCCTTCTTGTGCCAGCGAGAACCAGAGTTCCCGCTCTTCGGGCGATAGCTGTTTGGAGTCTTTAATGCCTTTAAAAAATTTTTTATTAAAATCGGGAGAGATTGAAACGGCACCGACTGCAACAGGTCCGGCTAACGGACCCCTACCAGCTTCGTCGATACCCAAAATCCTCATGTGTTAATATTCTAGCATGTTTACTCACCTGCGAGTCCACTCCCACTACTCTTTGCTTGAGGCACTGCCCAAGATTCCTGACCTCGTCAAGAAAGCCACGAAGTACGGTATGGAGACACTCGCTCTCACCGACTCTGGCAATCTATATGGCGCTATCGAGTTCTACAAAGAATGCAAGGCTCTTGGCATCAAACCAATAATCGGAGTCGATTTCTACGTCGCACTCCGCACCAGGCACGACAAGGAGGCCCGGATCGACAACCAGAGAAGCCGCCTGGTGCTCCTTGCAGAGAACGAGACGGGTTACAAAAATCTTTTGAAGCTCGTTTCCGCTTCCTACCTTGAGGGCTTCTACTACAAGCCTCGCGTGGACCGCGAACTTCTGGAAAAATGGAATGAGGGCCTCATCGCCATCGCTAAAGAAGAGAAATATTTCAGAGAAATTTTCAAAACCAATTTCTTCTTTGAGAGCGAGCTTGCCATATACGACGTTTATTACCTCGAACCAGAAGACCGGCCGGCCTTCGAAACGGTGCACTCGATCCAGGAGTTCATCAATCGCGGTAGTTTCGAAGAAGAAGAGGACCTTCACTTCCGCACGGGCAAAAACGCGGTCAAAGATTTTACCAAGGAACAGCTGGCGATAACCACGAGCATTGCCGAGAGATGCAATCTGACGCTTGAACTCGGCAAATGGGTTTTCCCCAACCTCCAAATGGAGGGTACCGCGCCTGATGAAGCTCTGCGAAAAATCGTTTTCGACGGACTCTTGAGACGCAATCTGGAGCAAACTCCGGAAGTACTTGAGCGCATCGAGTACGAACTGAAGGTCATCCGCGACAAAGGCTACCCCAAATACCTCCTCGTCGTCTCCGATCTACTGCGCTTTGCTCACGAGAACGGCATATTAACCAACGTCCGAGGTTCGGTAGCCGGGTCACTCGTCACCTATCTTTCAGGCATCACCAATATTAACCCTCTCGAATACAAACTGCCTTTCGAAAGATTCCTTAATCCGGACCGGCCGTCCGCGCCGGATATAGACATAGACTTCGCCGACAATCGCCGCGATGAGGTCATAGAATATGCGAGAAAGAAGTATGGCGAGAATCATGTGGCGCAGATCGGTACCTTCGGTACCATGATGGCTCGCGGCGCCGTGCGCGATGTTACAAGGGCCATGGGCCTCTCCTACGCTTTGGGCGACCAGATTGCCAAGCTTATACCGCTTGGAGCACAAGGCTTCCCCATGACCATCGACCGCGCTATGAAGGAGAACCCTGATTTAAGAAAACTTTATGAAGAAAACAGTGAGGCTAAAAGCGTCATGGATATG
>MHWG01000003.1:11321-16465 GCA_001824005.1 Candidatus Zambryskibacteria bacterium RIFCSPLOWO2_01_FULL_47_14 | reverse complement strand
TTGATAAATGTTTTCATAAATTTTTTATTTAACTTGTAATGTACATAGTGTACCACGTAGCACAGGTTTAAAGGAGTTTAAGAAATTCTTCTTCGGAGAGAACTTTTACACCCAGCTTTTGCGCGTTAGTAAGCTTGGATCCCGCATCCGTTCCCGCCACCACATAAGAAGTGTTTTTAGACACGGAACCCGCGACTTTCCCCCCCATTGAAATTATTTTGTCTTTTGCAATCTCGCGAGACATCTCTTGGAGCGTGCCCGTAAGTACGAAAGTCATCCCTTGCAGTTTACCAGCTTTTACCCTCTCTATCTTCTCTACCACCACCCCGTTTCTCTCCAGCTTTTTTATAAAATTTAAATTATTTTTGTCACGAAAAAAGTTATAAAGGCTTTCAGACACAGCCGGGCCGATGTTTTCTATGTTATTTATTTCTTCAATGCTGGCGTTCATAAGGTTCTCTAGTGTTCTAAAATTCACCGCTAAATCTCGCGCCGTCTCTTCCCCCACATGAAGGATGCCAAGTGCCCACAGAAACTTCAAAAGAGAAATTTTCTTTTTCATTTCTATTTCTTTAATTATGTTCTCTGCGGACTTCTCTCCAAATCTCTCTAGAATCTCAATATCGCTTTTTTCAAGAGTGAAAATGTCCGCTGCGTCTGTAATCAATCCTTCGTCTTTAAATCTTCTTAAAATCTTCGGACCTAATTCATAAATTTCAAACACGGACACAAAGTGTTCTAAAAATCTTTCATTTTTCGCCGGACATTTGGGATTGGAACAATAATGAGCGACTGATGTCTGTGTAGGTAATTTTCTTTTTTCTATTTTTCCCCCACACTCCGGACACTTCTCCGGCATTTTAAATTTCTTTTCTTTACCGGTACGCATTCTGATTAAAACTTCTACAACCTTAGGTATCACATCCCCCGCTTTCTCTATAACCACAGTGTCACCTATGCGAAGCCCAAGGCGTTCTATCTGGTCGAAATTGTGAAGAGTAGCCTTCGATACCGTAGAACCAGCCACGAGCGTAGGCTCGAAGATAGCAAGCGGAGTAAGCACGCCGGTACGCCCGACATTAGTCAAAATATTTTTCACCACTGTCGTGGCGCGCTCGGCCGGATACTTGAAAGCCGACATATATCGCGGAGCTTTGCCGACGGCTCCCAACACTTCCTGCTGTTTTAAACTATCAACTGAAATGACTATACCGTCAGTGCCGAATGGAAAGTGTGCTCGCACCTTTTCGAACTCTCTGATGAAAGCAATCACTTCTTCTATGTTTTTACATATCGCTTCCTTGGGCCCCATTTCAAAACCGAGCTTGCGTAAAAGCGCATGCTCTGTCGAATGTCGCTCAATTACCCCAGCGTCTCTCGAAACCTCTGCGATATCGTAAGCCAGAAAATCAAGCCCTCTTTGCGCGACCTGTTTCGGATCTAGCTGACGCAAACTGCCAGCCGCGACATTTCTGGTGTTGGCAAAAATCGGTTTATTTTCACGTTCATTTATTTTATTTAATTCTAAAAGTTTTTTCTTCGACATCACCGCCTCGCCACGAACCTCTAGAATCTCCGGCGCATTTTTTAGAAAAAGTGGAATGGATTTTATGGTTTTTAAATTTTGAGTTATGTCCTCGCCCACTAGCCCGTCTCCGCGGGTTGCCCCACGGATAAATTCTCCTCGCTTGTAAGAAAGCGATACCGCCAGCCCGTCGAATTTAATCTCGCAGAAATAGTTCAACTTGGAAGCCTGGCTCCCAAGTAGCTTGTTGATACGCTTTTCCCAATCATAGAGCTCGCTCTCGCTAAAAATGTCATTGAGCGAAAGCATCTTCACTTTGTGGTGAACTTTTACGAATTTATCAAGCGGTTTCCCGCCCACTCTGTTCTCTGAAGCATTCGGATCTTCAAATTCCGGGAATTCTTTCAAAATTGACCGGAGCTCCCGAGTCAAAGAATCATACACATCGTCAGTAACGTCCGGCGCATCTTCTACATGATACGCATACCGCAGTCGCGCGATTTCCGCGCGGAGTTTTTTTATTCGTTGCTTTGCTTTTTCTTTGACTAGAGCTCTATCCATAATCCCTGCAATTTTTTAAATACCAGTACTTTGATAGTTATCTGCGGTCATTTTGCCAGCTCCCCCACTAAAATTTCCTAGAAAAATCCCGGCATAATTTTGACCAGTAAATTTATTGGTATTCAAGGTTACCTTTAATACTCCATTGGCATAGAGATTGGAAACTCCCGAGCGAACTTCAAGTTTCATTGTGACTGTACCTCCAGGCCATGCTTGGGCAAGGCTCGCGCTAGTTGTTCCATCCCCAATTATCCAGGAACCACCAGAAACACTATGATCATAATGACCTTCAATGGCACTGGAACCCGTAGCAGAAGACAGTCTACCTATCAGTCCAAAAAATACTGGGCTACCAGACGAACCCGCTGAAGTAAAGTCTGCTTGAATATTCATTTGGTCGGAGCCCAAATTATTACTCATCTTATAACGATTGCCATTACTACCCGAGCTATCGGTAATCTTTCCCGTAGATAAATCAGTAATATTACCGCCAGAAATCTGCACTATCCAACCATTTCCAGCCCCAGGTCCGGTTGGTGTGTGTGATACAAGAGTTACATTGCTTCCTTGCGTGAAATCATCATTTGCCACGGGTAGTGGAGTTATATCAAACGTAGCTGTAACACTTCTATTGGCAGACATAGTGAGATTACAGGCTCCTGTTCCGGAGCAAGCACCAGACCAGCCAGTAAAGCTAGAGCCCCCAGCTGGAGTGGCGGTTAGAGACACAGCAGTACCATCTGTGTAAGTTTCTGAACAATCAGCACCACAGTTTATCCCCGAAGGACTTGAAGTTATCGTTCCAGAGCCCGTACCAGCTTTTGTAACAGTAAGGTCGTAGGTGGAAGGCGGAGGTGGTGCGGCCCCTCCCCAAACACCAACTATGCCTGTGCCTCGCAGAATATCAGCGACGCTTGCGGTAGCAATGTACGTTTTACTAGTCTGGGCCGTTGATTCTATGCCACTTGCGGTACCGAAGACTGCAGACGAAGGATTCGGCCCATCCGTGCGCTCGCTAAGGGGCGATGTCCAGCTATTCCAAGTCCCGCCTTGGCCGTTGCCCGCACTCATCACTACCAATGAGTCCGCTCCTGCGTCGATGCCGTTAACTGTCACGGTTGAGCCACCGACTGAAGTCTGGTCAATCCCGGAGTCCGACGGACCGCTTTGGGAAGCGCCGGTATAGAGATGCGCGTGCGCCGCCCAGTTTCCGCTGCCAACAGAAACTGCCACTGTCACCACCCCTGCTGAAGAGCCTAAGTTGTCTTCATCGCAATACCACATTTCCGAATGGTTCCCGACTCCAGTTGGATTGTTCGCCCGGGCCACAAGAGTGCAGCTTTTCCCGTCCACGCTCGCACCCGAGAGATTAATCCCGGTGCTTTCACTGTCCGCCATTACCACGACCAAGCGATTGGTACTTGGCGAATCGATATTAAAACTAAACGAAGTTCCCGTAACGCCGCCCGCGCGGACATAAATAGGGGGTGATGATGGTGGAGGTGGTGGAGGAGGTGGAGGTGGTGGAGGAGGCTCGCCGGAGCCGGGGGGATTTACTCCGTATGTAATTTCCAGCTTGCGCTCGGTGCGATTTGGATCGGTTGAATTGCAAGATCCGTCGCCGATATTGTAGCCCCGGGAAGTGACAGTGGTTGTATAGGGGGAGCTCCCGTTTTTTGAAATGTTGAGTTTGGCGCAGGCGTTGTTCGAACCCAATCCCGTAATAATAAAGTCATATGCCCAGAGAGAGGCATCTCCGGAAAAGGTCGGGGTAACGCTTGCGGCTCCGCAGGAGATTGTTCCGCCCGGATTTGGATTTGCAAATCGGTTAATATCTCCCCGATCATAATAAAGAGCGCATTCGGCAATGGTATCGGCGGCAAAAAAGGCATCGTTGGAATTTCGAGCCGAAGTACTGAAATTCACTTCTTTAAGCGCGATATTCGAAATTCCTAAAGCAATGGCCAGGAGGATACTCGCGAGCGTCACCGCAAAAAGCAACACAAAACCCCCACTTCTCTGAAGCTTCGCGGGGCAAGCCTTCTTCTTTTTTAATTCTCTAATTTTCATTCTACCCAATTATATAAATTCTCGGAAAAAGTGATGCTGTAGTTACCCGAATTTTGCGTCCAATAAACAGTCGAGCGAATTCTTATTTCATTGACGTTAATGGTATTTACCCTGACCTGCCGGTTAAATCCGGAACTTGAGCCGGTATAACCATATTTTCCGGTAGCGGAGTTGTAAAGCAGAGGAGCATTGGAACAGGTTGAGGTGGTGCAGGCGAACAATTGAAGATCGACGATTGGCATCGAATCGTCGGTATAGGAAACATTCTGATCGTTGAAATAACAACCATTGGCGGTAAAGCATGAACCGCTTGTAAGTACGCTATTAAATGTACTCCAACCACCTGATGAGGAATAGAGTATGTAAGTATCGCGCAGATTTCGCATGTATTCGATTCCTTCGGCGGCCAAATATTCGGCGGTTATTTTTTTCTTGACATAGCCGGTGTCGGAAAGCCCCCGCCCCAGTGATATAAGCAAGGTCACGACCGCAATCGAAAAAATGGAAACCGCGACCAGCGATTCAACCAATGTAAAACCCCCACTTCGCTGAAGCTTCGCGGGGCAGACTTTTTTTAAATTTCTATTTTTCATTATGGTGATATAACATCAATTAATCTCTGGGAAGCCGAGGTTTGCATGATAAAAGGGGTCTGCAGGTTCTTGTAGGTGATTTTCCCGGACAAGCGAATGGTAACCAGGGGCTGCTGGCTGTTCCCCGCCGGAGATTCAGCTCCCAAAATGGAGAACCCGGAGGTGCTGTCCAGCACCACTTCATCTGGATTTAATTGAAAATAACTCGCGCCGCCGGAAGTAGATTTGTAAATCTTTCCGGCGCTTATGTAATAAACCCATTGATCGGCATTATCGGCGGTAAGGCCAACCGCCGACTCCAGCGCGATTCCCAATCCGTTTGCACAGCTTCTTTGCGGACTCACAATAAAAGGAAAGGCGTCTCCGGAAATCAAACAGCGATAATTATACCCGGT
>MHWG01000003.1:5955-11282 GCA_001824005.1 Candidatus Zambryskibacteria bacterium RIFCSPLOWO2_01_FULL_47_14 | reverse complement strand
ATTATCCAAGATCGAGCGCATATCCTGGGACTTTTGATGGACGACATTGGCGTTTAAGAGCGCGTTCATGCCGAACACGACCACCACCAGAAAGAGAGAAATCGAAATCATCGTCTCTATAATTGTAAACCCCAATTTTTGACTGACTTTACTCATCTAATTTATCTGTACCCTGCCCGAAGGATAAAACTTTATTTTAGCGGAGAGCCCAGAGGGGGAAACGATATTGACGATAGCTTGAGAAATCGTGCAAGAAGGGCTTGAAGCGATAAGGGCGCTCGAATCCGGGCGCCTGAAAACAACGGTGAGGTTGGTCACCGTTGCCGGGCAACCCGTCCCCGTGACTTCCAGCCCCGATACCGATATGGAATTCCCCCTCGTCATACTGATAACATCCAACACTTCCCCGCCCAGGGTAAAAGAGGCGCACCCCGGATCACTGCAGGTGTTTGAGCTGTTTAAATCCGCGAAATAAATAAACTTAGTTGAGTTGGAAGTGAAATAAACTCCGTAAGAGGGTTTCCAGTCAGAAGTGGCGGCGGAATTCCACTTGCCGTTGATCGAAGACTTCTGCGCCTCGACTATTTTAAGCGCAATCTCGTTGGCCAGCGCTTTAATCGCCACCTTGTCTTGGAATTTATTGTGGTTAAACATCGCGATTGAAAGCATTGTTGAAAAAATACCCAGGACGACGATAAGCTCGATATAGGTCATGCCGCGAGTTATCTTATAGCTTGCTAGATTAAAATTAATCATAAATTAAGTATTGGGAAAAGATGGAGTTGGAACAAAAAGGCAACAATTGCGCCAAAAACAAGGAAGGGCGCGAAGGGCACTTCGCTTTTCATCCCATGGCTTTTGGAAAAAATCAAAAGCAGAAGCCCGACGATCGCTCCCGCCCAAAAAGCAACCACTACTCCAGAGAGCATTCGGGAGATACCCAAGAGATAAGTGAGGCCCAAGGCAAGCTTGGCATCACCCAAGCCCATCCAAGTGCCGCGGGAGAAAAGCCAAATCAGAGCAAAGGGAAGAGAAACCACGACCCCGGAAAGAAGCCCCCAAAGATTCGGCCAGTGGGGATAAACCCCGGAGGGGGTGAAAATGAAAATCCCCAGAAAAGCAAGCAGGCCGAAAATAAAAACCAACAGATCGGGAATAATTTTGTGCTTGATGTCGTAAGCCGCGATCACGATCAGAAGCGAGAACATCAGGGTGTAGTAGGCGTAAAGAGCCGAAAAGTTAAGCGTCGAGGCAAAAAATAAATCCTGAAACTTAAGAAAAAGCCCCGCAAAAATGAGACCGGTCGCAAGCTCTACGAGAGGATATTGGATCGAAATTTTTGTTTTGCAGGACAGACACCGGCCGCGGAGAGTGATGAAGGAAAAAAGCGGAATAAGCTCATACGCCTTGAGTTCGCTCTGGCACGTCATGCAGGCGCTTCGCCCACCGAAAGACCGGCCGGTGTTATAGCGGAGAATGACCACATTCAAGAAACTTCCGATGATCAAGCCAAGGGTGAAAAAGATGAGTGCGATAATCGGGACCATGTATCAATTATAACATGGGAAGAAAAACAAAAATCCGGAAACTGAATTGTTTACACTAGTTGCAGCTAACCCCAGTGATAGAACTCGCGATACTCCCAAGCGCAGGCCAAGCATAGGCTTTGCTCGAGCCATTCGCATCAACGCACCACGAATCCGGAACTGCATCGCCAGCAGTCCCACCTGACTTAAGTGCTACTGCCACCGCGTAGCCTACTGCGGTGGTAACGCACCTCGTGCTTGCCACACCATTGCCCGCATTGTAGGCTGATTGTATTTGACTCCAAATAGTCGAGTTGGAAAACATAGTATCAGCGGTATTAGCACATTGGGCTAAAGCGAAATAGGTGGGAGTAGCGTCTACGGCATAAGCACTCCAGCTATCATAGAGAATTTCTGCCTGATTACGTAGCCCCGCTAAGTTTGATTTTATCGCCGCATCGGAGCCTTTGCTTCTGGCGCTGTTTAGTGAAGCAAGCACCACCGAGGCCAAAATGCCGATGATGGCGACGACGACCAAGAGTTCGATCAAAGTAAAACCCGATCTAAAACCTTTGTTTTTGTTTAAGTTCATTTGGTTTGTTGTGCGGATATCTTAACAGTCGATATCAGTGGCAAGGCCCAGGCCAATAGCAGCATTAACTTGGCTTTTGCCAGAATAATCCACACAGAAGTAGCTTCCGCCCTTTAATGGCATTTCAGATGCCCAGCCACCAACGACGTCATTACAGACAGCGACAGTTGCCGCAGTAGCCGCATCGTTAGAAACAAGCTGGTCTGCATCAAGACTTTGTTTGACAGCTCCAGCAAGAATGGTACCTATTCCTTCCGGCCCGGTACAAACTGAAGTGTAACCATTGGGGACTTGATTGTCATAATAGAGCTCTGCTTGAGCACGGGCGTTGGCTAAGCTAGCTTTCACGGCGGCATCCGCGCCTTTGGTTCTAGCCGAATTTAAGCTGGCAAGCACCACCGAGGCCAAAATGCCGATGATGGCGACGACGACCAAGAGTTCGATCAAAGTAAAACCTTTTCTAAAGTTAATTTTCATAATTAATTAATTACTAATAATAATATATTTTCGACTTTATTTTATAACCTAATTATAAATCATCTAGACAAGAAAGTTATCCACACCCCTTCGCCAAGGCTTCGAGGTGCACGCACCCCCTAACTTATTCCTCCGGCAATATTGTAAATCGGTACCAAAACAGAAACGAGCAATAGTCCCACCCCCAAACCAAGAACGATGATCATAACCGGCTCGATGAGTCCCACCAACGTATCCACCGCGTCATCCACTTCGCGCTTGTAGAAATTCGCCAGGGTTTTCAAGATGGGCCCGAGCGAGCCGGTTTCCTCCCCGACCTTCACCATTTGCACCATAATCCCCGGTATTTCATCCGGATATTTTTCCAGAGAAGCGGAGAGAGATAGCCCGGATTTCACGCCATCGGTCGTTTCCCTGAGAAGCGATTTATAGGCGCGGCTACCGACAACTTCCGAGGTAACGTCAATGGCGCGGATAATCGGGATGCCGGAGGTAAGCATCGTATCCATGTTATCCGCGATCCGGGAAAGATACAGCTTCTTGTATAAGTTGCCGAAAAGCGGCGCGGAGAGGCGAACTCGGTCGAGATACGCCTTGCCTTTTTCGCTCCGTGAAAGCCACCAGAGCCAAATACCCAAAAGAATGACAAAAATAAGAAGGATAAAACCGTAGTTGACAAATAGGTTGGAAAAGCCGAGGACGATTTTGGTATAAAAAGGCACCTCCTGGCCGGAGTCAAGTATAATCTCGGAGAGCTTGGGGATGACAATCGCAAACATGAGCGTCATCACCACCAGAAAAGTAAAAATCACGAAGGCGGGATAGATGAGGGCATTCCTTGTTTTAATCGTGAGGTTATACTGCCGATCCAGATATTCAGATAAGTGTAAAAAGGTCTGATTGAGTTTTCCGACTTCTTCCCCGGACTTGACCATATTCACGTAGAAAGCGGAAAAAACGTCGGGGTGTTTGGAAAGCGCGCCGGAAATGGAAAGACCGGCCTGCAGGTCGTCTCCGATTTCGGTAAGTTTGCGGGCCAAGACTTTATTGTCGGCATTGGTTGAAAGCATGGTAAAAGCCTTCAGCGCCGAGACCTGCGCTTCAAAGAGGGTGGCAATCTGCCGGGAGAGAATTACGATCTGCCGCATCGGCACTTTCTCAAAAAAAGAAAAGGAGAGAAATTTTTTCTTTTCGTTTTCGCTTTTAATCGAAATTACGATGAGCCCCCGCCGCTGTAAGCTGGAAAGAGCGACCTCCTGATTGGCCGCATCAATTTCCCCTTCTCGGCTTGCGCCCTTGTCGTCTACCGCTTTGTATTTGAATAACATAATTTTACAGCATGCGCTCGAGCCCTTTGGGATTAAGCGAAAACTGATAAGCGCTCTCGATCGAAATTTCTCCGGCGCGGACCAAGTCCAAGAGCGAATGGTTCAGATCCACCATCCCCCGCTCCATGCCGGTTTCGATCACCACATCGATCTCATGAGTGCGCTTTTCGCGGATCAAATTCGCGACCGCGTTATTATTCAAAAGAAGCTCATAAGCCGGGACCAGCCCGCCGGTAACCCGCGGGATCAAGCGCTGGGAGAAAATAGCCAGGAGTGAAGTCGAGAGCTGCGCCCGAATCTGGTCCTGCTGGGCGCCGGGGAAAGAATCGATGATCCGATCGATAGTCTGCGATGCGTTGTTGGTGTGTAGCGTCGAAAAAACCAGATGGCCCGTCTCGGCGGCCGTCACCGCGGTGCCGATCGTCTCCGGCGTGCGCATTTCCCCGATCATGATGACATTTACGTCTTCCCGAAAAATTGACTTTAGGGCGACATGGAAATCTTCGGTATCGATGCCGACTTCCCGCTGGCTGATGATCGACTTTTGGGGAATATAGACGTGCTCAATCGGATCTTCGATGGTAATGATGTTACGCGCCTGCTCGCTGTTGATTAAATTCACCATCGCCGAGAGGGTAGTTGACTTTCCCTGCCCGACCGGGCCCACCACCAGAAAAAATCCCTGTTTCTTCCGCGCCAAATCGCTCAAGATCGGCGGAAGGTGCAGTTCGGCTAGGGTCTTTACTTTCGGCACCAGACGCAGGGCGATGCAGATCAAGCTCTTCTGAAAAAAAACGTTGCCGCGGAGGCGCGCTTCTCCGCGAAAATCATATGAGAAATCCAATTCATGGCTTTCCATGAAACGGCTCACTTTCTCTTTGTCTAAAATTTCGCCCAAAATGCCGAGCATATCCTCGTTAGTAAAAACCGGATGCTTCAGAAGAAAAATTAGTTCTCCGGTTACCCGAATAGCCGGAACGCGGCCGGCGCCCAGATGCAGATCCGATCCGCCCTCGCGGATGACGGTGAGCAAGAGCTCTTCCAATTCTTTTTTATGATTCATCGTTGAGGCTGTCATAAATTAATTGGGGCTTCTGATTTATTGGCTAAAATCCCGGTCACTTGCTCGATTACTTCCTGGGGAGTGGAGTTCGCCTTAATGATGTAGCCGGATACTCCGAGCGCTCTGCCCCGATCGATGTCGGCTTGTTCGCTTTTGTTGGAGAGAATTATTTTTACCGAGCCGGGCGAGAGATTGCCCTGATTTATCTTCTCCAGCATTTCAAAGCCGTCCATCTCCGGCATGATGATGTCAACCAAAATGATATCGGGCTTGAGCCCGCCGGAGAGCTTCTCGATAACTTCTTTACCATTGGTCCCGGTATGCACCTCAAAGCCGTTCTG
>MHWG01000003.1:0-5889 GCA_001824005.1 Candidatus Zambryskibacteria bacterium RIFCSPLOWO2_01_FULL_47_14 | reverse complement strand
CTCCGCCATATCTCTTAATTATACTATAATTTATTTCTCATTGCTAAAATTATAAACTTCCCTCCAGGGAATTACCCCCTCGATCGATTTGAGCATCGCGTCTTCCCGCATAATGAGCATCCCATTCTTCCTGGCGACCCTATAAATTTCGGAATCAATCGGATTTTTCAGGATTACGCTCTGCATTTCCTTATTCACGTCGAACATTTCAAAAATGGCGATCCGGCCGCGGGTTCCGGAAGGGCACTCCGCGGAAGGAACAACCTCATACATCTTATCTTTTACTTCAATTTCTTTTTTAAATTCTGCCGGCAAATCTTTCAGTTGTTCCTCTATCTGCATCTTTACAGCGGGATCCATCGGCACGGCCTTTCTGGAAGTCGGATAAATTACCTGGGCCAAGCGCTGGGCAACGGAGAGAACCAGGGTGGGCGCGATCAAGTACGGATCCACTCCCATATCCACCAGCCGAGGCACCGCCCCGATCGCGTTATTGGTGTGCAAGGTGGACAAGACCAAGTGCCCCGTCAAGGCCGCCTGAATAGCAAGCTGGGCGGTTTCCTTGTCGCGAATTTCGCCGACCATGATAATGTCCGGGTCTTGGCGCAAAATTGAGCGAAGTCCCGAAGCAAAAGAATATCCGATTTCCGGCATGACCTGGGACTGATTGATGCCTGGCATTCGATACTCGATCGGGTCTTCCAGGGAAACGATGTTCGATTTTTCTCTGTCCAGCTCATTCATCATTGAATAAAGGGTAGTCGATTTTCCGGACCCGGTCGGGCCGGTAATCAGAATGAGGCCGTAGGGCTTTTTGATCGCTTCCTGCATCATCTCCAAATTTCTTTTGGAGAGGCCGAGTTCCCCGAGCGGTTTCACTCCTTTTTCCGAGTCCAGGATGCGCATCGCGATTTTTTCCCCGTAATAAGCCGGCATGGTGGAAACACGGAAATCGATTTTCCGCCCGTCAATATTGGTGCTGAAAGATCCGTCCTGGGGCTTTCTTTTTTCATCCAAGCGCAGTTTAGAAAGGAGCTTAATCCGAGCGATAATTCCGCTGTAAACATTGACCGGAAGAAGAATCGGAGTGTGCAAAGTGCCGTCCACCCGGTAACGCACCTTGACGTTCATCCCGGAGTGTTCAATATGGATGTCCGAGGCGTTCGACTCAATCGCGTTTCGCAAGATTACCGCGACAATTTTTATGACCGGAGCGTCTTCAACGATTTTTTTCTCTTCGCCCGGCTTTAAGTTTTTGACTTCTTTGTTTAGGTCCGCTTCGCTTATTTTTACCTCCGGCTCCTCCAATTCGCCAAGCGCTTCTTCCACCTGCACGGACATTCCTTTATAAACTTCGAGAATGCCCTGGTAATCGCTTTTGGAAATGAGAAATATCTTGAAAGGAATGCCGGACTTGGCGGAAATGAACCGGAGCGCGTCCATCGCCTGGAGATTCTCCGGATCGGTTACACCAACTTCGAGCACTCCCTCATTCATCCCAATCGGCACAAAGCGGTAATAAGCGGCTGAATCTTCGGGAATATACTTCAGTACCTCAAAGGGAACGTCTTTAACATTTACTTTCCGGGTCGGCATATTCACGTACGCGCCCTTGCTCGCGAGGATCGCCTCCGGTGAAACGCCAAGTTCTATCAAGGCCTCCTCCAAATCGCCCCCGTGCTTCTCCGCGGCCCGGCTTTTGATTTCATCTATCTGGTTTTTATTGATGAGGCCGCTTTTCGCCAATGCTTCTAAAAAACTCATATGAAAATTTAAATGTCCGAACCGAGCGGAGCAAACGGATTCCGTCTGCCTTCATTGCCGTCCGGAATAAGGAGAATGGTTGAATCGTTTAAGGAGGCAAAGGCCGGATCCGAGAACACCGAGTCGTCCAGGTTTATGTTTTTTACGGAGAGAAGCAGAGTCAAAAAGTCCTGGCCCGGGGGGGGTTGGCCCCCGGGGGCGTTTACCACGTCTGTCGAAGATGAAGAAGTGAGAAGGGGCTCTTCAGCAGAGTCGCCCTTCAGAAAGAAAAAATAGAAAAGGACCACTAAAAGGAGAATCCCGAGAAAAATTATTAAGTTTTTAGCTTTAAATCCCATCTTAATTTTTTAGCCAATAAGTTTTAATCTTAAGGCGATATTGATAAACTTCCGAGCTGGCAAACCCGATGTCCGAAGAAAAAGTGATCGAGGAGATATCGACGATCCGGAGATTTCTTTCCAAATCTTTCACGAAATTAATAAAATTGTTATAGGTTCCGGAGGTGGCAAATTCCAAAGTCCAAGTTCCGTAATTTTTGTTCTCTATTTCCGGCATCTCCGGGTCTTGGATAGTACCGGCTGTGGTCGTTTCGTCTTTCTTCGTCGCATCGTATTTCACATCTTTAAGCCCCATACCGTAAGGCAAGGCGATCTTTTCGATCTCAAGGATTAGGCGGATATTATCAACATTCTCCGGAAGCATCGTCGCGAGTCTCGCTAAATTACCCGAATCAATGGTGTTGTATTTTTGGGCCAACTTATCCCTCTCATTTTCCAGCGCCTTCGAATTATCGAGCGCCCCGCTGTAGGCACCCGTCTGTTCCCGAAGGAGCGTCACTTTCCCGTAAAGCGGATTGGTGAAAGCGACAAAGACACCCACGGCAACTACTATTAAAATGACGGGGATAATTAATTTAAACATATCAATAAATAACCTCCGATGTTTCCGCCGGCGGAGGGGAGGAGGGAGGGACGGGGGCCGGAGTAAGGATGGGGGCTGGAGCCACGGGGATGGCCTTGAGCATCGCCGAATAATTTATAAAACTTTGATCGACCGAAAATTCCAGATCAAAAATAACGTTGCCTCTCTCGTCGAGCGTCAGGTTGGAAAAAACCGGGTCAATTAAATTTTTGTTTTTGGCAAAAAGATCGGACTGTAGAGCGACCGAGCGATAGCCGACCGCGACTCCGGAAAGCTTAATATCCGCACCCCCCTTTTTCTCACCCAGAACGTAATCAAATTTCGTATAACGGATAGTTTTCATCGTAATCGCTTCCAGGGCCTGAAAGATCGGGGAGACGGCGACGTGGCCGCGAAGAACTTCTCCGGAGGCTTTCAAGCGCTTATCCAAAACTTGGAGCTGGGTAATTTTTGCGGGCTCAAAGCGGTTCTTGGCGAGCGCCAGGGCATTTTGCATGCTGTTAATTTTTTTACCGAGCACTCCCTGATACAAATAAAGGGCCCCGGTCGCAAGGATCATTGTTAAAAAAATAAAGATAGCGATAACGGAAAAAATCCCCAACGAATGGGACACGCGAACTTGTTCGTTCAGAATCGGGCGCTTCGGTATAAACGAGGTTTGAAAATTTTGCTCCACTTTATAAACTTTATAACTTTTAACTAACTAATTATACCCTATTTATTGCAATTTCCGCAAAGCCAAGCCCAGGGCAACGGCGAATTCCGGCCCAGTGGCCAAAAGCACTTTGTCCAAAAAGGAAGGCGCGCCGATCTTCCCGAACGGATTCCCCAATTCCACCTCTACCCGAAAGTTATCCGTCGCCGCCTCCTTGAGACCCCGGAGCATGGCGCCGCCACCGGAGAGAATCACTTTGCTCACCGTCCGGCCATATTTCCTCTCATGGGAGAGGAGCACGCTGTTGGTTTCGGCAAAGATGTAATCGAGATGGATTTTGATAATGTCCAAGAGATTCTTATCCGCCGGAGATCCGGAAAGCCCGCCTTCTTTTTTCTTTTTTTCCGCTTCGGAGAAAGGAATATTGAAAGACTTGGCAATCGAATCGGTGATATCGGCCCCGCCCCGGGCAATGGTGTGATAGCCTTTGACCATTCCGAACTCAACCAAAGTAAGCTTGGTGCCGGAGGCGCCGAAGTCCATAAGGAGCACCAACGAAAGCTCGTGTTCAAAGTTGGCGCGCACCGAGGAGAATATTTCAATTTCAAAGAATGACGCGGAGAGAGCGCATTCCGAAACAATCGAGCGATATTTTGAAACCGCTTCATTCTGGAGCGCCACCACCAAGATTTCGGTTTTACCGCCGCTCCCGGGCGCCAGCTCGGGAGTATTCGCCTCTTCAAAAGAGAGCTTTTTCTTCGGTAGAATGAAATAGTCAAGGGTAACCTCGGTGATCGGGACCGGAATGTACTTCCTCGCTTCGTTCGGAATAATTGAAGCGATTTCATTCTCCTTAACCTGCGCCGGTAGCTCGACGGTAAAGATCAGGCTCTGTTGGACCGGGATCGCCAGAGCGGCCGAATCGGTGGTGGTTCCGGCCTGCTTCAAAACTTCCCTAAGCGCTTCGACCGTTTTTTCGATCGGCAAATTGGTAACCCGGCCGACATCCTCTTCGGCATAAGGGCCGAGGGCGATCGCCCCATAGGTTTCGAGCACCGCCCTCGCTCCTTTTTTCTTGATTTCCACCACTTTTATCGCCGAAGTGCCGATGTCAATGCCCAGGGCGTGATCGCTGCCGCCGCCGAATAAGTTAGCGCCACCAAAAAGTTTTTTAAGCGGATTGTCCATTGATTATGCTAATATCATATCATATATGAGGTTCTTGGACACCATCTTGGGCATAGTTTTCCCGGTTTCCTGTCTCTCCTGCGGAAAAGCGGGCGCGGATCTGTGCGCCGAGTGTCTCCTCGCTTCTCCGGGAGCGGAGCGAGAATGCGCCGAGTGGATTTTCCCCCTTTTTGATTATCGGCATCCTAAAGTGAAAGACTCTCTTTGGCTTCTTAAATATAAGGGTAGGAAAAGGCTGGCGCGAGTCTTTGCGGAAGTTTTATACGGAAGAATGTTGGAAGAGCTCTCCGAGCTTGGGGTCATGGAAAATTTTCGCGAGGCGTTGCTTGTCCCGATTCCGCTCTCCGGCAAGCGCAAACGAGAGCGCGGTTTCAATCAGGCTTTGCTTCTCTGCGAGAGTTTGGTCGCGCTCGACAACAATCAAAATTTCAGACTGGAGAAAAATGTTTTGATAAAGCCAAAAGAAACCAAACATCAGGCAAAAATTGAAGACCGTCAAAAAAGATTAAAAAATATTGTCGGATCTTTTGCCATAAAAAACATTAAACAAAATCCGGGGCTTATAAAAAAGAAAAACATTATTTTGATCGACGATGTCACTACCACCGGGGCGACCCTCCACGAAGCCAAGAAGGTCCTGCGCGCCGGCGGCGCCCGCAAGGTCATCGCCTTCACCATCGCGCATTAAATATGATGGTATAAGATTTCAGCATATGCCAGAAAGTTATACCTGTAGTCTAATTCCATAAATCCCAGATCATGCCGGCGATGTTGCGCGGCTTGCCCTCGAGCGCGTCGTAGTGAAGGTCAATGAAGGGCAAAGTGTTGCACTCGATGATCCCCCACTTCTGCCCGTTGGCGGGCTCGGTCGGATCTGGAATAATCGAGTCAAAACCGACTACCGCTAAATCGACCGTTTGAGCCGCTTTCTCAAAAATCGGAAAAAAAGAAGGGTGAAGTTCATCTATCATTTCGCGAGTCGTACCGCCGAAGAGCCGTCCGAAGTGATAGGAGAGCGTTATTGATTTTCCCTCCGGTAAGATATCACCAATTTGATAACCCGATCTGGCTAAATGGCCATAGAGCTCTTCCCCCACTCTTATCTTTTCGACCCGCTCCGGCCGATTTTTATCTTTTTCTTTGATCAGTTCTCCAATCGTGCTCTTGCCGTCTCCGACGACCGAGGGAGTTTGGCCTCGATAAAATCCAACCAGCATCCCGTTTACCAGGGTAGCCCGACAGACATCGCCGAGCAAGTGCTCCTCAACCACTAAATAGGGCGAGATTTGCCTGGCGATGGCTATTCCTTCCCTGAATTTTTGAAGAGAATTGATATTGGTGATGGTATGCCTTCCGCGGGA
>MHWG01000002.1:6048-7286 GCA_001824005.1 Candidatus Zambryskibacteria bacterium RIFCSPLOWO2_01_FULL_47_14 | reverse complement strand
TACCAATACTTTTCTCATGTAGATATAGACGAATGAAAAGAAAATCCCGCAAGGCCTGGAGGCGCCTTGCGGGACTGACTTCTAACTCGACGGAACCATCTTGGACAACCCATATCCGCCATTTTTGAAAATCACCTTACAGCGGAAAGTAAGTTGTCTCTCCTGAAAACCGCTTCGAAGTTGTCGGTTGATGTACTCGAACCTCGAGGCGGTCCATGCCTTCATGGTCGAGAACTCTTTCCGGAACTGATCCGGAGTAATTGGCGTTGGATGGTAACTCTGGATGAGATTCATCTTCCGCCAGTCACGAGTACGACAACGATGATTGATGAAGCTCATCACTTCCATCCATTCATCCTCGCTGATATGGCCGGCTATCGGGTCCCAATGCTCCGATGCCCGTTCGCGGCGAGCACGCGCTACCGCCTTGACTTGTAATGTGCTGTGGGGGATGAATCTGTTTCGCCACCACAGCAAAAACATTCTGAAATGTTCAAATGGTCGCATTTTTAACCTCTCTTTTGTTATGGAGATTGATAAAATACGACGCGAAGACTCTATTTTTATATTACCATACCTTATGAAAAAAGTAAAGAGTGGAGCGTTACGAGATAAGTGGAAAACTTTTCATCTAGGAATTGCTAATGACCATATTTTGCTGCTTGAATTGGAATTATGGAATGTTTTATAAAATGAAAGAGCCCCGAGCAGATGTTATCTGAAGGGGGCTCTAATGCGAGGCTTCTTCGTCTCGCTTAGGCGACCAGCGCACAGCCGAACTTCGGCGCGCTCAGCATTTCGCAGAGCTCCGGCGGGAAGTCATACGACCCGCTGCTCGTCATGCCGATCGAGACCGAGGCACCGAAGTCCGCCATGGGACCTCTGCCCGAAAGCAACAGGCCCATCATCCCTTCCTGACTGTCACGGGTCTGCGGGTTGTTGTAGAAGTCCACCGCAAGCTCCACGACCATCGAGAAGAAGAAGCCGTACTCCTCCTTCGTGAGCTCGATGTTCGCGTTGTCGCGCTTCACCGTGAGTTGGAAGATGCGGCGGATTTCGTTCTCATCCTTCGCAGGCTCCATACTGTCGAGCTTCGCGATCGGAACTCCGAACACGAGCTCGTAGTCGAGCTTGGTGTCGACGATCTTCACGTAGCCCTTGTAGTGGCTGCCGTTGCGAACCTGCTCAACGTGCCGTTCAACCGAAACTTTTCTCGTTGCCATTCTGCTCTCCTTTGT
>MHWG01000002.1:5951-6019 GCA_001824005.1 Candidatus Zambryskibacteria bacterium RIFCSPLOWO2_01_FULL_47_14 | reverse complement strand
TTTGCGTACTCGCAAAACATGCCTCCGTCGTCCACAAAAGCACAAAGTCCCGCGCAGGCGGGGCATTT
>MHWG01000002.1:4244-5858 GCA_001824005.1 Candidatus Zambryskibacteria bacterium RIFCSPLOWO2_01_FULL_47_14 | reverse complement strand
GATATTATCAAATTTATATTCTATGGACAAATACATATGCTAGAATTCCAACATGAAACGAAAGGTGGCGATTTTTGATGTTGATGGCACTATCTTCCGCTCGAGCTTTTTGATCGAGCTGGTTAATACTCTGATCGAGAAAGGAATTTTCCCGGAGGAAGCGCGATTTGAATTTGAAAAAGAGAAAACTTCCTGGATCAATAGGCATGGACCATACGAACACTATATTCAGGCGGTTGTAAATGTTTTTGCCAAGTATATTAATGGGACAGCTATGCAAGACATCGAGGGTATTGCTCAAGAAGTCGTAAATCATCAAGAGAATCGCACCTATCGCTACACTCGCGACCTCTTAGCAAAACTCAAAAGCGAAAGCTATTATCTCTTGGTAATTTCTCATTCGCCTAAATTTATCTTGGAGGAATTTTGCCGTAAGCACGGCTTCGACAAATGTTACGGCACTCTCTATGCTACTGATGATGCCGGCAAATTCACAGGAGAAGTTTCTCAATCAGAACTCATTTTTAATAAAGCAAAAATTCTTGAACGCGCCGTAGAGAAAGAAAATCTTACTCTCGAAGGCTCTATAGGCGTCGGCGATACGGAAAGTGACATATCTTTCTTGAGCCTTGTGGAAAAGCCGATTTGTTTCAACCCCAATAAAGCTCTGTACGACGAGGCGCGGAAAAATAATTGGTTAGTAGTGGTGGAGAGAAAGGACGTGATCTACGAAATCCCGCGGATGCCAACCGACAGTGTGTAGAGATTGGTGGAGAGACGACTCTGGGTGGAACTTCGGCTGGGCATTGGTTTCGATGAGATAAACTTTTCCTTTTGGCGTCACCACAAAGTCCGAAGAGGAGTAGTGCCGAAGACCGAGGATCTGGTGGGAAAGTTTGGCGAGTCTTTCCACTTCCTTCTTGTGTGCGGCACTCAAATCTCCGTCCGGAATGAGAGCATATACTTTCTCCCCACGAGCGTTGTCGACTACGGCACAAGTGGTATCTTTGCCTTTGATATATTCTTCCACGATCGCCTTCGGCGAATATATGAAAATATTTTTTATCTTCTCTTTAAGCTCGCTGAAACTTTTTGCTAAAGTAACGCCAATACCGCCCGAGCCGCGAGAAGGCTTAATGATCACTGGGTGAAGATAGTTTTGGAAGATGTAGATCAATTTTTCGTCAGAAAGATCACTTTCTGCCAAAACTTCGTGCTTGGGCACCAAAATGGAATGCTCTATAAAAACTTTTTTGGCCATATCTTTGTTTATGGTAAGCACGCTAGAGAGAGAACCTGAACCGGTGAAAGGGATTTTGAATTTCTCAAGCTCTCTTTGAACTTGACCGTCTTCTCCATACTCGCCATGGAGCGCGTTCCAGACAATGTTTGCATGGCGGAGCGCGCGGTGAGGTTCCTCAACCAGTCCGGACGAGTGCCATTCTCTATCTCTTGAGATAAAGATATCGATCGGATCATATTTCTCCGGCATCTCACGCAAGAGCGATAAGACATGCGCGCCAGTTTTGAGAGAAACATCATATTCTTCCGATGGACCGCCGCGCAATACAGCGACTTTTATCATAACTAAATTATATCCTAAATCCCTTGCTT
>MHWG01000002.1:3009-4221 GCA_001824005.1 Candidatus Zambryskibacteria bacterium RIFCSPLOWO2_01_FULL_47_14 | reverse complement strand
GGTCTGGCCTTGGGAATTAGTATTTAAGGCCAGACCTTTAAGACCGAGAATTTCTCGAGCTCTATGATGTTCATCTTTTGTGACTGCTACTGCTGGAATATTGGTAATTTTTCTTGCGACATTTAGTTGTGACTGGCCACCGTCTACCACAATAAGGTTCGGGAATCTCCATTCCGGATGCCCAAAGCGCCTACTCAAAACTTCTTTGAGATTCTTAGTATCGTCATTTTTGTCAGCACGAATTTTAAATTTCCTATATTGGCTTTTCGCTACTTCCCCGTTTTCAACTACAGTCATCACTCCCACGACATTAGTGCCAGAGATATGGGCGATATCATATGCCTCAATTCGAAACCCAATGTCAAAGACGGTCTTTGACACATCCGCTTTGATAAGCGCGACGTCTTGAATATGATTTAATGCGAAAAGTTGGCCTTTAACTTTTTCTGCTTCTTCGAACTTCTGTGCTTTAGCCAGAGTCTTCATCTCTTTCTCGAGAATACGAATAAGAGTTTCTTTCTTGCCTTCGAAAAATAATTTGATATTGCGAATTATTTTTCGATACTCGAGTTTTGAGATCCATCCAGCACATGGACCGGGGCAAAGTCCAATTTGCGCGTTGAAACATGGTTTGCCGCTTAACTTACATTTGACATCTCGATACGGAAAAATTTTGCGGATTATTTTCAACGCTTCTTTCAATTCCCCACCATATGGAAATGGGCCGTATGTGCCCAAGCCTCGAGTTATCGTGACTTTAGGGAATTCCTCTTTGGTGATAGTGACAAAGTTGTAACTCTTATCATCCTTTTCTTTAGAGTTGTAGTATGGCTGATTTTTCTTAATTTCATTGGCTTCTAGTATTAGTGCTTCTAGGACTGAGTCAGTTTGGATAAACTCGACCCTCTCTGCTTCTTCGAGCATTTTAGCTATAAGTGGAGAGCGCGTGGAGAGAATTCGCGGCGCAAAATAGCTCTTCACTCTGTCTTTGAGCGAAGTAGCTTTACCAACATATAAAATATCCTTCCCTTTCTGGAAAAAGTACACCCCCGGTGAATCGGGCAGATTAAATTGTTGGAAATCTACAAGTTTCATTTTTTGATTGGTCGAGGCAAGGCCTCGACCATAGAAATTTTATGGTGTAATTTTTATTTCTTATGCAACGCTTTGCGAAGATATTTACCTGTGTGAGTATCAGTATTAGCCACTTCT
>MHWG01000002.1:0-2934 GCA_001824005.1 Candidatus Zambryskibacteria bacterium RIFCSPLOWO2_01_FULL_47_14 | reverse complement strand
ATCTTCATAGTGAAGACCGATAGTAGGCTCATCGAGTAGGTAAATCGTCTTCTCAAGATGCCGTCGATAAAGCTCCGAAGCGATCTTCACCCTCTGCGCTTCCCCGCCGGAGAGTGTGGTAGCAGACTGTCCGAGACATAAGTATCCGAGACCCACGTCATTAAGACTTTTTAATCTATCGTAAATCGCAGGAATATCTTCGAAGAATGTGAGTGCTTCTTCTATAGTCATCTCGAGCACATCGTAAATTGATTTATGCTTATACTTCACTTCTAGCGTTTCTTTCATAAATCGCTTGCCTTGGCAGACATCGCAAGGCACGTAGACTGTCGGCAGGAAATGCATTTCCACTTCGATCATGCCGTTGCCTTGGCAAGTCTCGCAGCGGCCGCCTTTGACATTGAAAGAAAATCTATTGGCTCTCCAACCTCGCGCTCGCGCTTCCGAAGTCTCGGCGAAAAGTTCTCGGATAAATGTGAACGCACCGGTGTAAGTTGCGGGGTTAGAACGCGGCGTCCGGCCTATCGGAGACTGGTCAATGAGAATGGATCGACCTAGGTATTCCGAACCGATAAAGATTTGGCAGTTATAAGTTTGCGCATTCCTATAACGGCGATCGAGCCGTGCCTGAAGATTCTTGTGAATAATTTCGTAGACGAAAGAAGATTTACCAGAGCCAGAAACACCGGTGACTGCGATTAGTCGCGAGAGCGGGATATCGACATTGAGATGTTTGATGTTAAATATTTTCCCGCCGCGGATAGATAATTTCCCTCTTTCCGATTCGCGGCGCTCATCTGACAACTCGATCTTTTGTTCGCCACGCAGATACGAGAGCGTCAGTGACTTGCTATCATTCTTTTTAGCCAATAGAAGATCTTCCAAGTAGTCCGCCACGACCACTTTGCCACCATGCACACCGGCACCGGGACCGATGTCTACCAGATAATCTGATGCATAAATAGTTTCTTCATCATGTTCCACTATGATGATGGTGTTACCCAGATCGCGGAGGTTTATGAGCGTCTTAATAAGACGCTCATTGTCACGCGAGTGGAGACCGATAGTCGGTTCATCCAAGACATATAACGCCCCCACCAAGCCTGAACCAAGTTGCGAAGCAAGGCGTATGCGTTGTGCTTCCCCACCGGAGAGAGTGTGGGCTCGGCGATCAAGTGACAGATATTCGATACCCACATTGAGCATGAAGGATAATCTTGCCTCGATCTCTTTGGTCACTACTTTGGAAATATTTTTCTCCCGCACCGTCAATTTCAATTTTTTGAAGAATTCATCAGTGTCTTTGATAGAAAGTTTTGTCAGCTGAACAATGTTTTTGCCACCGATGAGTACATGCAATGCTTCTTCGCGCAAACGTGCGCCATGACATCGTTCGCAAGATTCTTCTCCAAAAAGATACTTGGTACCAAGACCGTTACACTCCGGACAAGCGCCATATGGAGAGTTAAATGAAAAAAGGCGCGGCTCGATCTCGGGGAAAGAGAATCCGTCTTTCGGACAAGCCCATTTGGCCGACATAAGATGCTCTTCTTCGCCAAACTTCAATACCAAGAGTCCGTCTGATTCTTCGAGAGCTCTCTCTATCGCCTCACTAGTCCTTTCTTCCGCCCCATCTTCTTTTAAATCTATCGAGTCTACTAATACGGAAATCTCGTGCTTCTTTGTCTTCGTTAGTTCAATCCTTTCTCGCAGAGAATGCTTCCTGCCGTCTACAAAAATTTCCTTGTAGCCCTTGCCCAAAAGATCGTAGAGAAGTTGGTAATATTCCCCCTTTCTGCCGCGCACAACTGGAGAGAGTATGTCGAAATTTCCATTTGGCACTTTTTCCAAAATAAAGTTCTTAATTTCTTCGTTCGAGAGCTTCTTGATTTCATTGCCGCAGACGAGGCAGTGCGGCCGGCCGATACGAGCGTAGAGGATGCGCAGATAGTCATAAATTTCGGTGATAGTAGCAACCGTAGAACGGGGGTTATTGGAACGACTTTTCTGATCGATAGAAATGGCTGGTGAGAGGCCGGTAATTTCATCGACATCGGGCTTCTGCATCTGGCGCAAGAATTGGCGCGCATAGCTTGAAAGAGATTCCACATATCGCCTCTGCCCTTCGGCAAAGATAGTATCGAAAGCAAGCGATGATTTGCCCGAACCGGAAAGCCCGGTAAAAACGATCATTTTATTCCTCGGCATCTCCACCGTAATATTCTTAAGGTTATGCGTCCGAGCGCCTTTGACAACTATCAAATCGTCTTTATGTTCTTCTTTTTTAACCATATACAAAATCTACCCCGCCTCGGCCTATAGGGGGTGAGTGCGATATTCTACCACGTACTTATAGACGTACAAAGGGCACTCGCGAGAGTGCCCTTTTCTTAAACCTTATGATTCAGAACATCGAGGCGTTCTTGAAGAGCGGCCCCTTTATTCATGAGATCAATGACTCCCATAGCAATCTCTTTACTAAAACAAATTGCGATTGTTCTCCCGTTCACCCCGTGAATATGGAAGCTCCCATTTGTTTCTCGATCGCCGTCAGAGTAGATATAGCTAAACGGTGGTTCAAGCATCTTTACCTCCTTCTCCCATTTTCCATTTCTTGTACTCTCTGTCAAATTTTGATTTATCTACAATATATCGGTATATGATAGATAAATAAGGGTTTTATAAAAATTAACTATTTCGCAACTTAGTTTTGCGGTCAGCTTTGTCAGAATGTTTCCATCTTTTTCCTCCAACCCTTGGTGGCATGATCCCACCAACGGTAATAATACTTTCAATAATTTCCCAGATGTCTTTCTTTCCCAAAGCTGCCTTAAGTATCCATTCATATCTGCCCGCTTCATATTTAACCGACATTGTCTCTATTGTCACAGGACTCATCTTGAGTACCTTGGCGATTACAAAAATAGGCACCTT
>MHWG01000001.1:2724-5696 GCA_001824005.1 Candidatus Zambryskibacteria bacterium RIFCSPLOWO2_01_FULL_47_14 | reverse complement strand
CCTTGTTTCAACGCTCAACTTGGGCTTTGCCCCGGCCCGTGCGCCGGCCGGATAAGCAAGGCCGAGTATCGAAAGACCATTCGAAATATCAAGCTCTTTTTTGAGGGAAAGAAAACCATGCTCATCAAATCTTTGGAAAAAAAGATGAAGATACTGGCAAAAGAACATAAGTTCGAAGAGGCGGAAAAAATTAAGAGACAATTATTCGCGCTTAATCATATTCAAGACATCGCATTAATCAAAAAAGATCTAACTTCTAACTTACAAACTTCTAACTTTCGCATTGAGGCCTATGATATCGCCCACATTTCCGGTACCAACGTCGTGGGCGTGATGACGGTGGTGGAGGGCGGGGAAGTGAATAAAAGCCAGTACCGGAAGTTTAAAATCCGGGCCGATAAAAACGATGATACGAAGAATCTTAAGGAAGTTATTTCCAGGCGCTTGAATCATCCAGAGTGGAGACTGCCGGACTTTATAGTGGTGGACGGAGGCATAGCTCAAATCAACGCGGCTAAAGAGATTACCAAAATCCCAATAGTCGCGGTAACCAAAGATGAACATCACCGGGCCAGACAAATTCTGGGCCATGACCAAGTCTCAATGACCAATGACCAAACCAAATCAATTCTCCTTGCCAACGCGGAAGCGCATCGTTTCGCTATAAACTACCACCGGCTGTTACGCAGCAAAGGTTTCCGCATCTGATATAATTTCAACATGTCCATGCTTTCTCCACGCACCAGAGTGGCGGTCATCCGCGGAGGACCTTCTTCGGAATATGAGGTTTCGCTTAAAAGCGGAGCCCACGTGCTCTCGCTTTTAAGGGAGTCGCCAGAGACTTATGAACCGGTGGATATTTTCATCTCGAAAGACGGCGAGTGGCATCGCGACGGCTTGGTTCACGAGCCGCATCGTGCTCTCAAACATATTGATGTCGTTTTCAATGCCATGCACGGCGCTTATGGGGAAGACGGCCAGCTTCAGCAGCTCTTGGAGGCTATGCACATCCCTTTTACCGGTTCGGGAGTGCTCGGTTCGGCTCTGGCCATGAACAAAGAGCTGGCCAAAAACATTTACAACCAGCATTCCCTGCTCACTCCCCGGCACGAAGTGATTACGGACGAGGCGGATGACAAGCAGCTCCTATACATTTTTCAGAATTATCTTCACCCGGTCATCGTCAAACCGGCCTCTGGCGGCTCGTCCATCGGTATCCGCCTGGCCCGCACTTTCCAGGAATTGGAAGAAGCGGTTAAACATGCTTTCGGGTATTCCAAGAAAGTGCTAGTCGAAGAATTCATCCGCGGGAAAGAGGGGACCTGCGGAGTGGTGGAAAACGCCCGAGGGCAGCAGCTGTACGCGCTCTTGCCGGTCGAAATTCGCTCTCACGGAAAAGATTTTTTTGATTTTGATTCCAAATATTCCGGCGAGACGGAAGAAATATGTCCGGGCAACTTCAAGCCCGCCGAAAGGGAGATGATGGCGGAGATGGCCCGCAAAGCTCACCAGGCGCTCGGTCTGAGGCATTACTCCCGTTCCGATTTCTTAATCACGCCCAAGGGCAAGGTTTACATCATCGAGACCAATTCGCTGCCGGAGCTCACGGAAGAATCCCTCTTGCCCAAATCATTGAAAGCGGTCGGCTGGCAGCCGCGCGAATTCGTGTCCCATTGCCTCAATCTGGCGCTCAACCGGGTCGGGTAACCGTGCTACAATCATTAGACATTAGAGAACGTTCACCTCATCCGGAACCCGTCAGTCAGGAATCTCAAGCGGCTTCGAATCGCCGCCTAGGCGGCGCAATGGCCGGTCCCGATGTCGGGACCGGCCATGAACTTTTCATACCCATTCTTGCGGTGGACATAGTATATAAAACTTCGAACCAGCTTAAAACTTACCTTTCTCGCTTCTGGGATTATTACAATACAAGCCCAGCTCTCCAATTAGCCCTAGAATCTGCTTGATAAAAAGCTTTTAAGAGATACACCATCTCCGTATTGAATTTATATCTGCAAATAGAAACCCCGTACCAGACAAAGCACGAGGCTCTATCATTGTACGAGGTTGTAGAAAGAACTCCTTTCACAGTCCGCTGAGATAACTCGACGCTCGATGCTGGTTGCACACTTTCCAGTACCGATGTTCGTCCGATCGGATGTGGAAAAGGTGTGCCAGAATTTCGTCGGACGGTGGCATCACACCTGCCCAGCTACCAGTGTAGTAAGCGAGTGGATGCATGCAGAGAGCACATAGTAAGTCGGCTTCGTGCTCCTTTCCTTTCTCTCTCACTGACCGCAATGCGAGCGTAGGACGGTTTCGGCGAAGTATGTAGAGCACTCCGCTTCTGCCAATCTCGATGAATGAGTCGGTGAGGACGTACTGCTTCTGCTGACGATCGTCGAGTTCTTTCAGCAGTCGCTCTCGAGCAACATTCTCTGTTTCGACGAAGTTGCACTTTGCTCGAATCATGCAGGTGGTCGCAAGCATGCTGGCACGTTGCGTTGATTGAGAGAACGGCTCAATCCGTGATCGATACGTGCCCTCCTTCTTGTGTCGCCAGATCCATACTTGCTGAAACGACCCCTTGTACTTGGCAGATGACTGCCAGAATCGGTGAAGTTCCCAATCCGACTCCTCATCCTTTCTCAAGCCTTGCATGTCAGAGAGAAAAGTTCGAATCTCTTCGTCAGTTTCGGTCTTTCTTCCCATCTCTGCCGCCTTCAGAGCATTCTGCATGCTCCAGATGAAAGCGTTGAGGTCTTCAGAGTTCGTCGTGATGTCGAGCAACCCGATTCCGAGTGGCAAACCATGCTGGAAGATTCCGTGCTTGCCGAATTCAGTTTCGAGATATTCGACAAGCTCGGTGTCTTGTTCAGTTATGAACATTTCTAACCTCCAGCAGTGCGAGCCACAGCCCCTGCGGTCGTGCCTTCAGCAGCGACTCGTTCCTCGCCCTTCTTGCGACGACC
>MHWG01000001.1:0-2679 GCA_001824005.1 Candidatus Zambryskibacteria bacterium RIFCSPLOWO2_01_FULL_47_14 | reverse complement strand
CGAGTGATCCGATCCTGATCGATCAAGAACAGATCGAACCCTGCCTTCATCATGCCTTGCACTTGCTCTGCCAACTTCGCCCTTTCGGCATCGTCGTCGGGATCTTCCACGTAGATCGGCTTGTGCCCACGAAACGTGCTGAGCACATCAAGAGTGATTGTCCGCGACTTCCCAGCCTCAACAGTGATCATGTGATCCTCCTTATGAACTTTCCTTCAAATAAATTACTTATTTTCTAAGCAATTGTCAAGTTGTGGTCATTATACCAAAAAGTTCGGACTCATTTCCAGCAGAATCCTGACTGACAAGTGCGTCCCCCGCGCGCTACGCGCCACCACGCAAAGCGTGGTGCTTCTGCAAAGCAGAAGTGCGGGGAACGCAACACCCAATGCGGACGGGGCAAAGCAAAACATTTTTTGCGGGAGGAAAGGATTTGCTTTGCCCCGACTGATTTTTTCAAAACTGCGGGATTCGGATTTCCGCCGCGCAGGAGGGTGCGGGAGGAATGCGCGGCGGATTTTGGGATTAGGCAAACCTACTTATCCTTTTGAAAGATTTATCCACATATACTCAAATAAAAAGTGATTAATCTTAAAAATTAGTTCGTCCTCAATAAGCACGATTTTAATTCTATTATTATCTTTTGAAATCAAGCAAATATTATTTCCAAACAGTGCTAGAACAGCGGGAATCGTAAAATCTTTTTCTAAAAAACGAAAGTGTCTTTGGTTGCCAATCATCTGACTAAACTTTTTATACTGAAGAATTCTTTTATCAGTAATCGCAAATGTTGTTGTTTCCTGCTTGAGTCGCTTAACCGTAAGAAGTTTGTAAAGATGTTTTTCTCCAATCATAGATAAAAGAGTTTCTATAGATCCTATCCAATAAATATCCTTCTTTGCTTTAAGTATTTTATCGATAACGAACTGTGAACCTTCTTTCCCTTCGTAATGATAAACTTTTGAATGGGTATCATCTTCCTGAACTATGCTATCAAGTTTTAACACTAATCCTTTAACAATTTCTTCTTCCTGACTTATTTTTTCTTTCTTTGTTTCAAGATATCTTTTTAGAGACTGCTTTGGTGGTAATGCAGATATATACTTTTTTGACTTTTTAATTTCATAAACTATTAAACCCTTTCGTTTTAATTTTTCTAAATAAAAATAGATAGTGGCTCTTTTAAGTCCTGTTTTCTTACCTAAACTTGTTGGAGTATTTAACTTCTCCTGCAGACAAGCGAGATAAACGCTTATTTCTTTGTCCTCAAATCCTAGTTCTTTTAGTTGTTTTTCCATATTAGTGACGATATTTATTGACACCATCAGTATACACGAAAACCTATATTTATCAAGGAGATATGTGAATTGTATGATAAATTAAACTTCCGTTTCAAAATATCTTTGACACATAATCATTATAAGCGTTCAATGGTAAGGGATAGTTCCCAAACCAACAAAAGGAGGTCTTATGCGTGCAATCGTTATCGGCGATCGGCAAGTTGAGATGCCGGCACCAATCTACATCATCCCAGACACAGTAAAAGTCTCGGAGGAGACCGGCACCATGTCAGGGAAATGTATCTTCCCCTCGTCTGATCCGACGGTCGGCGAGCGGGTAGACCACGTGAACATTTGTCACGAAATGTTCGTTCTGTGGAATTGCGCCCACATCTGGGCGCAAAGGAAAGGCTGGGGCAGACTCTTCGCCATCAAGACACGACAGGAGGTGGTTGGAGGAAGAATGACACCACCCGACACCGAGATTGACTTCGTGACGTCATTGACCAACGTGCGCAAGCATGGCGGTCGTGTCGTTGGTTCCGCCAAAGCAGAATTTAGCCTCGGTGGCAAACCTCTGCTTCTGGTGAACGTCGATAGGTTCATCGAAGAGAAGATCTAATGGTCTTCTCACCAGTACCTTGCGGGAATTCGTGAACAACGAATCCAACCTGCAAGGTACTTTTTTAAAAAAATGTAAAAATGTGTTAAAATAATCTTATGAGAACTAAATTTTATTATGGATACTAGACGAAACATTTTCCTTTGGGTTAGTTACGATTTCGCAAACTCGCTTGTTTCTATAGTGTTTTTTCTATACTTCGCCCAATGGATTGTCATTGATAGAGGAATAGCCGATATTTATTTCAATCTTACTTTTACAATTTCGGCTCTGTTTCTTCTCTTTACCGCTCCAATCACGGGCTTTCTTTTAGATAAATATTTCAGACGCATTACGGGACTGCGATACGCGACCATAGCCACTTCCTTGCTTTATGGAACATGCGCTTTGTTTGCGATATCTGGCATGGGAGTGCCAGCGCTGATTTTTTTCACGCTCGGTCTGTATATGTATCTTTTGACTTTTACCTTTTACACGCCACTTATCAACGATATTTCAAGGCAGGAAAAAAGAGGGAAGGTTTCGGGTATGGGAATCGCGGCTAACTATCTAGGTCAGTTTACCGGCCTGCTTATCGTTCTGCCGTTTTCTAATGGCTCTATCAGCTTGTTCGATTCGGCCGCGCGAGCTGAGACTCTTTTGCCTGCGGTAATAGCTTTTACGCTTCTTGCCTTACCCATGTTAATTTGGTTCAAAGAGCCGGAAAAAGAAAAGAATCCGTTCCAATTAAAATCTGAGTGGAAAAACTTGGTGTCGGAAACGAAAAGACTCTTTCTG